>NZ_JBIWFI010000015.1:90445-172639 GCF_044762985.1 Streptomyces sp. NPDC096339 | reverse complement strand
AAGGAGAGGGGATCGGTGGGCGGCGGGTGAAGCACCCGTGCCGCCCGGCGACTCATCCAGTTCTACCGACACCCCCACCCCCTGGCAACGACCCCGATTACTAACCACCCTCGCAGAACGGGCGCGACGACCGTGGTCCGGGGGCCGTGGGGGAGGCGGCCGGGCGGGACGTTCCGGGGCCACTATCCCGCTTCGTATGTGACGTGGGTCCTGTGGGGCGCCTCACCGGCGACAGGCCTGAATGTCACGGTATGCAACCGATCGCACACCTTCGAGGACGTTCCAGCGCAGCGGGGTCGCGGGGGGGCGCTCGATGCATCCGTACCGGCGCGCACGCCGAACGGCCGCGCGCGGAGTTGCCGCGCCCGCAGGCCGGTGCTTGCTTGGACGGGAAGGGCTCCCGGACCGCCGGGGCCGCCTCGCACCAGGAGGACCCATGAAGTTCGCGCAGATCATCGACTTCGAAACCGAGCGCGCCGGCGAGATCCGCGAACTCATCCACCAGTACGAGCAGACGGCGCGGGCCGAAGGCCGCAAGGGCGGCCCCACGCATCGCACGCTACTGCGTGACCGGGCCAATCCGAACCGCTGGCTGGCCGTGGTCGAGTTCGACTCGTACGAGGACGCCATGGCCAACAGCGACGCGCCGGAGACGGCCGAGCTCGCCAAGCGACTCGCGGCACTCTGCACGCGGCCGCCCGCCTTCACGAACTGCGACGTGGAGGAGTCCGGGGACCTGTAGCCGACAACCGACCGCCGACCGCCGACAGCTCTCCGTCAGGTCACGAGCGCGTAGACGCCACTGGCCATGAGCCAGAGTCCGACCAGCAGCGAGAGGTTGACGATCAGCTGGTCCTGGTGGTGCTCGAGCCAGGTCCGCAGGCCGTCCAGCCGGGCGTGGGCGGTGTCCGGCGCCCGTACGGTGTACAGCTCCATGGCCAGGATGCTGAGGGTGGCCAACAGGCAGTAAGCGGTCAGGACGAGCCAGTCGGAGAGGGAGGAGAGGTCGGCGTCGACGGCCGTGGCGGCGCCGGCCCCCACCAGGGCCCAGGGCTGGAGCAGCCAGGCGAGTGCCGCGGCGGTGCCGAGCGAGGCGTTGTCGATGCGGGCCGTCCAGCTCGGCGGCTTGTGCGGGCGGGGCGGCCGCCGGAACCGGTACACGCCGAACATCACCAGGCCGACGCCGATCGCCAGCTTCGCCGCGACCACGGCGGTCGACGGCGCGCTGTGGTGGAGGAGAGGCGTCCCGCCGGTCAGCAGCACGACGCAGGCGATCACCACGACCAGGTTGGCCAGCCAGGACAGCAGGAAGGCGAGGCCCTTGCGCGCGCCGTGGCGTGATCCGAGCAGCAGGATGAAGCCGCTGTTGTGCAGCGGTCCGAGGGTGATGGCCATGCCGATCACGACCAGGTCGACGACCATCGGCACGACCACTCCCTGGGTTGCAGGCCGCCCGGTGTTCCCGGACGGGCGTTTCGCGCGGGCGCGCGCGGCGGGCATGGGTACCGGTGCCTGCCCGGCGCCGCTTCCCGACTCTGCGGCCCCCGGCCCGACGGGTCAAGCGGGCCACGCCGGTGTCCCCGCACGTCAGGACCCGGCGTCGGACGCGAAGACCCGGGCCCACGTGCGGGGCCGCGCTGCCCGTGGGGCAGGATGGCAGCCCGGGTCGAGTGCGACACCTGCTCGAACGGGGCTCCGTACAGCACGATCTGACAGGTGAAGAAGTGACGACACGACACATACGTCGGCCGGCGGTCCCCCTCGCCGTTCGCCCGGACACCCGCGCCTCGGAGGGGATCCTTTGAGCCGGGAACTCCTCCTGCACGACTGGGTGGTGGCCGCCATCGCGGTGGCGGCGGGTGTCGCGGCCGGGTTGCTGCTGCGCGCTCTCCTGCGGTGGCTGGGCGGGCACGCGAGCAGGACGGCATGGAGCGGGGACGACATCATCGTCGACGCACTCCGCACGCTCGCCCCCTGGGCCGCGGTCATCGGGGGCGCGGCCGCGGCGGCGTCGGCGCTGCCGCTCACCACGCGGGTCACGGGTCTCGTCAACGATTCGCTGATCGCCCTGCTGATCCTCATCGCCACGGTCTCGGCGGCCAGAGGTGTCGCGGGACTCGTACAGTCCCTGGCGCAGTCCCGTACGGGAGTGGCCGGGTCGGCCACCATCTTCGTCAACATCGCCCGTGTCGTCGTGCTCACCATGGGTGTGCTCGTCGCCCTCGAAACCATGGGCGTGTCCATCGCGCCGCTGCTGACGGCGCTCGGTGTGGGCGGTCTGGCGGTCGCCCTCGCGCTGCAGGACACCCTGGCCAACCTCTTCGCGGGTGTGCACATCCTCGCGTCGAAGACGGTGCAGCCCGGTGACTACATCCGGCTCAGCAGCGGCGAGGAGGGTTACGTCGTCGACATCAACTGGCGCAACACCGTGGTGCGCAACCTGTCGAACAACCTGGTGATCATCCCCAACGGCCGTCTCGCGCGGACGAACATGACCAACTTCACCCAGCCGGAACAGAAGCTCTCGATCCTGGTCCAGGTGGGCGTCGGGTACGACAGCGACCTGGAGCACGTCGAGCGGGTCACGCTCGACGTCGTCGACGGTGTGATGGCCGACGTGTCGGGCGGGGTCGCCGATCACGAGGCCGCCGTCCGCTTCCACACGTTCGCGGACTCCAGGATCAACTTCACGGTGATCCTGGGCGTGGGTGAGTTCAGCGACCAGTACCGGATCAAGCACGAGTTCATCAAGCGCCTGCACGAGCGCTACCGGGCCGAGGGCATCTCCATCCCCGCCCCCACGCGGACGGTCTCGGTGGAGTCCTGGGGGGCTCCGGTCCCCCACCAGCGCGATGCCGCGGCGTCGGTGCTGATGGGCAACGGGCTGGACTAGCCGCGCCCCGCGGTGGCCCCGGTGGCCGCCCCCGCCCCTCGGAAGGATCCGGGGGGCGAGGGGGCGGGAATCGCCTCCGGCAGCGATCGGGGCGCGCCGGGCCCGGCCTGCTCCCCCGTCGCCCGGCCGGTCCCCGTGGCGAAATCCGGCGGCGCCATCGCGCCGCGCCCCGGACAATGACCGCCATGACGGCCCTTCACACCAACCCCCTCTTCGCCCGCCTCGCGGACTGCGAACGCGTCCTGGTCGCGGGAGCCGGCGGGGGCTTCGACATCTACGCCGGGCTCCCCCTCGCCCTCTCCCTCATGCACCAGGGCAAGCGAGTACACCTGGCGAACCTCTCCTTCAGCTCCCTCGCCGGCCTGCCCGTCGAGGAGTGGGAGGCCCCCGATCTCGCCGCCGTCACCCCGCGTTCCGCGCCCCATCAGGTCTACTTCCCCGAGCGGACCCTGGCCCAGTGGTTGAGGATCCACGGCTATCCGGACACCGTGTACGCCTTCCCCCAGATCGGGGTGCAGCCGCTCAGGGCCGCCTACCGGGCCCTGATCGACCTGCACCGCATCGACGCGGTCGTCCTGGTCGACGGAGGTACGGACATCCTGATGCGGGGCGACGAAGCGGGTCTCGGCACGCCCGAGGAAGACCTGACCAGCGTCGCCGCACTGGCCGGGCTGGACGACGTACCGGAGCGCCTCGTCGTATCGGTGGGCTTCGGGGTGGACGCGTATCACGGGGTCAGTCACGCGCTGGTGCTGGAGAACATCGCGGCGCTGGAGCGCGACGGCGCCTACCTCGGCGCGTTCTCGATACCACGCGCCACCCGTGAGGGGGCGCTCTTCCTGGACGCCGTGGCCCACGCCCAGGAGCACACCCCGGAGCGTCCCAGCATCGTGAACGGGTCGATCGCCGCCGCCGTCCGCGGCGCCTTCGGCGACGTCCGGTTCACGAGCCGCACCGCCGGCAGCGAGTTGTTCGTGAACCCTCTGATGTCGCTGTGCTTCGCCTTCGACCTGCCGGGGCTGGCCGCACGCTGTCTCTACCTCGACCGCATCGAGGACACCCACCTGATGCGCCAGGTCCATTCACGGATCGCCGAATTCCGCGAGGACCTCGTCACCCGCCCGTCCCGCCGCATCCCGCACTGACGCAGCCGCGTCGGTCGTACGACTCCCCGGTCAACGCGGGCGGTTCGTACCGGTGATGGCGTCGAGGGCGTCGTGGAGGGTGTGGCCGTTCGGCGGGCGGTCGTGCCAGCGTGCGCCCACGTGGCCGTCGGGGCGGATGAGGAGTGCTCCGTGCGGCGGGAGGTTCCAGGCGTCTCGGTGCTCGTCGGCCAGGGTCTCGATGCGCAGTGGCCATGGGGCGGCGGATTGCCGCTCCCACGGGGTGGGGTCGGCGGTGAGCAGGGTGAACCATTCGCCGAGGGTGTCGAGGGTGGAGCGTTCGGGTGTGAGCCACAGGTGCGGCATGCGGTGGCCCGGCTCGGCGGTGGGGACGTAGTCCGCGGGCGTGTCGGACGGCTCGGGTGGGGCAACGCCGTCGGAGAGGACGGCCTCCGAGCGGTAGGCGACACCGAGGACGAGGCCGAGCTGGGCGAAGAACCGCTCGGCCCAGGGCAGTTCAACCTGGTCGGCCGCCGCCCCCCGGCCCGCTTGGAGCTGCTCGCGGCGCCGGCTCTGCACCCGCAGCGCGAGGTGGGTGTTGGCGACCGCTTGGCCGAGCGTCAGGTGGGCGACGGGCAGTCGCTCCGTCTCGTACGTGTCCAGCACCCCCGGTCCGGCCCACCCGTGGAGGACGCCCGCCAATTTCCAGCCCAGGTTGTGCGCGTCCGCGACGCCGGCGTTCATGCCCATTCCGCCGAAGACCGGGATCGCGTGCGCGGCATCACCGGCGAGCAGGATCCTGCCGTGGCGCAGGCGTTCGGCGACGAACGCGTTCATCACCCAGTGCTGGACGCGCAGCACGTCGGCTCGTACGTCGGCCTTGGGGCCGAGGGCGCGCGAGACTAGGTCGGACCAGTCGGTGCTCCCGGTGTCCTCGGGCGTGGGCCCGAGCCAGGCCCACCCGCCTTCGGGGTAGAGCGGGGCGAACGCTCCGTGCGAGGTGAAGTAGAGGCCCGCGGGCTGCTCGGCGGACCAGCGGCCGAGGTCGGCGTCGAACACGACCGTCGTGAAACCCGCCATCGCCCCGGGGCCGTCGGTCGCGATCCCCAGCCGTTGCCGGATGGTGGAGTTCGCGCCGTCGGCGGCGAGTACGTAGCGGGCGCGCACGCGGGTCTGTCCACCGCGCCGGTGGTCGGCGAGCACGGCCGTGACGCACTCGGGCCCTTCGGTCAGGTCGACGAGCTCCACGCCGAAGCGCACCTGCCCGTCCGCCGCGGCCAGCAGGGTGGGTTCCAGGCGGTCCTGCGAGGTGACCACGCCGATCACGGGGCTTTCGGGGATCGGTGCGTTGACCCCCACCATCGCGGCGGTGGCGAAGTCGCCGTCGTAGAGGGTGTCGCGGAAGCGGACGCGGCCGAACTTCGGCGCGAACGCGCGGGCGGCGATCTCGGCGTCGAGGCCGAGCTGGCGGAAGATCTCCATCGAGCGCGCGTTGACCAGGCGTGACCGGGGGAACGGCGACAGCTCCCGGTGCTTCTCCACGAGCAGGGTCCGCACGCCCCAGCGCTCCAGCAGGGCCCGGGCGGTGAGTCCGACCGGTCCACCGCCGACGATCAGTACGTCCACCTCGGTCGCCTCGGTGTTCGCCTCGGTGTTCGCCACGGACATGTCGGGCTCCTCCCGGTCACCTCGGTCTGGCAGGGCACCCCGCCATCCGCCATCCCACCCTGCCCCCGAGGGGATCGACCGCATTCACCCGTGGGGCGGCGCGCCGGGGCCGTACCGGCGCGAGGCCGGTCGGGGCGCGGCGACACGCCGTCCCTTCGGCAGGGCCACGGCCGCGAGCAGGAGTGCGATGCCCAGGGCACAGCTCGCGACCACGAAGGCGCCGGAGGTGGCCCCGGCGCTGACGATGCCGGACGCGTCCGCCGTGGCGCTGTCGACGGCGAGGACCACGGCTCCCGCGCTCGCCAGCCCGATCGCCCCGCCCAGTTGGCGGAGCGTCTGGCGCAGGACGGAGGCGTCGGCCCGTTCGTCGGCGGGGACCGCGCGCATCATCTCGGCGCTCAGAGCGGGAACCGGCAGGCCCATCCCCAGCCCCGCGAGGACCATCCCGGGGATCAGCCAGGGGTACTCGCGCGACGGCAGCGCGGCCGTCCAGGCCACCGCACCCAGCGTGGCGGCGGTCAGGCCCAGCAGGGCGGGCACCCGGATCGACCGGAAACGGTCCAGCAGGTACCCGGACAGGAGGGTCCCCGTCGTCAACGAAGCGACCAGGGGGATCAGGGAGGCTCCGGTGGCCGGCAGCGACAGGTCCATGGCCTGCCGCAGGAACAGCGTGCCGTGCACGATGACGATCAGCTGCGCGGCCTGCACCATGAAGGTGATCGCCACTTCCACGGCGTACGGGCGGATGAGCAGCAGCCGCAGGTCCACGAGGGGCCGCGGGGATCGCAGGACGAGTCGTACCGTCAGGGCCAGCGTCAGCGCGCCCGTCACCAGTGCGGTGAGCGTCCTCGGGTCGGTGACGCCCCAAACGCCGCACCGGTAGAGCCCCCAGACGAGCAGGCCCAGCGAGAGGATCACGGCGAGGGGCTGACCCGCGGTGAGCGTGCCGCCCTCGGCCTCGTCGCGTACGCGCGCCCGGCCGATCGCCCAGAGGGTCAGCGCGCCGACGGGCACGTTGACGAGGAAGACCGACCGCCATCCGAAGAACACGATGAGGGCGGCCCCCACCACGGGTCCCATGACGAAGAAGATCTGCGCGAGGCCCGCGTACGCGGCGAGCGCCCGGCCCCGTTCGCGCTCCTCGTACGCGTCCGCGATCAACGTCGTGGCCACCGGCAGCATCAGCGCGGCGCCCATGCCCTGCACGGCCCTCGCCGTGAGCAGGTACGGCCCCGCGACGTCACCGCCGGGCGCGAGTCCGCAGAGCGCGGAGGCGACCACGAACACCACGGTCCCGCACCGGAAGGTGCGCAGGAGGCCGAAGCGGCGTGATGTCATGGCTCCGACGGGCGCGAACGCGGCCAGGCTCAGGCTGTAGACGAGCACCACGGCGTGCATGAGGAACGTGGTGAAGCCCAGGCTCCGCGCCACCGGGTCGAGGGCGATGGCGACGACGGTCTGGTCCAGCATGACCATGCCCCCGGCGCAGCCCATGGCGGCGACGACGAACCGCGGGCGGGGCGAGGACGGGCCTTCGGCTGGGGGACGGCACGCGGGCGGCACTCGTGCCCAACGAGTGCGGGGCCCGCACGACATGGCCCGGCTCCGGCCGGATGGGGGTCGCGCGCTTCACCGCCCCGCCGCCGGAGCCGGTACGGCGAACCGCCCCTTCGCGGAGTGCGCTTCCGCGGAGGGGCGGTGTTCTCGGGCGTTCTCGCGTGTTCTCAGTCGGTGGCGGCCCGGAAGCCGCGCAGGCGCAGGCTGTTGCCGACCACGAAGACCGAGGAGAAGGCCATGGCGGCTCCGGCGATCATCGGGTTGAGCAGCCCTGCCGCGGCGAGCGGGAGGGCGGCGATGTTGTAGGCGAAGGCCCAGAACAGGTTCGAGCGGATGGTGCCGAGGGTCTTGCGGGCGAGGCGGATGGCGTCGGCCGCGGCCCGCAGGTCTCCTCGTACGAGGGTCAGGTCGCCCGCCTCGATCGCGGCGTCGGTGCCGGTTCCCATGGCCAGCCCCAGGTCGGCCTGGGCGAGTGCGGCCGCGTCGTTGACGCCGTCTCCGACCATGGCCACGCTGCGGCCCTCGGCCTGGAGCTTCTTGACGGCGTCGACCTTGTCCTGCGGCATGACCTCGGCGATGACCTGCTCGATGCCGACCTCGGCCGCGACGGCCTCGGCCACGGCCCGGTTGTCGCCGGTGAGGAGGATGGGGGTGAGGCCGAGCGAGCGCAGCCGCCGGATCGCCTCGGCGCTGGTCTCCTTGACCGCGTCGGCCACCTCCAGGACCGCGCGGGCCTCGCCGTCCCAGGCCACGGCGATGGCGGTACGGCCGGCCGCCTCGGCCCGGCCCTTCGCGCGCTCCAGGTGCACGGGAAGCTCGATGGCCCACTCGGCGAGGAGCTTTTCGCGTCCGACGAGGACGGCGTGTCCGTCCACGACGCCCTGGACGCCGAGGCCGGGGACGTTGGCGAAGTGTTCGGGGGTGGGCAGGGCCCCGGCCTTGGCGGCGGCGCCGGTGGCGACGGCCTGGGCGATGGGGTGCTCGGAGGCGTGCTCCAGCGCGCCCGCGAGGCGCAGGACTTCGGTCTCGTCGGTGTCGTCGGTGGTGTGGACGGCGAGGAGGGTCATCCTGCCGGTGGTCACGGTGCCGGTCTTGTCGAGGACGATGGTGTCGACCTTGCGGGTGGTCTCCAGGACTTCGGGGCCCTTGATGAGGATGCCGAGCTGGGCGCCCCGGCCGGTGCCGACCATCAGCGCGGTGGGGGTGGCCAGGCCCAGGGCGCAGGGGCAGGCGATGATCAGGACGGCGACGGCCGCGGTGAAGGCGGCCGTGAGTCCGGCGCCGGAGCCGAGCCAGAAGCCGAGGGTGGCCAGTGCGAGGCCGATGACGACGGGTACGAAGACCGCGGAGATCCTGTCCGCGAGGCGCTGGGCGGCGGCCTTTCCGTTCTGGGCGTCCTCGACGAGCTTCGCCATCCGGGCGAGTTGGGTGTCGGCGCCCACGCGGGTGGCCTCGACCACGAGTCGGCCGCCGGCGTTCAGGGTGGCACCGGTGACCGGGTCGCCGACGCCGACCTCGACGGGTACGGATTCGCCGGTGAGCATGGAGGCGTCCACGGCGGACGAGCCCTCGGCGACGATGCCGTCGGTGGCGATCTTCTCGCCGGGGCGGACCAGGAAGCGGTCCCCGACCTGGAGTTCCGCGGTCGGCACGGTGACCTCGCGGCCACCGCGCAGCACCGTGACCTCCTTGGCGCCCAGTTCCAGCAGTGCCTTGAGGGCGGCACCGGCCTTGCGCTTGGACTTGGCCTCGAAGTAGCGGCCGGCCAGGATGAAGGCGGTGACTCCGGCCGCCGCCTCCAGGTAGATGTTGCCGGCGCCGTCGGTGCGGGCGATCGTGAACTCGAAGGCGTGGGTCATGCCGGGCGTGCCGGCGGTGCCGAAGAACAGCGCCCACAGCGACCACAGGAACGCGGCTGTCGTACCCACCGAGATCAGGGTGTCCATGGTGGCCGCGCCGTGCCTGGCGTTGGTCCAGGCGGCACGGTGGAAGGGCCAGGCCGCGTAGGTGACCACGGGCGCGGCCAGGGTCAGCGAGAGCCACTGCCAGTACTCGATCTGGAGCGCGGGGACCATCGCCATCGCGATAACGGGGACGGCGAGGGACACGGCGGTGAGCAGGCGCTGACGGAGGGGGCGCAGTTCGTCGTGGTCCCCGGCAGGCTCTGCGGCGGCCCCCGCGCCGTCGTCACGGACCGGCGCGGGTTCGTGCGCGGTGTAGCCGGTGGCCTCGACGGTGGCTATCAGGTCCGCCACGGAGACGTCGTCCGCGGCGAAGGTGACCTTGGCCTTCTCCGTCGCGTAGTTGACGGTGGCCTCGACCCCGTCCATGCGGTTGAGCTTCTTCTCGATGCGGGCGGCGCACGAGGCGCAGGTCATGCCGCCGATGGCGAGTTCTACCTCGGCGGCGCCGACGGTGGTGGTCATGGGTGCTGCTCCTCGTTCGTGCGCGGGAGGGGTGGGAAGGGCCGGGGCCCGGTCGGGCGGGGCCTGGAGCGGACGGGCCCCGGCAGCGGGACGGTCGGGGCCGCGCGTCAGGCGGCGCGGCCGGCCGGTTCGTAGCCGGCGTCGTCGATCGCCGCCGCGATGGCGGGGTCGTCGGGCTCGCCGACGGTGATCACCGTGACCAGGCCGCCGGCCAGGTCCACGTCGACGGAGACGACGCCGTTGAGGGCGCCGACCGCGGCGGTGATGGCCGTACGGCAGTGTCCGCAGGTCATCCCCGAGACGCGGTAGGCGGTGCTGACGGTGGCGTCCGGGGCGGCGATGGCGACGGCGGTCGCCGTCCCGGCCGTCGTGCCGGCCGTCGTGCCGCAGGTGCCTTCGGGAGTACAGCAGGACATGGATCTCTCCTTCGCTCGGATACCTGGAGGGGGTATCGGTTTGAACGCCCTCAGATATACCCCCCTCAGGTATCGAGCGCAAGGGGATCACCCCGCTTGACTTGATACCCCTGGGGGGTATGGTGACGAGCGTCGGCAGCCGCCGCAGCACCCCCACCCCTCGCACGGGAGAGCAGACATGAACACCGGACTGAGGATCACCGCCTTCGCCGCCGCGCTCACGGCGGCCTTCGCAACCGCGTACGGAGTCGGCAAGGGGGTCGGCCCGATGGGCGCCCCGGAGAAGGCGGACCACTCGGGCCACTCCGCACAGGCGGGCACGCCGAGCGGAGGCGGGGACGGACACGGCAGCCCCCGGGAAGCGGCCCTGGCGTCCGCGCCCGGCGGCCTTCAGGTCTCGGACGCCGGCTACACGCTGTCCCTGGACACGCGGCAGGCCGGGCCAGGCCCCGCCGAGCTCAGGTTTTCGATCAAGGACCGTGACGGCCGCAAGGTCACGGCGTACAAGACCGAGCACGGCAAGGAACTGCACTTCATCGTCGCGTCGCGCGACCTGACGGTCTACCGCCATCTCCACCCGGTCCGGGCCGCCGACGGAACGTGGTCGACGCCGGTGGACCTGCCCGCGGCGGGCGGCTACAAGGCCTTCGCCGACTTCACCCCCGCCGCCGACGGCGCGCAGGGCGTCACCCTCGGCGCGGATCTGTCCGTACCCGGCTCGTACGCGCCCGCGCCGATGCCACCGGCCGCCGGGACGGCGGAGGTCGAGGGCTACGGCGTCACACTGGGCGGCACCCTGGATCCGGGCAGGGCGAGCGAGCTCAGGCTCACCGTCGGCAAGGACGGGAAACCCGTCACGAACCTGGAGCCCTACCTCGGCGCGTACGGCCACCTCGTCGCCCTGCGGGACGGGGACCTCGCCTACCTCCACGTCCACCCCAACCCGGGCGGCCCCGGGCCCGAGGTCTCCTTCACCGCCACGGCCCCGAGCGCCGGGACGTACCGGCTGTTCCTGGACTTCCAGCACGAGGGGAAGGTCCGGACTGCGGCCTTCACCGTCCAGGCGGGCGGGCCCGCCGGCGCCACGACCGGCGCGGATACCTCCGCCGCGAGCGCGGCCGCGGACGGGCAGAGCGGGCACTCCCACTGACCGCCTGCTCCATCCGGGAGCGGGAGGCCGAGTCGGGGCCGCTACCCGCGGGCGCGCGACCGATCGGCGGTAGGGTGCGCCGCGTGTCCGAGCATCAGCGCGATCTCGCCGGTTACGGCGCCGAGCCGCCGCACGCCGCCTGGCCCGGCGGGGCCCGCGTCGCCGTCAGCCTCGTACTCAACTACGAGGAGGGCGCGGAGCAGAACGTCCTCGAGGGGGACTCCGGCTCCGAGGGGTACCTGCACGAGATCGTCGGCGCGCCCCCCGTGCTGGGCGGGCGGGACCTGAACGTCGAGTCGATGTTCGCCTACGGCTCGCGCGCCGGGTTCTGGCGCATTCACCGCACCCTGGCGGCGCACGGTGCGCCGCTCACCGTCCACGCGGTGGGCCGGGCGCTGGAGCGCAATCCGGACGCGGCGCGTGCGATGGGCGCCGCCGGATGGGAGGTGGCGGGCCACGGCTGGCGGTGGTTCGACTACCGGCACGTCCCCGAGGACGTGGAGCGCGCCGACATCGTCCGCTCGGTCCGGACCATCGAGCGGCTCGTCGGACGCCGGCCCGTCGGGTGGTACACCGGCCGTACGAGCCACAGCACGCGGCGGCTCGTCGCCGAGGAGGGCGGCTTCCTCTACGACTCGGACGACTACTCCGACGACCTGCCGTTCTACGTGGAGGCGGCCGGCCGGCCGCACCTCGTGCTTCCCTACGGCCTCGACACCAACGACTTCAAGTTCCTGATCGTGCACGGCTTCACCACCGCCGACGACATGCTCGCGTACCTCGTCGACGCGTTCGACGTCCTGCACGCCGAGGGCGCCGACCGCCCGCGCATGATGAGCGTCGGCACGCACTGCCGGATCATCGGACGGCCCGGCCGGATCCGCGCCCTCGACGGCTTCCTGAAGCACGTCGCGCAGCGCGGCGGGGCGTGGGTCGCGACGCGCGAGCAGATCGCGCGTCACTGGCTCGCGATGCACCCGCCACCGCGCTGAACCTCGGGGACGGACGCGTCAGTGCGGCGTGCCCGTGGTGAAGAAGGCCTTCAGGACGGGTGCGAGAGCGTGCGGATCGACGGCGTGGCCCTGACCCGGGAGGGCGTGCAGGGTGTAGTTGTCACCGAGGGAGGCGAGTTCCTTCGCACCGTTGGCCATGTACGTCTCACCCGCGCTGCCGTAGCCGACGAGGACGGGAATCCGTACGGACTGCCAGCGGTCGGCCGGCAGCGGGCGTCCGGTCATGGTGTCGCTCATCAGCCGGCCGTCGTACGGCAGGGTCGGGGAGGTGGCCTCCCAGGCCGCCCAGACCGGGGTGTCCCGCATCGCGGCGACGGCTTCGCCGTTCAGGCCCAGCCCGGCGGCCAGGAAGTAGGCGAGGGCCTCGGACCTCTCCCCCCGTGCGATGAACTCCGTCACCCGCTCGACGTAGTCGGCCGGCATCGGGGCACGGGTGCCGTCGACGACGAACGGCGGCTCGTACAGGGCCAGAGCGGAGACGGCACTGCCCCGCGCCACCGCCTCCAGTGCCAGGACCGCTCCGGAGGACATCCCGAACAGCAGCACCGGCCCGCCCACCCGCTCGATCAGCGCGTCCAGGTCGTCGATCTCGCGCTGCACGTCGTAGACGGGGTGGTCACCGCTGTCGCCGCGCCCCCTGCGGTCGTAGTTGACGACGCTGAAGTCCTCGGCCAGCAGCGACGCGAGCGGTGCGTGCCGCACCTGGGTCATCAACGTGCCGCCGACGAGGATCACCGTCGGCCCCGCGTCTCCGTGCCGCTCGTAGGCGATGACCGTACCGTCGGACGAAACCACCTTGGACATGCCGAACTCCCCCCGTTCTCCGGCCGCTTCGGGAGCCCGCCACCATGCCAGGCGCTCGTCCCGAGCGGTCTACGTCCCGGACGTTACGCCCCGCAGCCGGCGGGGGGACCTGTAGGGACGAACAAGATCATCGACCGGTGGCCTGGCCGAACCGCCACCCGACAACCCGAGCGGCTTGCTCAATGCCCTTCGGGGAGGCCCGGCGTACCGGGCGGCAGGCCCGGCGGGAGGCTTCTCTCGTTCAGCTCGGGCAGCGCGGTGACCGCATCGGTACACAGGCCGTAGGTGTACAGGGTCACCCGCTCGGTGGCATTGCTCCTGCCGGTGACGTACCAGCCTTTCGGCCCGTGGTTCCACGCGATGGAGCTTGCGCTCATGACGAAGGCCCCGGCGTCCCTGAACGCGAGGAAGCCGCCTCCGCCCGTGACGAGCCGCCCGGCCGGGCAGTCGTCCGTCCTCGCGGTGACGACCTGCCCCGGATCCACTTCCGTGTGGCCCCACACCACATAAGTCGTGATCTGGCGTTGGGCCGACACCTCGGCCGGGCCTTGCTGGGCGTACGAGATTCCGGCGCCGGCGGCAAGGGCCGCGGCGGCCGCCAGGGCCGCCGTGTGAATCAGTCGCATGATGACCTCCCGAACGAGCGACGTGTCCAGGAGGTCCTATTGCCCCCGCGACCTCGTCCGCCCGCCGCCGTCACGCGAATACCCCAAGCAGAATCGATCCACCATCGGCGCTTCGGGTGAACGACCTCCTCCGTTGCGACTATGCCCCGCGGCCGCCCCTCAAGGCCTGGATGAGCCAGGGGTACACCGGGGTCAGGTCCGGTACCACCTGCCAGCCGTTGACGATCCACACCAGCCGCCAGTACCGGTCCACCCGGGGATCGTGGGCCTCTTCGAACCGGTGGGCCATCCAGTGCCGGAATTCCGAGTCGGGGGCGCGCTCGAACACCTCGGCGAAGCGGTGCACGAGGTCGTCGACGACGGGTACGGCCCGGTCGCCGAGCGGGTCGATGCCCGATTCCATGGCCTCGGCCACCTTCTGGCGGACGAGGTCCATCAGGCCCTCGCCGGCCTCGCTCTCGATGTCGAGCCCGCCGCCAGTGGCCTGGCGCGTGGCCGTGCGGCGCATCCGCGCCCGGAACTCCTCGTCGCCGACCAGCTCGGCGAGCTCCACCCACGCGGCGACCTGCTCGCCGGACGGGTCGTCGGGGAGTTCGGGAGTTGCGGCTCGGACCATCGCCGCCTCGGCCGCCCGGTCGCCTTCCGGCGCGCCGGCGCTGCCGGTGATGCCGAACGTCCCGTCCATGAAATCGTCGATCAGACGCCGGCGTTCCTCGCCGGACAACTGCGTGAGCTTGTGCACGAGCTTGATCCCCTCGGGGCCGGACCCGCTCGCGGCCACGGCTCTGAGAACGCTCCGACGCAGTTGCAGCACCCGGATCCGGGCATCCACGGCATCGGCGTGCGCCGAGGCGACTTCCGCCACCGTGAGTTCACGGTCCAGCACCCGCTGGATCGTGGCCAGGTCCAAGCCCAGCTCACGCAGTGTGCGCAGGAGTTCCAGACGAAGCTGTGCGTCGAGGCCGTAGAGCCGGTAACCGGCGGGGCTTCTGGTGGTCGGCGCCACCAACCCCGAGTCGGAGTAGAACCGGATGGTCCTCACGGGCAGGCCGGTCCGTCGGGAGAGTTCCCCGATCGAGCAGAGGGTCGTGGCGTCCATGTCCCCCACTGTGCCGTCTCCGGTCACTGGAGACTCAAAGGCGTTTCCCCGCAACGGGTGCCAGGGCCGCCGGCAGCCTGCGCAGCGGAAGAGGGTCCACGACGGTTCGGCCGCCGGGGCCGATGGCGCGGGTCCGCACCACCACACCGGGTCGACCGAGGTGTTCCACGTCGTGGTGGGCGCCGCCCGGTTCCGGATTCCCGTATGAACCTCGTCCACGCCTGTCTGCGCGACGGCACCGGTGGCAGCCCCACCGCGGTGGTGCCGGACGACGAACGGCTGGGCGACGAGGACCGCAGGTGCGTGCCCGCGGAACACGGGACCTCGCACGCCGTCTTCCTCCGGGTGCCGCGCCGGGGCACGCCCGGGCCGCCCGGAGTCGGCATCCGGTTCTTCACCTCCGAGGGCGAGCTGCCCGCCTGCGGGCACGGCACGGTCGTCGCACTGGCCTTCCTCGCCTCCCGGGCCCGGGCCGAGGCCGGGGCCGGGGTCGACGCCGGGGCGGAGTACCGGGTCGCCTTCCGGACGCCCACACGCGCGTTCGACGGCTGGGCCGTGCGGAACGGGGCGCTCATAGAGGCGGCATTCGACCCCGGCCCCGTCGGTCTTCGTCCCCCGACCGCCGCCGAGCGGGACTCGACGCTCGCGCCACTCGGCATCGCCGCGGAGGAGGCCGCGCCCGGGGTGCGGGTCGCCGGGGTGGGCCGGGAGCGCCTGCTGGTGCCCGTACCGAGCCGCGTCGTGCTCGCCGCCATGGACCCGGACCTCGACGGGCTCCGTGACGCCTGCGACCGTCTGGGCCTGCTGGGTGCGTACGTCTACTCGCCGCCCTCGGCGTCGGGCGAGCCGGCGGCCCGGATGTTCGCGCCGTCGATCGGGGTCCCGGAGGACATCGCCAACGCGAACAGCACCGCCTGCCTGGCCGCCCGCCTGGCGCGGCCGGGCACCACGCGCATCGCCGTCGACATGGGCGATGCGGTCGGCAGCCCCGCCACCATCACCGCCTCGGCACGCCTCGGGCCTTCGGGCCTCCGGATCCGCGTGGGAGGCACCGCCACGACCGTCGGCCTCCGAGTGGCCGGTCGCCACGAGGCCTGACAGGCTGTCGGCAGTGACCGACGGGAGGCGTCCGTGCTGCTCGAAGGCGTGATGCTGCTGTGGTTCCTGCAGGTGGTCGTCGCCGTGGCCTTCGTCGCCGTCGACATCCGCAAGACACCGGAAGCGACGGTGATGAAGTGGGGCTTCGTCATCACCACCGCCTTCAGCAGCCTGTTCGGAGCCCTGCTGTACGTACTGAGCTGCCGTGAACCGCTGCCCGGTACGCACGAGCAGTACGTGGCGGCGAAGTGGCGTCAGGTCGTCGGCTCCACCATGCACTGCGTGGCCGGCGACGGCGTCGGCATCCTCGTCGCAGCGGTGATCACCTACAACCTCGGGCTCCAGCCGTGGGCGGAGCTGCTGTGCGAGTACGCGCTGGGCTTCCTGTTCGGCTGGACGGTCTTCCAGGCCCTCTTCATGAAGGACATGTTCGGCGGCTACGGCACGTCGCTGAAGAAGACGTTCATGGCGGAGCTGCTGTCGATGAACGCGGTCATGGGCGGCATGACGGCGGTCATGAACCCCTGGATGACCAACACCATGCCCCACCCCAGCCCCACCGGACCCACCTTCTGGTTCATCATGTCCATCGCCCTGTGCGCCGGCTTCCTCGTGGCGCTGCCCATGAACTGGTGGCTGGTGGACCGGGGGCTCAAGCACGGAATGCTGACCGTCCGCGATGCGGAGCCGGTTCCCCTTGCCGCGGGGGTGGCCCTGGCGGGCGCGGCCCTCTCCGGCGGGCCGGGCCCCACGGCCGCCGGAGGGCACGAGCACCACGCGATGCGGCCCGGGGTCGGCCGCCGCCGGCTCGCCGTCATGACCGTGGTCAGTTTCCTCGTCTTCGCCGCCGGAGTCCTGATCGCCGCCGTTTTCGGGCACCTGACGATGTGATCGTGCCGCATCGTTTCTCTGGGTGAAACGCACACCCGGTCGGGTGAAGCGGAGCCCCGTGCCCTGTCCAGCCCGACGCTGGTGCGGCTAGACAGCATGCCTGTGATCAAGGAACTGCCCGGGCCCCGGACGCTCCGCCGCTCATGCCGGGCCGGGCGGCTGCCGACCGCCATCGCCCTGACCTGCCTACTCCTGACGGGCTGCGCCGTCGCAGGCGCCGGGCCGACCGGCGACGACCCGGACGAGCTGATCAAGGCCGCCGCTCAGCGCCTCACCGACGCGTGCCTGATCCGCCAGGGCCTCGTCCCGCCCCGCGACGGGCGCGGCCGGCAGCCGGGTACGGACGACAGCCGGGTCAGCGCCGCCCTCTTCGGGTCGGGTCCGGCCGAACTGTCCGTCGCCCTGCCCACCGGCTACGTCGTACGCGCCCACACCGACGGCTGCCTGGCCGCCGCCCAGCAGCGGCTGTACGGGGACCAGCCCGGCTGGTTCCGCGCCTCGGTCGTCGTCAACAACCTGCGGCCCGAGGCCTCCCACACCCACCGGGACCTCGCCGAGGTCCGGGCCCGCCACCGCGCCGAGATCGCCGACTGGCAGCGACTGCGCGCCCACGCCCTCACCGAAGCCACCACCGTGCTCAAGAACCCACCACCCCCACCACCGAAGGGAAACCCACCCGCATGAAGCGCTTCACCACCCTCCTCGCGACCGTCGTGGTCTCCGTCTCCGCGATCCTCGCCACCTCGGCCGCCGCCGAGGCGGCGGACTGCCGCAGCGGCTACTTCTGCGTCTGGACGGACGCCAACTTCGACGGACTGAAGATCGAGCACAGCGGGGACGACCGTTGGTGGGAGGGCGACATGTCCGATCTCGACTCCTCCTGGGCCAACCACGGCGTCTCCGGGCCCGGCGTGGCCGACCACGTCAAGGTGTACGACGGCCGCGAGCTGATCGGCGACGTCACCCTGTGCCTGGCCCCCGGACAGGAGGTCGGCTACGACGCGGGGGCGAACGACCGCGGCAGCTCCCACACCTGGTCCAAGAGCTGCTGAGGCACCCGGTCAGACCTGGCGCGCGCCGCCGTCCACGAAGAGCTCGATCCCGGTGACGTAGCTGCTTTCGGGTGAGGCGAGGAACAGTGCGGCGGCGGCCACCTCCTCGGGGCGGCCGGGACGGCCGAGGGGGACGCGGGCCGTCGCCTCCGCGATGACCTCGGCGGGGGCCTGCGCCAGGGAGGGGGTGGCGATCGGGCCGGGGCTGAGCGTGTTGACCCGGATCCCGCGGTCGGCCAGTTCCAGGGCCATGCTGCGGGCCATCGACCGGACGGCGGCCTTCGTCGCGGCGTAGACGCCGAAACTCCTGGACCCGGCGGAGCCGGCCGCCGAACCGAGCAGGATGATCGAGCCGCCGTCCCCGAACAGGGGCAGTGCGCGCTGCACGGTGAAGAAGGTCGCCTTGAAGTTGAGGTCCGTCGTCAGGTCGAACTGGTCCTGGGTGAGATCGGCGAGTCCGGCCGGCCGGCTGCCGCCGGCGTTGGCCACCAGGACGTCCACGGGGCTGCCCGCCGCCTCCACCTCCGTGTAGAGGCGGTCGAGGTCGGCCTCGCGGGTCACATCTCCCGGAACGGCGATCACCGAACTTCCCAACGTGTCCGCGGCCCGCGCGAGTTCGGCCTCCCGTCGGCCGGTGAGGAAGACCCGGGCGCCCTCCTGGACGAAACGGGCGGCTATCGCCAGGCCGATGCCGGACGAACCGCCGGTGACGACCGCGACCTTGCCGTCGAGCTGTCCCATGCGCCCTCCCTGCCTGTGGGCCCCTGAGGAAGCGGGCCGGGGTGCGCCGAGGGTCGGGCAGCGGCCCGACGAAGTCAAGGAGTCCCCCATGGGAGTCCGCGACGGCCGCTGCCCCGCGAGCCGGTGGGCTCGCGGGGCAGCGGGTATGGGCCGGGCCCGTCCGGGGTCAGGGACAGGTGGCCAGGAGGACGGAGACGACCGTGCAGGAGGCGGTCGCGCTGTCGTTGAGCGTGTTGGGGTCGGCCGGAGCGGACGCCGTCCGCGTGGCGGTGACCGAGACGCGGCCCAGTGAGAGCAGGCTCAGCGGGACCCGGAACGTCTTGGCCGAGGCCGTGCCGGCGGGGATCGTGCCGTAGACACAGGTCACGGTGGTTCCCAGGCCCGTGCACCCCGGGGACAGGGCGCCGGCTGTCGAGCCCGGCGGCAGGGTCGCCGTGAGCGTGGCAGAAGTGACCGTACCGGGACCGGTGTTGTGGGCGGTGAGGGTGTAGGTGAGGTACGGGACGAGCAGGCTCAGGCCCGGCTGCGCGGTCAGGTCCACGTCGATGTCGGCGGGCGGGAGCTGGTACGTGTACCGGGCCGCGGCGGCCGCGGCGCTGGTGCCGCCCGGCGTGGTGACCTGTACGTCGACCGCGCCCGCGGCGTGCGCGGGTGCCGTGGCCGTGCACGTGGTCGCGGTGCAGGACAGGGCGCCGGCCGGGTTGCCGGGGCCGAAGGTGAGCGAGGTGGCGCCGCCGAGGCCGGTGCCGGTCACCGTGACGACGGTACCGCCGTCCGTCGTGCCCGAGGACGGGCTGAGCGAGGTCACCACGGGCAGGGGGACGTAGGTGAAGCGGTCGGCGGTGGACGGCGCACTGGTGCCGCCGGGCGTCGTGGCCTGTACGTCCACCGTTCCGGTGCCGGCCGGCGCGGTGGCGGTGCAGGAGGTCGGTGTGCAGGTGACGCCGGTGGCGGGGTTGCCCGCGCCGAAGGTGATGGTGGCACCCGCCAGGTTGGTGCCGGTGACCGTCACCGTCGTGCCGCCCGCGGCGATTCCGCTGTCCGGGCTGATGGCGGTGACCGTGGGCGCCCGGTGGAAGGCGAACACGATGCGGCCGTCTCCGGTGTTGGCCCCGTCGGTCAGGGTGACCGGTGAGCCGGGAACCGTGCCGGAGACCAGGCTGGATCCGCCGCCGCCTCCGCCGCCCCCGCCGCCGGTGGTTCCGTACCGGCCACCGGCGCCGCCCCGGCCGCCGCCTCCGTACCCGGCGCCGCCGCGCCCGCCGGCGCCGGTCGGGCTGAAGACTCCCTGCGCGGCGGAGCCGCCGGAGCCGTTCGGCCAGGCGCCCGGGGAGCCGTCGGCGCCCTCGTTGTCCGTGCCGGGCCCGCCCGTCCCCGCCGCCCCGCCTGCGGTGTCGGTGCCCGGGCCTCCGCCCGTACCGCCCTGTGCGTCGGGGACCAGGCCGTTGCCGTTGGCGCCCGCTTTGCCGCTGTCGCCGCCGGCCGCTCCCGGATAGGCCGGGGAGCCGATGCCCGCTCCGCCCGCTCCGCCGCCCGAACCGGCTGTCAGCAGCGGGGCGTTGGCCGCCGTCGTGACGGCGACGAGGGCACCGCCGGACCCGGGGGCGCCGAACTGCGCGTTCGCGGCCGCGTTGGCGCCGCGTTTGCCGACGGTGACGTTGAACGTCTGCCCGGGCGTGGCGGGGACGGTCGCCACGAGGTGCGCGCCCTTGCCGCCCGGTGTGCCGTCGTAGGCGTTGCCGCCTCCGGCCCCGTCGAGGGTGACCACGGCACCGGACGCGCCTTCGGGCACGGTGAGGCTTCCGGAACCACCCGCCGTACAGGTGACCGTGGTGACGGAATCCGCCACCACGGGGGCGGCGCACACCCCTTCCGCCGCCGCCGGACCGGCCAGGACCGTCAGGCCGCCCGCGGCCAGTGCGGACGACACGACCACCGCCGGCAGCCGGCCCCGCCACCAGGGTCTTGGCCCGCGTGACACGGCACTCGATGACATCGAAGTCTCCCCCTCTCGACTCCGCCCGGCGGCGGCCGGAGGCGAAGACTCCTGGGAAGCCGCGGCCGGACGCTCCGGCACGACGAACCGGAGCGCCGCACCCACGGCGCCGCCGACCGTTCGCCGGTGTGCGGGGCCGCCCGCTCGCGGAGCGACGGCCCGGTGATACCGGCGGAAGCATCGCAGCGGCCGACGCGCGGCGTGCGCGAAATGCCGGATCGTCACATCGGCACCGTCGGAAAATCCGACAGGGAAGCCAAGTCCGCACGAACGTGCGAATGATTCCGGCGCTCCGTGGGGATCGTCCCCGCTCCGACGGTGCGGGTGAGGACCGGCACCGGCCCAGGTCGGCAGGGCACTTCACCGGTCCCGGCCGGGGCGCGCCGGGGCGGGAGAGCGTACGGTGCTCGTGTGATCAGAGGCGAGAACACGGCGGGGACCGCACTGCTCCTCGCGGCCGCGCCGACGGGCAGGAGCCGGCTCATCAACGCCACCGGCGTCCTGCCCACGCTCGCGGCCGTCCCACCCAGCACGCTCACCGGAACGCCGGCCGGCACGATCGTCGAGCTCGCCGACCCGATGGACCAGCAGACCGTGCTCACCCGCGTACGCGCCGCCGCCGCGGCCCCGGGCCCGCTGAGCCTCGTCATCACCGGGCAGCTCCAACTCGACGCGCGGCAACGCCGCCTGCACCTCGCCCTGGCCCGGTCCACTCCCCCGACCCTGCGGTACTCGGGGCTGCCGTGGGACTGGCTGGTCGGCGAACTGAAGCCGCGGCGGCCCGACTCGACGAGGGTGATCGTCGACCTGGTCGCCGCCGCGGACGCCTGGCAGCAGATCAGCGCGTACGGTCTCACGCTCGGGCACGGGATCTCCCTCTACGGCCGTGTGGCACCGCCGCCGGCCCGCAACCGGCCGGCCGCCGAACCCTCCTACCTCCAGGCCGTGGCCACCATCTGGCGCAGCGGACTGAACCCGCCGCCGGGCGAGCTCCACGCCAGGGCCGCCGCCCAGGCCGGCCACGACGGGGCGCTCCTCCTCACGGTGGACGCCGCGCCGACACCCGTCCCGGCGCACCCGGCACCGGTTCCCGCGGCGATGTCTCCGGCAGTGACTGCTCCGGCGGTGACGGCCGGGGACCCGCTGCCCGCGATCCTCGCCATCGCGCACGCCGGGCGCCACGGCGAGGCCGCGGCGCTCGCCGTGCGGTGGGAGGGCTGGGCCGTGCGGAGCCACGGCGCGGGGTCCGTCCAGGCCGTCCACTGGCTGGAGGTGCGGGCCGATCTGGCTCATGTCGCCGGTGACTCGGGAGGAAGCTGCGAGCTGTGGATGGCGGCCGCCGATGCCCGCCTCGCCCGCCACGAGGCCCCGGACAGCGTAGGCGTCCAGGCGGCCGTGGACCGCGCGCACCACCAGTGGCAGCAGCTCCGGGATCCGCATCGGGCCCGGGAGCTCGGGCCGAACCTGGTCTCCCTGAGGTGCCGCGTGCCAGGGCAGCGGCCGGGGGCCACGGAGGCCGTACGGCGCCGACTGGAGCTCCTGCGCACGAGGCCGGGGGCGCTCACCGCGGGGCAGTGATCACAGCACGGAGCGCTGATCACGCGCGAGAGCCCCACCCGTGCGCCGCCACGCCGTGCCATGATCGTTCGATGAACGACGAACCGCGCATACATCCCTCGAAGGTGGCCGACGACCGTGCGTCGCTCACCTCGTTCCTCGACTATCAGCGGGCGACCCTGGCCCTGAAGTGCGCCGGCCTGACCGGCGAACAGTTGAAGCGGAAGGCGATCCCGACCTCGGGGCTCACGCTCCTCGGACTGGTGCGGCACGCGGCGTCGGTCGAGCGGAGCTGGTTCCGCTTCGTCATGAACTCCGAGGACGTCAAGGCGCCTTGGCCCGGGAAGGTCGACGGCACGTTCGCCGAGTTCCACGTCGAGGACGCCGACGTCGACGAGGCCTTCGAGACGTGGCGCGAGGAGTGCGCGCTCGCCCGCGCCGTCACCGACTCCGTCGACTCGCTCGACGACACCGTCGACTTCCGCGGCGAGACGATCTCGCTCCGCTACGTCCTCACCCACATGATCGAGGAGTACGCGCGGCACAACGGCCACGCAGACCTGCTGCGCGAAGCCGTCGACGGGGCCGTCGGCGAGTAGCCGGCCGGTGCGGGCGCTGTCGGTCCCTCGTGGAAGACTGCGGCCCATGTCTCTCTCCGACCTCACGTTTGACCAGTGGCAGTCGTTCGACCCGGCGACGGCCCGCCACGTCGCCCAGCAGGCGGCCGATGCCGCGGGTGGCCGTCTGGTCGCCGTGGAGGCGGTCGAACACCTCGGTGCCCGGATGCACCGTGCGCGGATCGAGCGGGATGCCCAGGAGTTCGCCCTCGTGCCGGGCGGGGCCGTGACGCTGGGGTTCGACCTCGGCTCCTGGCAGCCGACGCCCGAGCAGGCGGCCGACTACCTGGAGAGCCAGGAGGAGGGCTACGGGTACGGCCTCGATCTGCGCGAGTACCTCGCGCATGTCCTGAGCCCGCGCCGGCGCGTCACCCTGGAGACCGTGCTCATGGCGGTGGAGGACGAGAACCTGACCGAGGCGCCCGCCGACATGCCTGCCGTGCTGGCGTCCCGCGGTCTGCGGATGCCGAGTTCCGACGAATGGGAGCACGCCTGCGGAGCCGGTGCGAGCACCCTGTTCCGATGGGGCGGCGACTGCCCGCTCGACCGGATCCCGTACAACGATCCCGCCGGCCCGCAGCACGGCTTGAACGCCTTGGGCCTGCACATCGCCTACGACACGTACCGGACGGAGCTGACGAGCGACGTCACCGCGGTGCACGGCGGCGACGGCGGCGAGTCGGTCTGCGGCGGCTACGGCAACCTGCTGGGCTGGCTGCCGCTGGCAACGGCCAACCGCAACCCCTTCGTCGCCGAGTTCGTGTACGGGCCGGACGGCGAGGACCTGTACGACTCCTTCTCCATCCGGCCTGTCATCGCCGTCTGATCCCGGAGACGGACTCCGTCACAGCGTGGGCGGTCCCGTGTGCACCGAAGTGTGCACCGACGTGTGCACCGAGGTGTCCGCGTGGCGCAGTTCGGCGAGGAGTTCGCTCTGCCCCGCCAGCAGCTCCGTGAGGATGCGCCGTGCGGCCCGCAGCAGTTCCGCCACGTCGCCGCCGGCCAGGGCGTAGCTGACCGTGGAACCGTCGCGGATGGAGACCACGATGCCGGACCGGCGCAGTACCGCGAGCTGTTGGGAGAGGTTGGACGGTTCGATCTCGATCTCGTTCAGCAGTTCACGCACGGGGACAGGGCCGTTCTGAAGCAGTTCCAGTACGCGGATCCGAACGGGATGTCCGAGCATGCGGAAGAACTCCGCTTTGGCCTGGTACAGCGGCACCTGCATGCGACAACACTCCCACCCGGGTTCGACCATTCCACGGTCCAGCGGCCAGCCCTGCCGGACCGGCGACGTCCAGCTCCGTCCATCCTCCCGCTTCCCGGCCCCGGCCCACTCGCGGCTGATCACTTTCAGATGTGCCGAGTTGAAGATTCTTTCAACTCTTGGGCGTGCGAAGCCGGGATGCGGGACGAACGGTTAGAGCTCCAGCTCCGCCTCGATGCGCTTGAGCTGGTGCCTCGCCATGGCCAGGTTCGCCCTGGCCTTGTCCAGGACGATGTACAGGAACAGGCCGTTGCCCCCTCGGCTCTTGATCAGCCGGATGAGGTGGTACTGGGTCCCGAGGGTGATGAGTACGTCCTCGATGTCCTCCTTGATGCCCAGCATCTCCATCGTGCGGGTCTTCGCCCTGATCACGTCGGTGTTACCGGCGGCGGCCACCTCCAGATTGAGGTCCTTGCCCCCGCCCAGCATTCCGAGGGCCATGCCGCTCGTGTAATCGACCAGCGCGGCCCCCACGCTCCCCTCGATCGAGGTCATCGCCTCCTTCAGAGACGTCTCCACGCTCACCATCAGTACTCGCTCCCTCGACTCTCGACGGCCCCGGCGGGGTTCGAAACGTCTCGCCGGGTGATGACCGCAGACGCTACCCACTGGGCGTCAGGAGGACTGGGAACACCGGGTATTCGGCGGAAAACGATCGCCGCACCCTAGAATGCGCCGCCGCGCTTCACGAGGTCGCCGTGCGAACGCGGTGCTCGCGCCAGAAGGAGGTGAGGTCGGTGGTCGTCGCCGCCTGCGCCGCGCGCTGGAAGGCGGCGGTCGTGGAGACCCCGTACCAGTGGTCGCGCACGTATTCCCTCAGCATGGCGGCCATCGCCCGGGAGCCCAGCACCTTCTCCAGGTCGTGCAGCACGCACGCGCCGTTGGTGTAGACGAAGCGGCTCCAGCCGGGGCCGTAGGCGTCCCAGTAGCCGCTGGAGTTGGTGACGGCCTGGGTGTCGTTCTCCCACCTGACGAACTCCGCGCAGTACGCGCCGTCGTCGCCCACGAGCAGGTCGCCGGAGTACACGGCGAAGGACTCGTCCAGCCAGGGCGAGGCGTACTCGTCGTTGCCGACGATCCCGTACCACCACTGGTGGGCCAGCTCGTGGACGACGGCGCCACCCCACTCGTCCGCCCAGACCAGGACCAGGCCGGGGAACTCCATGCTGCCGATGGGTGCGAAGCGGTCGCTCAGGACCACGTCGACCTCGCGGTAGGGGTAGCGGCCGAAGCGCTTCCCGAGGTCGTCGATGGCGCGGAGCGCCTCGGCGCGGGCGGTCTCCACCCACGCGTCCGGGGTGCCGTCCGTCCAGTACGCGCGCACGGTGACGCCGCCCGGCGACGTGGCCGTACCGCTGCGGAACGGGCCGGCCGCCCACGCGAAGTCCCGCACCTGTCGCGCCGTGCTGGTGGTGACGCTGCGGCCGGGGGCGCCCGGCCGGGTGGTGGTGGTGCCGGTCGCCGGGACCCTCAGCCCGGTCGGGTGGTCGAGGGTCACCCGGAAGTCGGAGGCCAGCGTGTAGTAGCTCTCACCCCGGTCGACGTGGGGGTCCAGGTGCCAGCCCTGGGCGTCCCGGACGGCCAGCACGGGCAGGGCGTTGCCGAGGTAGCGGTGGTCTCCGTCGCGTCCGAAGCGGTGCAGCCGGTCGGGGACGGTGATCGATACGTCGAAGCCGACCGTGGCCCGGCCGCCGGGCGGCAGCGGGGCGGGCAGCGCGATCCGTACCGCCGTGCATCCGACCGACGGGGCGTCCGCGGTGCCTCCGGTCACCCGGTCGATCCGGACCGGGGAGGGTTTCCCCGGGATGCCACAGCCGTCGGTGCCGTTGCCCCAGAGGCGGATGTAGACCTCGCGCAGCGGCTCGGCGGAACGGTTGCCGAAGGTGACCGTCTCGCGGCCGGTCCACCGGCCGCCGGTGGCGTCGGCGCGCAGGTCCGCGCCGTACGAGGGCCGGGAGGGCGCGGCGCCCCCGTCGCCGGCACCGGTCACGGCCGCCGCGGAGGCCGGGACGCCGAGCCCGGTCCCCGCGAGGAGTGCCGAGAGCACCAGGGCCGCGAATCCGCGCCCGGTCCGTTTCATGGTCCGCCCCCGAGGTCGTGGTGATGGGCATGCGCGCCGCAGACGCTACGGGACCGTCGCGGTCTTGCCCATACCCCCGTGACGTCTCAACTCGCGTGATTTGTAGGCGAGTTCATGGAGTACGCCGTACGCGGAGGCCGGGCCCCGCGGGGCGGAATAGCCGGCGGCGCGAGTGCATTGAGGTGGGTATGGCAACCCTTGGACTGATCGGCAGCGGAAACATCGGTGGCACCCTCGCACGGCTGGCCGTGGACGCCGGGCTCGACGTGGTGCTGAGCAATTCCCGGGGACCGGAGTCGCTCGGCGGCCTGGTCTCCGAGCTCGGCCCCCGGGCCCGGGCGGCCACATCCGCGGAGGCGGCGGCAGCGGGCGACTGGGTGGTGGTGACCATTCCGCTCGGGAAGTACCGGGACCTTCCGGCGGCGGGGCTCGCCGGGAAGGTCGTACTCGACACGATGAACTACTACCCGGAGCGCGACGGCCTCTTCCCGGCCCTGGAGGCGGAGGAGACCACCACCAGCGAGCTGGTTCAGGAGCACCTGGCCGGGGCCCATGTGGTCAAGGTGTTCAACAACATCTTCTTCAAGCACCTGAGCGGCCTCGCCCGCCCCGCGGGGGCCGCCGACCGCTCGGCGCTGCTCCTCGCCGGCGATGACGCGGCGGCGAAGCGGTCCGCGGCCGACCTCGTGGACCTGCTCGGATTCGACCCGGTGGACGCGGGGGCCCTGGCCGACAGCTGGCGGTTCCAGAGGGACACACCCGCCTATGCCCTCCCGTACATGAGCATCACCGACGGACCGGGCATCGACCCCGCGGACCCGGGTGCGGTCGCGAACGAGGACGCCCTGCGCGCCGCGCTGGCCAAGGCGGTCCGCCCGACCGGCGGCTGACCCGCGCCTGACCGCGGGCGGCCGAATGGAGGACGCGTACAGGAAGTAGGGTGCACGGAATGAACACTTCCTCCGCGCTCCCGCATTCGTTCCGGCTGCTCGTCACGGGTGGAGGGACGGGTGGGCACACCTACCCGGCCCTCACCGCGATCCGTACGCTGCAGGGCCGCCTCGCCGCCGCGGGCGGCGCGCTCGACGTCCTGTGGATCGGGACCGCCGACGGCCTGGAGGCGCGCGTCGCCCCGGCGGAGGGCATCGCCTTCAAGACGGTCGCCACGGGGAAGATCCGCCGTTCGGCGAACCCGCTCAAGATGCTGTCGGCGGCGAACGTGAAGGACATGGCCAAGGTGCCGCTCGGGGTGGCCCAGGCCCGCGCCATCGTGTCCGAGTTCCAGCCGGACGTCGTCCTCGCGACGGGCGGGTACGTCGCGGTGCCGGCCGGTCTGGCCGCGCGGCTGTGCCGGCGCCCGCTGGTCCTGCACGAGCAGACCGTCCGGCTGGGGCTGGCCAACCGGAAGCTCGCCGGTTCGGCCACGCGGATCGCGGTGTCCTCGGAGTCCTCGCTGCCCCTGCTGCCCGCCGAGGTCCGCGACCGGGCCGTCGTCACCGGCAATCCGGTCCGGCCGGAGGTCCTCACCGGCCACGGCGAGAAGGCACTGCAGGCGTTGAACCTCACCGGGTTCGACCGGCGCCTGCCCACGGTCTACGTCACCGGCGGGGCCCAGGGCGCCCAGCAGATCAACGGCATGGTCCGGGACGTGCTGCCGTGGCTGCTGAGCCACGCGAACGTGATCCACCAGTGCGGCCCCGCGAACGTGGACGAGCTGCGTGCCGCCGGCTCGACCCTCGACCCGGTCCTCGCCTCCCGGTACCACCTCACCGGGTTCGTCGGGGCGGAGCTGCCCGACGTCCTGGCCCTGGCGGACGTCGTGGTGTCCCGCAGCGGGGCCGGCACGCTGGCCGAACTGACCGCGCTGGGCAAGCCCGCAGTGTTCGTACCGCTCGCCACGTCGGCCGGGAACGAGCAGGCGCACAACGCCCAGTACCTCGCGGACGCGGGGGCGGCCGTCGCCCTGCTCGGCGAGGTCACCCCGCAGACCCTGCAGAGCGCCGTCGGCCCGCTGCTGACCGACCCCGCCCTGCGGTCGGCGATGGCGGAGCGGGCCCGGGCGTACGGAAGGCCCGACGCCGCGGACAGGCTCGTCGACGTACTCCTGGCGGCGGCGACCGGCTGACAACCGAACCCGTGCTCCGGACGGCATCACCGTCCGGAGCACGGGTTCGTCGTTTCCCGGCTTCGTCAGTCCGTTTTCGGCTGCGTACGCCGGGCGTAGGAGCGGGCGGCCCGAGCCCGGTCGCCACAGCGGGTGGAGCACCAGTGGCGGCGGCCGTTGCGCAGCAGGTAGCGGTTGCAGGGACTCGACCGGCAGCCGGTGAGGCGGTCGGCATCGGGGCCGGTGAGGAGATCGGCCGCGTCGGCCGCGAGGGTCGCGAGGGCGCGGTCGAGGATCTCGTTGGTGGGGCAGGGCGCCGCGCGGTAGGGGCCGTTCTTCTCGTCCCAGTACAGCAGGGCGGCCGTGGGGGCCTTGCTCATCGCGTCGTTGACGGCGGACAGCGCCGCGGGCAGGGCGGGTAGCCCCTCGACGCGGGCGGCGAACAGCGCCCTGAGGTGCTCGCGCATCGAGCGCAGCTGCGCCGCGCACATCTCCCGGACCCCCGCGTCGGCCGGCGCGAGGCCGTGTCCGGTGAGCCACCGGTTCGCGCTCTCGGGCGTGCCGAGGAAATCGACGAACTGCCCTCCGGGCAGCGCGATGGCGCTGTTGACGAAGTCGAGGGCGAGGTGGTCCTGCGCCCCCGGCGCGGGCGATGGCACGGATTCGACGGCCGGGATCTCACTCATGGTTCTCATGGTAGGCATTGCGTCCATCCATGACACACCTCTACGATCATCACGGATAACCCACCACGCATCCGTGAGGTTCTGATGGCTGACACCGGCACGCCCGTTGAGCAGATCCCCGTCCGCGTTTTCGGGGGCCCGACCGCCCTCTTCGAATACGGGGGCTTGCGGTTCCTGACCGATCCCACCTTCGACGCTCCGCGCGAGTACCCCGTGCCCGGCGGCCTGCTGACCAAGACGGCCCCCGCTTCGGCCACGCCCGCCGACCTCGGCCGCATAGACGTGGTCCTGCTCTCCCACGACGAACACCCCGACAACCTCGACGAGTCGGGCCGGGCGCTGCTCGCCGGCGTCCCCCTGACCCTGACCACGCCCGGGGGCGGAAAGCGACTGGGGGCAGGGGCCAGGGGGCTCGCCGACTGGGAGACGGTCGACCTCGACCGCCCCGGCGGCGGCACGGTCACGGTCACGGCCGTGCCCGCCCTCCACGGGCCCGGCACGCGCGAGGAGGTCGAACCGTTCACCGGACAGGTCGTCGGATTCGTGCTGACCGGGCAGGACCTGCCGACCGTCTACGTCAGCGGCGACAACGCCTCCCTCGGCCTGGTCGCGGAGATCGCCGAACGGTTCGGCCCGGTGGACACCGCCATCCTGTTCGCGGGGGCCCCTCGCTTCACCCAGCTCTTCGACGGTGCGCCGATCGTCCTCGACAGCGCGCAGGCGGCGGACGCCGCCGGGATCCTCGGTGCGCGCCGGGTGGTTCCCGTCCACTACGACAGCTGGGGGCACTTCACCGAAGGACGCGACGAACTGGTCGCCGCCTTCGCCGCCTCCGGGCTGCTCGACCGGCTGGACCTGGGCGACCGGGGCTGACCGCTCGACCGAGGCCGGGGAACAGGGGAGCCGGGGAACCGGGGAGCCGGGGAACCGGGGAGCCGGGGAGCCGGGGAACAGGGGAGCCGGGGAGCCGGGGAGCCGGGGAGCCGGGGAGCCGGGGAGCCGGACAACGCTCAGCGCGCTCCCGTCGCCGTGCGCTCCAGGGTGAATCCGTCCCGGGACATCGCCAGGGCGCTCGCCGGGTTCAGCGCGACGGGGATGTCGTGCAGGACGGCGACGCGGACCAGGGCCAGGACGTCATGGGCGTGCGGGGCGGCCCACAGCGGGTCCCAGAAGAACACGAGGGAGGTGACCTCTCCCCCGATCACCATCGAGCCGATCTGCTGGTCGCCTCCGTGCGGCCCGGACTCCACCGCCCGCACGGTCAGGCCGAGTTCCCGTCTGAGCAGTCCGGCGGTCGACCGGGTGGCCACCAGACCGTGCCTCACCACCTGCTCGTGGTTGGCACGGACCCAGTCCAGCAGATCGGACTTCCGTTCGTCGTGTGCGACTAGAGCGATCATCGATCGACCGTAACCCGAGGGAACAAACGCCGCCATTCGGACGGAATATGATCGCACGTCGGATCGGGAGCGGGATGGCGGGCGGACGGAATTCCCGGATGGCGGACGGGACACCGCATTGTACGTTCACAACACGTTCTGGATCACCGAACTCCGGATTGCGCTCCCGAACTCCGAGAAGGCTTCCGGAGGGCTTGATCCGGCCATTGGGCGACATCGGCTTGGCCGATGATCAACTGTTGGGCCGTCGATTCCCTGAGGCATCATGCGCCGGTGATCTTCCACAGGATCCACCTCCTCGCATACTCCTCTCGCGGTGAAGGAGCCCCATGACACCGGGACCGTCCAGGTTTTCGTCCGGACGCGCGGAAAACTTCGCGACGGGCCTTGGTGAATGGGTGTGCGGGTTGTCCGACTATCAATACCCGAGAGGCCCGGTCCGCACCCGCCTGGTCGTTCCCAACACGGTGGCGTCCGTCAATTTCGGATTCGGGCACCCCGTGCGGACGCTGAGCATGGCGGGCGACCGGGAGTACAGCGCCTCACCGTCCCGGGTCGACCTGCCGGCCACGGTCGCCGTCCGGGCGCGACACGAAGGCGGCGTCCACGGAGTCGTGGTCCGGATGCGGCCGATGGGGGCGTACCAGCTGTTCGGGATCCCCATGTCCGAGTGGCGGCACCCCGATTTCGATCCGGCCGACCTGCTCCCGCGCTCGCTGCGCGACCTGCCCCGCAGGTTGGAGGACGCCGCGACCGGCGACCGGGCGGGGCTCCTGGAGGCCGCTCTGCTGAGGCTGCTCCGAGACCTCCGGGCTCCACGGGTCGCGCCTGAGGTGATGACCGCGTGGCGGCAATTGCACCGGACCAGGGGAAGAATCGACGTGGGCCGACTGGCGGCCGACGCCTTGTGCAGCACCCGGCAGCTGGAACGGAAATTCAAGGAGCAGATAGGACATCCGCCGGGTGCGATCGCCCGCACTCTGCGATTCACCCGGGCCCTACAATTGCAACGTCAGGGAATTCCACTCGGCCAGGTGGCGATTCGGGCCGGTTTCCATGACCAGGCACATTACAACCACGTCTTCAAGAAGCTCACCGGGGTCACTCCCACCCAATTGCCCGCGACCGGCCTGATCGACTGGCAGTCGGAGCCGGGCGCCACGGAGAAGGCGAGTGCCCCCGTGTGAAAATCCTGTCCGGCGAAGGGCGGCGGCCGGTGATACTGGCCGCCATGACGAACACACCCGATGAACCGGCGGCCCCGTTCTCCCGGTTCAAGGTCCGCGCCGGCGCCCTCGTCTTCTGCGGCGACGACGTCGCCCTCATCCGCCGCGACCGGGCCGACTCCACGCACTACTCCCCGCCCGGCGGCAACGTCGAGGACGGCGAGGACTTCCGGGATGCCCTGCGCCGCGAACTCGCCGAGGAACTCGACCTCGATGTGGACCGGGCCGACGGCGGTGACCTCTTGTGGGTCGTCGACCAGCGGGTCAGCCGCCCGGGCCCCACCCCGCCGCCGCGCAAGCTCCACCTGATCTACCGCCTGCACATCTCCCCCGAGGTCCGCGCGGGCCTGGCCGAGCGGGAACTGGACGAACTCCCCGACGGCGGCCACGAGGTAGGCGTCATCGAGTGGATCGACTACCGCGAGACCGCCGAGCTGCCGATCTTCCCGCCCATCGGTCCGGCCCTCGCCGCCCTGGGCAACCCCCGCGCGACCGTCGCCGACGCCGCCCTGGACGCCGTCACCGACGAGAACTACACGTGGGTCTGACCCCTCCCCGCCCGGCGGTGAACCCGACGCGCCCCCGAGCGAACGCAGCAGCTCAAACTGGTGATCGGTTTTCGGCCGACGGGTGGGTATGATCTCCGACAGCAAGGCCGTAGCGCAGAGGTCGTCGCGCCCACGCATCGAGCTGGAGGACGTCGGTTCGAATCCGACCGGTCTTGCGTCTACTTGTGCAGTTCTGGTCTCAAGTCGTGTTGGACGCCGGGCACCGGCGAAGGAACCGGTGGAGTGGTGATGACACAGCCGACACCCGTACGTTGCCCCGCGATCGAGCACCCCGACATGCCACCGGCCGACCCGGCCGGCCTCGACCCGCTGCTCGCCCGACTCGCGGCGGACCGGCCCGTCGAGACCGACGAGACCTTCCCGCTCGGCACGCTGCGCACCGACGGCCGCGTCGACCTCTGCAAGCAGGGGCTCGGAGCCGAAGGCGCGGCCCGGCTGCTGCCGGCCGCGGCCGCCTCCGCTCACGCCACCCACCTGCTGCTCGGGACCAACGCCATCGGCGACGCGGGCGCCCGCACCCTGGCCGGAACCCTCACCCCCGGCCACGGTCTGCACACCCTGTACCTCGGCTGCAACCGGATCGGCCCCGACGGGGTGGACGCCCTCTCCGAGGCCCTCGCCGACGACACCACCGTCCGTGCCCTCTGGCTCAAGCGCAACCCGCTCCTCGGGGACGGCGCCCGCACCCTGGCCGCGCTGCTGCGCCGCAACACCGCGCTGCGCACGCTCGACCTGGTCAACACCGGGATCGGCACCGAAGGCGTACGCCTCCTGCTCGACGCCCTGCTGGACCGCGGGCAGCCCCTGGAACGGCTCTTCCTCGGCGGCAACGGCCTCGGCCCCGACGCCGCCCCGCTGCTCGCCGCCCTGATCCGGGAGGCCGGCGTGCGCGAGCTGTACGTCCCGGCCAACCACCTCGGCGACGAGGGCGCCGCGGTCCTCGCCTCCGCCGCGGAGGACTCCGCCCACCCGGTCCGCCTCGGGCTCGGCGGCAACGGCATCGGCGCCGCCGGAGCGCGCTCCCTGGCCGCCTCGCTCGGCGGCATCGAAGCCCTCGACCTCGGTCGGACCATGTCCGAGCGCAGCCTCGGGGCCCCGGGCAACGAGCCCGGAGACGAAGGGGCGTACGCCTTGGCCGCCGCCCTCCCGGGCAGTCCCCTGCGCCGCCTGGAACTGCGCCACACCGGCCTCACCGGACGCGGCGCGAAGAGCCTGCTCGCCGCGGTGCCCACCGACAGCCCCCTGGAGTACGTCGGCCTCGGGCCCGGCCTGCCCCGCCGCGTGAAGCGCTCCTTCACCGAACGGCTCCGCCCCGCCCGGGCCGCCCACCCGGACCTGCGCGCGATCGGCAGCGTGTACCGGTGAACTTCGAGCAGACAGAACCGTCCGGCGACTCCGAATGGGAAGACGGCTCGACATGGCAGCGGATCCGCCGCTACGCCGTGCCCGGCTGGATGATCGAGCAGGCCACCGCACACCGGCTGGCCGGCGACTGGCGGGCCGCCTGCGCGGCCGCCGCCGTGGACGTCCTTTTCGAGCCGGCCGAGCTGGAGGCCCGCCACGGCGCCGCCGTCGCCGAGGCGGTCGCCGAGGACCTGCGGCACTTCGCCCCGGACCTGCTGCGCTGGCACCTGCCCCGGTACCTGGGCGGCCGCACCACCCTCACCACCGGCCTGCGCATCGTGCTCGCCTCCTACGGCGGCCCGGACGGCCCGACCCTGTCGGTCACCACCCCCCTCTTGACCGAGGGCTCGCAGCGGCTGCGCCTGCACTGCGAACCGCTCGTCGCCGAGAGGCGCAACGCGTACACGGGGGAGGGCTTCGTCCGGGAGCACTGGGACGCGGTCCGGCCGTTCTGGGACGCCCGGTTCGCGTCCGAGCTGGGCACGCACCTCGCCGTTCCCGAGGGCCTCGCCGAGCGGATCGCCCGCCTGCGTGCCGACGGGGAGACCCTCGCCGCCTACGCGGCCGCGGGCATCGAGTGCGATCTGACCGACCCTTCGGCCCCACCGTACGGGAGCCCGACGGACGCGAAGACCACCCTCGGGCGGGTGGCGGTCGACCTCTCCCGGCTCGCGCCGGAAGTGACGCGCCTGGTGGCGGCCGGAGCGGGCGGCCGGTACCGGGTCTGGGCCGGCTGGTACTGCCACCTCCTGCTGGAACACGCCGGTCCCGACAGGCTCCGGGCCCGCCTCATCGGCCGGAACGACGGACTCGCCGTCCCGCCCATGCCGCGACACGCCTACCAGACGCTCCCCGACCTCGCGCTGGTACGCACCGGCCGGGTCGCCCCGCACGAACTTCACCCGCTGGTGGCCGCCGCGCTGTTCCCCGACGCCGGACCCGCCGAGGCCCCGACCGGCCCCGACGCGGGCGGTCCGGTGCGGGTGCGCTGTCACGGCGGCTGGCACGAGGTGCGCTCGCGCGACGGCGTGCTCGACGTGCCGCACACCCCGGAGGAGCAGCAACGCGAGCGCGCCATGCGGGCGTTCGGCGGCGCGGTCTCCGGATGCTTCGCCGTGCAACAGAGCTGGACCACGGGCGAGGGACGGCTGCCCCGGGCCCTCCAGGCCCAGCGGCGTGAACTCTTCCTGCGCGTCCAGCACGGCGACACCCCCGGCGTGACGGCCCTGCTGGACGCGGGCATGGACCCCCGGATCCGGGACGCGCGCGGCCGCGGCCTGCTGCACTCCCTCCACCTGCTCGACCACGAGGTGCTCCTGCCCCGGCTGCTGGCGGCCGGGCTCGACCTGGAGGCCCGGGACAAGAACAGGCGGACGCCGCTGTTGTCCGCGGTGCACTGGGGCGGTTCCGCGGCTCTGGTCCGGGCCCTGGTCGAGGCCGGCTCCCGCATCGACGTCACCGAAGAGATGGAACTCTCGCTGTCCCAGGAGATCCGCCGCTACAAGCGCAAGGACCTCGCCTTCCTGCAGGAGCGCGTCGACGAGGAGTACCCGGGCATCGGCGCCGACTGGTTCGACGAGCACATGGAATACCGCGACGAGGACGAGGACGAGGACGACGCATGAGTGCGACCCAGCCCCAGCCCTCACGCGCCCTGGCCGCCGCCGACGCCCTGGGGGCCCGGCTCGGCGCCACCCGCACCGAGCCCGCCACCAACCCCCAACTGGAGGCACTGGCCCTGGCCGTGACGGCCAATCAGCCCGTCCTCCTGTGGGGCGAGCCCGGTATCGGCAAGTCCGCCGGCATGGAGCAGCTCGCCGGCGCGCTCGGCGTGCGGCTGGAGACCGTGATCGCCAGCGTCCACGAGCCCTCCGACTTCTCCGGACTGCCCATCGTCGGCGAGGACCCCGCCACCACCGGTGTCCCCATGGCCCCGCCGGACTGGGCGGTGCGCCTCGCCCGTACCGGCCACGGGCTGCTGTTCTTCGACGAGTTGTCCTCCGCCCCGCCGGCCGTGCAGGCGGCCCTGCTGCGCGTGGTCCTGGAGCGCCGGGTCGGCAGCCTCGAACTCCCGGCGGCGGTACGGATCGTCGCCGCGGCCAACCCGCCCGCCAGCGCCGCCGACGGCTGGCACCTCAGCCCTCCGCTCGCCAACCGCTTCGTCCACCTCGACTGGACGCACGACCCGCGCACGGTGGCCCGCGGCATGGCCGGCACCTGGCCCGAGGTGGCGATCCCCGCCGTGGATCCCGCCAAGGCCCCGGGTGCGGTCGCCCGGGCCCGAGGCGTCGTCTCCGGCTTCCTCACCGCCCGGCCGGGTCTGGTCCACCACATGCCGGCCGAGGCCGCCGGGCGGGGCCGCGGCTGGCCCTCCCCCCGCACCTGGGAGATGGCCCTGCGGCTGCTGGCCACTGGCTACGCGGCCGGGGTGGGCCGGGAGGCCCTCGCCGCCGCGCTCACCGGGGCCGTCGGTGAAGCCGCGGGGATCGAGCTGCTCTCGTACCTGGAGCACCTCGACCTGCCCGACCCGGACCGGGTCCTGGCCGACCCGGACGCCTTCGCCCTGCCCGAGCGCGGCGACCGGCAGCTGGCCTTCCTGATCGCCGTGGTCGCCGCCGTGCAGAGCGAGCTGACGCGCCCCCGCTGGGAGGCGGGCTGGGCGGTGCTGGCCAAGGCCGTGGACGCGGGCGTGCCCGATGTCGCCGCCCGCGCCGCCGCCGACCTCGCGGCGATGCGCGACCTCGACTGGCCGGTGCCGCCCGGGATCGACGCCTTCGTGGAACTGCTCCAGCTGTCCGGCTCCCTGCCGGGCGGCGACTGAGCCGGGCCCGCCGTGCGCCCGGAGCTGGACCGCGCGAAGCTGCTGGCGGCCCGTTACAAGGCCGCCGAATCCCGCCCGTACCTCGCTTCCGCGCTGTACGCGCTGACCGTGGTCCCCTCGGACGGGGTGCGCACCATGGGCGTCGACCGGCACTGGCGCTGCTACGTCTCGCCCGCCTTCGTCGAGGCGACCCCGGTCGTCGAACTGGCCGGGGTGTGGATCCACGAGGTGGCGCACCTGCTGCGCGACCACCACGGCCGCGCCGAGCGGCTGCCGGCCGCCGACCAGCGCGATCGGGTCCGGGTCAACATCGCGCAGGACTGCGAGATCAACGACGACCTGCTCGCCGACGGGCTGGCGCTGCCCGAGGGCCGGGTGGAGCCCAGGCACTACGGCCTGCCCACGGGCGGCATGTTCGAGAGCTACCTGCCGGCGATCCCGCCGACACCGCACGGGCCGGACTGCGGCTCCGGCGCGCACGGCGTGCCAGGACCCTGGGAGCTGGGCGAGGACGGTGGCCCCGCCCGGGTCGGCTCGGTGGAGGCGGAGGCGCTGCGTCGGCAGACCGCCCAGGCCGTACGGGCCCACCAGCGCACCCGGGGCACGGTCCCCGAGGGCTGGGCCCGGTGGGCGGAGGAGCTGCTGGAGCCCACCGTGGACTGGCGCGAGGTCCTCTCCGGGGCGGTCCGCGAGGCCGCCGCCTGGGCGGCGGGCGCGGTGGACTACACGTACCGGCGCCCCTCGCGCCGCACTCCCGCGCTCGGCGGCCGGGTGGTGCTGCCCAGCCTGCGCAGGCCGCTGCCCCGGGTGGCCATCGTCATCGACACCTCGGGATCGATGGGCCCCGACGACCTCGCGGCCGCGCTCGCCGAAGTCACCGGCGTCCTGCGGGAGGTGGGTGTGGGCGGCAACCGGGTCGCGGTCCTCGCCTGCGACGCCGACGTGCACGCCGTGACCCGGGTCCGCAGCGCCGGCGAGGTGACCCTGGCCGGGGGCGGGGGCACGGACATGCGGGTCGGCATCGCCGCGGCGCTGGCCCTGCCGGACCGGCCGAACGTCGTGATCGTACTGACCGACGGGTACACGCCCTGGCCGGACGAGACGCTGTCCTGCCGGCTGATCGCCGCGCTGGTCGGCGAGGACCCGCCGACGCCCCCGGCCTGGGTGGAGGCGGTACTCGTCGACCTCGCCGGGTGAGCGGTGTCAGGATGGGCCCATGTGGTCACGACTGACGTTCGGGGACGCGTTACGGGCCGAGCTGGGTGCACCCCGGCAGGCTCGCAGACTGGGCAGCAGCCCGCGCTCGCGCGTGTGGCGCGTCGAACTGCCGGAGACCTCGGCGGTGGTGAAGCAGATCGTCGACGGCCCCGACGCCGACGAGAGGTACGCCCGCGAGGTGACCGCCCTGCGGCTCGCCGCCCGGGCCCAAACCCCGGTGGTGCCCGCACTGTTGGCCACCGATCCGGCCGAGCGGGTGCTGGTGCTGGAACATCTGGATCACCGGCGCCCGGGCGCCGACTGGATCGTCGACTACGCGGCCGCACTGGCGCGGCTGCACGCCGCGGCCCGTCCGCAGGACGCCGGCGCACTTCCCCGGTGGCGGGGTCCGGACCAGGCCGACGTCGACGCCTTCCTCGGGCTGGCCACGGCTCTCCGGGTCACCGTCGAGCCCGGGGTCGCCGATGAACTCGCCGAGCTCGTGGGCCGGCTCGGCCGGGCCGGCGGCCATGCGCTGCTCCACGGGGACCCGTGCCCCGGCAACGACCTCCACACCTCCACGGGCATCAGATTCGTCGACTTCGAGCAGGCGTCTTTGGGCAGCGGCCTGATGGAGCTGGCCTATCTGCGCATCGGCTTCCCCACCTGCTGGTGCGTCACCTCGGCATCCGAAGCCCTGCTGGAACGGGCGGAGCGCGCCTATCGCACGGCATGGCGCGCCGCGACCGGTTCCGAGGCCCAGGACGACCTCGCCGATGCGTGCACCGGCTGGCTGCTCCGCGGCGACGCGCTGGTCGAGCGGGCGCACCGCGAAAGCAGGGACCACCTGGCCAGGATTCCGCACCAGGACTGGAAGTGGGGCACGGCGACGGCCCGGCAACGGCTCGTCCACCGGCTCGGTGTCGTCGGTCGGATGACCGCGGACCACGGCGCCCTCGGCCGCGTGAGCGGCCTCACCGGCGCCATGCGCGACCGGATGCTGGACCGCTGGCCCGCACTTCGGCCGGTGCCGGCGCGGCGGCCGTAGGGGCCGGTGCGGCTGCCCCGTTCAGCGGGCCGGGCGGAATCCGACGGCCAGGACCGCCGCGCCGATCAGCGCGAATCCCGCCGTCCAGAGCGCTCCGACGTGCATGGCGTGGAAGAACGCGGCGTCGGCGGCTTCGGCGAGGCGCGCGTTGTGGGTGGTGGCCGCCGCGTGTCTGGCGAGTTCCGCCGACGCCCGGGCCTGGAGCCGTACCTGGTCCGGGAGGCCGGTGAGCGAGCCGTCGATCGCGCGCCGATAGACGATCGAGGTGATCGTGCCGCCGACTGCGATGCCCAGTACGCTGCCGGTCTGGCGCAGGGCGCTGTTGACGGCGCTGCCCGCCCCGGCACGTTCCAGCGGCAGGGAGCCCAGTACCGCGCCCGTGACGGGAGCGATCACCATGCCGATCGAGGTGCCCTGGACCACCATGACCACCGAGTACCAGGCGATCGGCGTGGTCGCGTCGAACAGGGCCAGGGATCCCATCGCCAGGGCCGCGACGGCGAGCGAGACCGAGGAGACGAGCCGGACGGAGGTGCGGCGGGACAGTCGGACGGCGACGGGTGAGCCGACTACCACTCCGAGCGCGCCCGGAAGACCCAGCAGCGAGGCCTCGAACGCCGAGTAGTGGCGGGCGCCTTGCAGATAGAAGGCGAGATAGAAGGACCCGGCCGTGATGGCCAGGAATACCGTCAGCAAGGTGAGGTTCCCTGCCGCGAAGCGGCGCTCCGCCAACAGTCGGGGATCGAAACTGGGGTGGGTCATCCGCAGCTCCGCGACGACGAACGCCGCGATCAGCGCGATGCCCGCGGCGGTGCAACCCCAGACGCGCGGCTCGGCGAAGGACGCGTCCTGGCCCGCGCGGATCAGGCCGTACGCGAGGAGGGTGAGGCCGCCCGTCGACAGGAGGAGCCCCGCCGGGTCGAGGCGCCGGACCTGGGGACTGCGGGAGTTGGGCACGTACCGCGCGACGAAGCCGAGGCCGAGGAGGACCACCGGTACGTTGACGAGGAACACCGAGCCCCACCAGAACGCCGCGAGCAGCGCCCCGGCGAGGATGGGTCCCGCGGCGAGGCCGACGCCGGCGAAGGACGACAGCGTGCCGAAGGCGGCCGGCCGCTGCGCGGGTTCGAAGGTCCAGGTGACCACCGCCATGGTGGCCGGGACGAGGAGCGCGGCTCCGACACCCATCACGGCTCGGCCGACGATGAGTTGGGCGGGGGTGGCGGCGTAGGCGGCGAGGGCGGAGGCGGCACCGAAGAGGGCCATGCCCGCCAGCAGGGTGTTGCGGTGGCCGAACCGGTCGCCGAGGGATCCCCCGGTGAACATCAGGCCGGCGAAGGCCAGCGTGTAGGCACCAGTGGCCCACTGGAGCTCGCCGGGTGTGGCGCCCAACCCGCGGACGGGGTCGGACAGCGTCTCGAAGGCCGTGGACAGGATGGTTCCGTCGAGCCAGATGAGGAGCTGGGAGAAGACGAGGACGCCGAGGATGAGCCGGCGCCGGGCCGGCCCCGGCGTCGGGACGGTCCGTAAGGGTGCCGACTTCGGCTGTGTGGTGGATGACATGCGTGACTGCCTCCGGATCGGGTGGAGTTCGGTGCGACCACGATTAGAATCGTCAAGTCCTTGACGATTGGCCCATCGTCACAACTCGTCAAGTTCCTGTCAATCGCGATTTCGGAGGTCGCCTCATGGGCGAGCAGACGCACGGCCTCGTAGTGAGCTTCATGGTCCGCCACACCTGGCTCAGCATGAGGGCGGCGATCGGAGTGGAGCTCGAGGAGTTCGGACTGACCGTTCCGCAGTTCGCAACCCTGATGATGGTCAGGACGTCCCCGGGGATGTCAGTGGCGCAGCTGGCCCGCTCGGTCGGGAGCACCCGTCAGGCCGCGAACGAGATGCTCGCGGCCCTGGAACGCGACGGCCTGATCACCCGCTCCCCGCACCCCACCGACCGCAGGACGCACCAGTTGCACGTGACGGGTCTCGGAACCACCCGCTACGAGCAGGCACTTCCCGCGGTCCTGCGGCGGGAGGCCGAACTGGAGGAGGGGCTGACCGGGGAACAGCGGCAGTCGGCCCTCACCTGGATGTCGGCCGTAACGGCCGCGTGCCAGGAGCCGGCGGAGCGGTGCGGCTAGGTTCGGTCTCTTGGGTCGGCTTCGGATCCGGATGAGGATGCCGGCGAGGTGGAGTGCGCTTGGTGGGCGATCGCGAGTCTGTCCGTTCGCGTGGCCAGGCCGCGCCGTTGCTTGAGGCGGTTGATGCGCCGCTCTCCGAAGGCGTGCCGGTGGGCTCGGACAACCGTGGAGTCCACCGGCGTCCACTGACGATCTTGTGCATCGATGGACGCGGCCTCCTTCGGCGCCGGTTCCCCCACGCACCAAAGGGACGGATCCCAGGGCCTGTCCACGGCCCTAATTCGGTTGACCCGGCCGGGGGCCGGCGCTGCACTGGGGCGGGGCACCGCGGACGGTGGTGTCGGCATTCGTGGAAGGCAGCAGCGAAAATGGAGATCCGCAACACCACCGACCAGGACTTCGATGTCTTCGTGAGCACGATGCTGGCCGCGTTCGGGCTGTTCCCGGACACCCCGGTCGACGGTGGTGGGCACTGGTGGTCGGCACTCGAGATGGACCGCTGCCTGTTCGCCGTGACGGCGGACGGGAGGCCCGTCGGCACCGCCGGGGCGTACTCCTTCGAGCTCACCCTGCCCGGTGAGGCCCTCGTGCCGGTCTCCGGGGTGACCGCCGTCGGCGTCCTGCCCTCCCACCGGCGCCAGGGCGCGCTCAGCTCGCTGATGCGGCATCAGCTGGCCGAGCTGCGCGCCCGCGGGGAGTTCCTCTCCGTGCTGCTGGCCTCCGAGGCCCTGATCTACCGCAGGTTCGGCTACGGCCCTGCGACGCACACGGCGGGGCTGACGGTGCCGCGCCACCGGGCGGCCCTCGCCGTTCCCCGGGCGCGCGCGGCTTGCGAGGACCGGGCCGCGGACGCGGCGACCGGTCCGATCGAGGTGGTGCGGAGCAGCGACTGCGGCGAGGTCCTCGAGGAGGTCTACGACCGGTACCGCCGCTCACAGCCCGGCGCGCTGTCCCGCCCGCACCGCTGGTGGTCCCTGCGCGCGGGACAGCCCCCGATCGCTCCCACGCCTCGGTACGTCGCCGTCCACCGGAACTCCGACGGCGTCCCGGACGGGTACGCCTGCTACACGATCGAGCCCGGAGCCTCGAGGACGATGAAGGTCGACGAGATCATCACGGCCGACGACGCCGTCCACACGGCTCTGTCCCGGTTCCTCCTCGGGCACGACCTCGTCGCCCAGGTCTCCTTCAAGCACGTCCCGGCCGATCACCCGCTGCGCTGGCAGTTCGAGGACTTCCGCGGCGGGGAGGTGACCGGAGTCGGCGACTGGCTCTGGGTGCGGCTGCTGGACGTCCCGGGTGCGCTGACCGCGCGCGGCTGGTTCGCGGACGGCGAGATCGTCCTCGATGTCGAGGACCGGTTCCTCGGCGAACGCGGCCGCCACCTGCTGACCGTCCGGGACGGCAAGGCCGAATGCGTCCCGACGGACCGGGAGCCCGACCTGTCCCTGGACGTGAGCGACCTGGCCTCCGTCTACCTCGGCGGCACCGCCCCGAGCACCCTCGTACGCGCCGGGCACATCCGGGCCCACCGACCGGGCGCGGCCGCTCTCGCCGACGCCCTGTTCCGGACCGAGCGCTCCCCGCACTGCCTCCACTGGTTCTGACCGCGGGTCCACCGCGTGCGCGGGGCGGGGTCAGTCGAAGTCGAAGGCGGCGACGACGGGGGCGTGGTCGGATTCCGGGAACTTCGTGTCGGTGGCGAAGGCGATGGAGTCGTCGTGGAGTATCTCGTTGTGGATCTCCGAGCCCCGGTAGTGGGCGAGGAGGTTGCGCGTGACGAGCATGTGGTCGATCATCTGGCCGCGGCCGTGGTGGAAGAGGGTGTACCGGGCGTCGCTGGGGATCGTGTGCTCGATGGGGACCAGGACCCGGGTGGCGAGCTCTCCGTTGTTCGTGTCCTCGACGTTGCCGCAGATCGCCAGGACCGGGACTTCCTCGGGCTCGGCGTTGAAGTCGCCGGTGACGATGACGCGCGCCTCCGGGTCGTCGTCGAGGATCCGGTCGACGAGGCGCCTGACCTCCAGGGCCTGGCTCATGCGCTTCATGGACGACAGGAAGCTGCCTTCGGCCCAGCCGTCGGCAGTGCGCCAGATGCCCCTCTTGGGGTCGCTCACCTGGCCGGGGATGTCGCTGGGGAGCTTGGACTTCAGGTGCACGTTGATGACGTGCAGGAGCCGGCCCGGGGCCGCGTGGTCGATGTCTATCTGCGCGTGCAGGATGGGCCGCTCGACACCGATCGGGACCGGACCGGGGTCGGGGGGCTCCGCGGTGAGCCGCTGGTAGTGGGGCTCGGCGACCAGGTCGTTCTTCAGCTGCTGGTGCTTGACGACCGGCAGGTGGGTGGCGATGACGAGGTTGCGGACGTCGAAGACCGCGTCGTGCGCGGGTTTGGTGCTGAGCAGGGGCGCGCCGTCGAGGTTGGTGCCGGCGAGCAGCGCCTTGAGGGCGAGCAGGTCGCGCGGCACGCCGGGGCGCTCCTGCCCGTGGACTTCCTGGAAGCAGGCGATGTCCGCCCTCAGCCGCGTGATCTGCGGCTTCATCAGCGCGATGCGGTCGTCCAGCGACGGGCTCGCGTCCGGCGCGGTCTCGTCGAGGTTCTCCAGGTTGAACGTGGCAATCCGGATCTGCGTCACAGGTGCCTCCAGGGTTCGCTCGCGGTTCCCCCGGCTGCCGGGCGGGAGCGCAGCCGACAGCGGACCGGTGGACGGCGTATGCCTCCTCCCGGCGGGCTCGCCCCCGAGGGCACATGGCCGGAGCCGCCATCCACGATCCTCCCCGGCGGCTCACCCCGCCACCGGTGCCGGCCCGGGAACACCGGACCGGCGTGGAGGTCACGGCTGCCGGACCGCGTACCCCAGGTACGTCACCACCGGGCTGCCGTCCGGGACGAGCACCATGTCGACCAGTTCCGGAAGCTGCTCGTCGGTCAGGCTGCCCCGCCTGCGTCCGCGCGTCGCGCGCACCAGACTGCGTACGTCGCGCGGTTTGAACGACGAGACGTCCTTCGCGGACAGCCCCGCGCGCTCGAAGGCGCGGGCCAGCTCGGCAGGGCGGCGCAGCCGGCCGGCGGCGTAGCGGCCGCGGGGCATGATCCGTGTGCCCGGGAAGGACTGGAAGGCGCCGAGGTAGATGAGCCTGGCCACCGGGGTGCGGTTCACCGTGTCGTAGACGAAGGCCCCGCCGGGGCGCAGCACGCGCGCGGCCTCCGCGAGGACCGCGTCGGGGCGTTCGGTGATCTCGAGGGTGTCGGCGCAGTACACGAGGTCGAAGGAGCCGTCCGGCAGTTCGAGTTCCTCCGCGGATGACGTCACGTACGTGACAAAGAGGCCGTCGTCCGCGTCCCGGGCGAGGGCCGTCGCGGCGGGGGACGGGTCCGCGGCGACGACCTCGAAGCCGAGCCGGGCGATCCCCCGGGCGGGCAGGCCTCGCCCGCTGCCGATGACGAGCGCCCGGCTGCCGGCCGCCGCGAGGCCCAGCTCCGAGAGCACCTGCCGCAGGTATTCCATCCGTACGGACTGGAAGGTCAGGGCCCGGATGTGGCGGCCGTCGACGACCGCCGGCCCGGCCGAGTCGAGTGCGATGTGCGGGGCGTGCGTCATGGCGGACTCCCTCGACGTTCAGTCAGGTTCCCTTGGTAAACCTAGCATTGGCGGGTTCCCCGAGGGAACCCGTCGGGGCTAGGCTGGGAGCATGGCCCGTACCCCGCTCTCCGGTGTCGCGTGCTCGATCGCGCGCGCGACCGACCTGTTCGGCGATGCCTGGACGGCGCTGATCATGCGTGACGTCCTGGTCGGTGTGCGGCGCTTCGACGAGCTCGCGGAGGACCTGGGCCTGTCGCGCAAGGTCCTCGCCGCGCGGCTGGCCCGGCTGGTCGAGGAGGGCGTGCTGACCCGCGAGCAGTACCAGGCCAGCCCGCCGCGAGAGGAGTACGTGGCCACCCGGAAGGGCCGGGAGCTCTACCCGGTGCTGCTGGCGCTGATGGCGTGGGGCGACAAGTGGTACGCGGGAACCGCCGGGCCGCCCGCCCTGGTCCGCCACGACGCCTGCGGGCACATCGCCACGCCGTTCGTGGCCTGCGACGCCTGCGGCGAACCGCTCACGGTGGCCGGTACGACACAACTGCCCGGCCCCGGCGGACAGGTGGGGCCGGGCACGCGCCTGCTCGGACCGCTGATCGCCGCACGGGGAGGGACGGCACCGGCACCGGATCCCGCCGCGCCGGCTCCCTGATCTTCGCCCGGTCGGGCCAAGGCAAGGCGGCCGGCTGCCGCGAATGGCCCAGCACGGGGGCACCGGACAGGCCGGGAGGCGGGTGGGCCGGCTAACGTCGCCGTCAGGTACATCCGTCCGCGAAGCGTGTGGAGGCACCATGTCCCGTCGGGGCCAATGGCTGGTGCGCGCCTGTACGAGTACGGTCGCCGCGGGCCTGCTCATGACCGGCTGCTCCGCGACGCGGCCGCGTGAGAGTACCGGTGGCAGCCCCGGAACCGAGGTCGCGGTGGGCGCCTACCTCCACTACGACTCGCCCGGCGTCGAGCGGATGCGGGAGTTCTCCCGCTGGCTCGGGGGTACGGAGGTGCGCGCCGGGCACACCTACCTGCCCGGCGACACCTGGGAGAACATCGAGGGGGCGCCCGATTCCCTGCGCACATGGGCGCAGTGGCGCCGGGCGCGGGCAGATCGGCTGTTCGTCCTGAACGTGCCGATGCTGGAGCGCAACGAGGCCGGCGTCCCCGACGGCCAGGTGGCCGAGCTGACCCGTGCCGGTGCGCGCGGCGAGTACGACCACCACTTCCGGCGGCTGGCCGAGCGCCTCGTCGCGCTCGGGGTGCCGGACACGGTGATCGTGCTCGGCTGGGAGATGAACGGCTTCAACTACACCCACCGCTGCCGGCCCGACCCCGAGAACTGGAAGAGGTACTGGCGACACATCGTGGGTGCCATGCGCTCGGTACGGGGGCAGCGGTTCCGTTTCGACTTCGCGCCCAACCGCGGCGGTGACGCGATCGCCTGGACCCGGTGCTACCCGGGCGACGACGTGGTCGACGTCATCGGCATGGACAGCTACGACCAGCCGCCGGGCGAGGACTTCGACGACCAGGTCCGCCAGCCGCTCGGGCTCCAGGAGCAGGTCGACTTCGCGAAGGCGCACCGCAAGCGGATCTCGTACCCGGAATGGGGGCTGTTCCGGGGCGGCGACAACCCGGAGTACATGCGGCGCATGCTGGCGTGGATCTCCGAGCACAAGCCGCTGTACCACAGCATCACCGACTACTGCCCGCACGGCGTGTGGCAGTGCGGCGAGAACCCGAACTCCTCCCGGGTGTACCGGGAGTCGCTGTCCCCGAGGCGCTGAACCCGCCCGGTCACCCGGCCTTCAGGTCACTCCTGATCATGGAGGTGGCGGAGGCCAGCCGGCTGATGCCCTTCTGCACCTCGCGGATGCCCGCGGAGGCCCGGGGCTGGTCCTTCCGTCCTGCCCCGTCGACGCACTCGTTGCCTCCGTTCTCGAAGGAGGTGAGGGCCTCCGTCCAGAAGCCCTCGGCGTTTCCGCTCGGCGGCGTGCCCTGCTTCTTGGCCTTCGCCACTTCCGCCAGCAACTCCTGGCAGGCGGCGCCCCAGGTGTCCATCGGGCGCATGCTCACCTCGTTGACCCTGCCCGAGGTGTCGGCGAGTGCCTTGACCCGGCCCTCACCGCCCGAGGACCACCAGCCCTCAAGGTCCTCGGACGAGCCGGCCCCGCACCCGGTGAGCAGCACTCCGGTGGCCACGGTGATGGTGGCGGCGGTCAGCAATCCGGTGCGCAAACGCATGGAACCCCCCTTGTCCGGTGATGCCGATGCTGCCAGGAACGGGATGGCCCGGGAGGGCCGTTGCCGGAACTGCGGGCCCGCAACCGGCCACCCCCGCATGGCGACGGGCATCCCGGCTCCCGTCCCAAGATCACCAAGTAGTAGGCTCGTTCTGCAACACGACGCGAAGAGGAGCCTCAGTGGCGCGAGTTGCGATCATCGGTGCAGGTATCAGCGGGCTGGGGACGGCTCTCATGCTCGGCCGGCGGGGCCATACGGTCACGTTGCACGAGCAGGACGTGCGGCAGGCCGGAGAAGACCTGGACCAGGACTTCTTCGACTGGAAGCGGCCCCGGGTCCCGCAGGCCGTGCAGCCGCATTCGTTCCTCGCGCCCGTCCGCACCGTGCTGCGCGCCGAGGCTCCCGATGTGTACGACGACCTGCTGGCACGCGGGGCGCGGGAGTACCACGACTTCGACTGGTTCGGCGAGCATCCGCCGCACCGGGCCGGCGACGAGGACCTGATAACCCTGCGCACCCGCCGGATCGTGCTGGAGGCCGCCTTGACGGCGGCGTTGCGGCAGGAGCCCACCGTCGACGTGCGTTGCGGCTCCCGGGTGCGCGGTCTCGCCTTCGGGGACGGGCGCCCTCCCCGGGTCACCGGCGTACGGGTGGGCACCCAGACGCACCCGGCGGACCTCGTCGTCGACGCGGCCGGGCGTCGCTCGCCGGTGCCCGACTGGCTGACCGAGGCCGGCTGCCGCCCTCCCGTCGTCGAGAGCCACCGCGCCGGGATCGCGTACCTGTGCCGCTGGTACCGGCTGCGCGCCGACGGCCCGCGCGACCCCGGGCGGGTGAAGACCGGCTCGGACGCGCCGTACGCGCTCGCCGGCGTCTTCCCCTCCGACAACGACACCTTCGCCCTCCACCTCGTGCTCTCCACGGGCGATCCGACCCGCGGCGCGCTCACCGATCCCTCGGTGTTCGAGGCCGCCGCCCGCCTCTTCCCCGCCACCGCCGCCTGGCTCGACCTGGACCCCGAACCGACTTCGGCCGTCCTGGCGATGGCGGGCCTGGACAACCGTTGGACCTCCCTCTCCGACGATGACGGTCCTGTCGTCACCGGCCTGGTCAACGCCGGGGACAGCCTCGTCCACACCAACCCCACCCTCGGCCACGGCGTGGCCCTCGGCCTGCACGCCGCCCAGCACCTCGCCACCCATGTCGACGAGATCGCCGCGGACCCCGCCGCCTACCACTCCTGGACGGCGAAGGCCCTGCGCCCGTGGTTCGACGCACAGGTGACGGCCGATGGCGCCGCCGCACAACGGCTCGCCGAGAGCACACCCTCCTCGGATCGGCGGGCTGCCGCGCGGGCCGTCTGCGCCTTCGAGGATCCGGTCGTCATGCGGGCCCGGGCCCAGGTACGCCATCTCCTGCGGCCCGCCGCCGACGCCTACGGCACGGACGAAGTCGACGGGCGCGTCACGGACTGGCTGGCGGCCCGTCCCGAGTTCTCGCCGTCGCACGACGGCCCGACCCGGGACCAGTGGGACGCGCTCATCGCGAGCTGAGCGCCTTCCGGAGGAGTTCGCCGAACTCGGCCGGGTGCGTGGTCAGACCGGTGTGCCCGCCGGGGAAGTGGAGGAGTCCCGTACCGAGCCGCTCGGCCAGGAACGCGGCCGGGCGGTAGGCCAGTTCACCGCGGGAGTCCTGCCCGCAGGCGAGCACGAGCCGGTCCGACAGTGCCGCCAGCCGGTCGGTGTCCGGGGCGTAGGACATGAAGGCCGGCACGATGCGCCCGACGAAGTAGGGCAGGTTGGCCATCGTCCGCTCGGCCCGGGCCGCCGCCTGCGGTGGCAGCGTGACCTCCGCCTCCGGCTCGGCGGCGGTGGCGCCCTCCTTCTTCAGCCCCTCGGCGAACACGGCCATCGCCGGCATGAGTCCCTCCGCGTGGAACGTCGTCCGCACGCGGGCGATGAGCGCGCGGTGTTCGGCGGCGTCCGGGAGGACCTCCACCACCGGCGGCTCGTGGGCCACGAGCCGTTCCACGCGTTCGGGGTGGGCGGTGAGCAGGTGCAGGGCGGCGATGGCGCCCGAGCTGGAGCCGAAGACGCGCGCGGGCCGGCCGGGCGAGAGCAGATCCAGAATCCGCAGCGCGTCGTCGGCGTGCTCGGCGACGTGCTGCTCGGCCTCGGGGTCGTCCAGCGTGCTGCCGGACATGCCGCGCGGGTCGTAGGTCACCACCGTGTGGTCGGCGGCCAGGGCGTCGGCGACGCCGTCGAAGGAGGCCGCGCCGCCCGACCCTCCGGGGATCAGCAGCAGGAGCGGTCCGTGGCCGCGCACTTCGTAGTGGAGGGTCGCGCCGTTCACGCGCAGCCGGCCGGTGGTCGGGGATGTCGGGACGGTCATGCGGAGTCTCCTTCTCGGGACGTCGGCCAGTGCTCCAGGAGCGTGTGGAGGGCGTCGAGGGCGCGGACCCAGGTCTGCTGGGGCGTACGCTCGTGCGCGAAGCCGCCCGCGGCCTCCAGGGCGACGAACCCGTGGAAGGTGCTGCGCAGCAACCGGACGGCGTCGGTCAGGTCGGGCTCGGCGAGTCCGTAGCCGCGCAGCATGCCGTAGGTCAGCTCGACCGCCCGCCGTGGTCCGGGGGCGTCGGCGGCGAGTGCGGGGTCGATGCGGATCGGGGTCTGCGTCGCCGTGTAGCGGCCCGGGTGCGTGTGGGCGTACTCCCGCCAGGCGTCGGCGAACGCGATCAGCGCGTCCTTGCCCGCCAGCCCGGAGGTCGCCTCGGCGATACGGATGGTCTTCTCGTCAGCCGCCAGCAGGGCGATCCGTCCGCGCAGGTCCTCCAGGCCGCGGACGTGCGTGTAGAGGCTCGCGTCCTTCACGCCGAGCCGGCGCGCCACCTGCGACATCGTCACCCGGTCGAGCCCGACCTCGTCCGCCAGCTCGGCGCCCGCGATCGTCACCCGCTCCGCCGTCAACCCTGCCCGCGCCATGCGCCCTCCTCATGATCCTAATACCTCTAGTTTTAACCTAGGGGCCCTAGGAACGGCAACTCCGTACTCCGTCCGGGACTTCGCTCGCCCGTACGGGTTGCCCGCCCTCCCCGGACGGATCCCACCGGGAAGCCGACGGCGGTCGCGCATGATCGGCTGGGCTCGACCGGCCGCGGTCCCCTGACGGCCCGCCGGACACCACACCGGAGGAGTTCCCCATGTCCCGTCGTCATCTCCCGGCCGTCCTCGGCCTTCTCGCGGGCGCGCTGACGGCTGTTCCCGCACAGGCCGCTCACGCCGCCGCGGTGACGGTGCCCTGCTCGGTCCCGGAGCTCGTCGCGGCCATCAACGCCGCGAACGCCTCACCCGGACCGGACACGCTGCGGTTGGCGCACAAGTGCACGTACCGACTGACGGCCCCCGACCCGGGCAGACCCGGCACCGGGCTGCCGGAGATCCGCGGCGAGGTCTCCATCGAGGGCCGGGGCGCGACGATCCTGCGCGACAAGGAAGCTCCGAGGTTCCGCATCCTGTTCGTCACGGGGACGGGCCATCTGACGCTCGACCGCACCACGATCAAGGGCGGCTTCGCCGTCGACTGCCCCTTCTTCGAGCAGGACCTCCCCGGCATCGTCTGCGGCGGCGGCATCTCCAACACCGGAACGATGAAGGTGACCCGCAGCCGGTTCGTCGGCAACACATCCGAGTCCAAGGTGTTCGCACAGGGCGGCGCGATCGACAATCCCGGCACCGGAAGCGTCAGCGAGACCGAGGTGACCGGAAACCACGTGGTCTACAGCGGAAGCGCAACGGAAGGCGGCGCCGCCGGCGCGGCCATCGCGAACGACGGCCCGATGACGGTCACCCGCTCCCGGCTGACCGGGAACGTCGCGACCGTCACCGCGGACACAGGGAGCTTCGCCTTCGGGGCCGCGATCATCAGCTTCGCCCCGACGACGGTCGAGTCCACGATCATCAGCAAGAACCGTTCCTACGCCCCGGGAGGATTCGCACGTGCCGCCGTCTCCAACGGCATCCCGCTGCCCGGGAGGCTGACCGTGACCGGCGGCGCCATCACGGACAACACGTCGGACTCCCCTCACGGCAACGCGCAGGGCGGCGGCATCGCGAACAACGCCCTGATGACCGTGAGCAAGGTGAGGATCAGCGGCAACCGGGCCGTCGCCGAGCGCGGCACCGCGCGCGGCGGTGGCGTCCGCGTGGGCCCCTTCGGCACGCTCGACCTGACGGACAGCCACATCTCGGGCAACACCGTCACCGCGCCGAAGGGCACCGCCCAGGGCGGCGGCATCGACAACCCCAACGGCGGCACCCTGACCGCCAAGCGCAACAAGGTCCTGCACAACACGGCCGAGGCGAAGGAGGGCACGGCCCAGGGCGGTGGCCTCTACCTCGCGGGCGGAGACTCGGGGCTTGGCACCACCGCACTGGAGGAGAACACCGTCACCCACAACCGGGCGGGCGACGGCGGCGGCATCTTCAAGGCGTCCGGCGGCCTCACCCTGAACGGCGACGTCATCCGCGACAACGAGCCGAACGACTGCAGCCCCGCCGGCGCGGTCCCGGGCTGCGCCGGCTGACGGTCCCCGCGGGGCGGGCCGTGGTTCAGGGGCGGCGGGTCAGGGAGGAGGGGGCGCCGGCCGACTGCGCTCCCTCCGACTCCAGGGTCAGGCGGTCCGGTTCCGTCAGGCTCAGTACGTACAGGTTGCCCTGGGGGCAGTCGAAGGTGGCCCCGCGGTCGGTCGGGTGGCTGGTCACCGCCGCGAAGACCGCGGTGTCCCGGCCGATCTGGCGCAGTTCGAGGGCCTCCGTGCACCCCAGGTTCCGTCCGGTGGAGACCTCCTTGACGTCGCTGACCTGCCGGCCCACGAGTTCGCCCACCACCCCGGTGCGCAGGGTGACGGTGACGCCGAACTCCCCGGTCCTCGCGCGGGAGATGCCGTCCGCCTCCGGTGTCCCGGGCCCGGTGCCGGACCAGGTGCCGGCCCACGACTGCGGCAACGCCGCCGCGGAGGACGGCTGCGCCGACGACGCCGGTGGGGCCGAGGTGGTGGAGGCCGCGGCCCCGCCGTCGTCGCCCCCTCCCGCGTACCGGATCGTGAGCGCCACGACCGCGGCGAGGACGGCGGCACCGGCGGCCGCACCGATCACCAGGGGCCGACGGGAGGCCCCGCCGCCTACGCCCCGTGCGGCGCCCTGAGCCGTGAAGGGGAGCAGGGGCTCCAAGGGTGCGGGCCGGGGCGGGGACTGCGGCAGGGGCGGGGGAAGCGGCGACGTGCCGATGCCGGCGGTGGCTTGGACGGGTGGCTGCGATGCGGCCAGGAGTTGCCGCAGTTCCGCCTCCCGGCGGCCGACATCGGCCACGAGCGCCGCCGGCATCACCCCGCTCCACTCCTCCTCCACCGCTTCGCCGAGCCGCGCCCGGACCTCCTCGGCGGTCGGACGCCGTTCCGGATCCTTCGCCAGGCACTGCCTCACCAGCGGCAGCAGCGATTCCGGCACTCCGTCGAGGAGCGGCTCGTCGTGCACGATCCGGTACAGCAGGGCCGGCAGGTCCAGTTCCTCGCCGTGCGCCAGGAACGGACTGCGGCCGGTGGCCGCGTACACCAGGACGGCGGCCAGGGAGAAGACGTCCGCCGGCGCCGACGCCACGGCGCCCGTCGCCTGCTCGGGCGCGAGGTAGCCGGGCGTGCCGATGACCGTGCCCGTCTGCGTGAGGCGCGGGTCGCGCGCCGCGCGGGCGATGCCGAAGTCGATGAGGAAGGGCCGCTCCGGCCCGAGCAGTACGTTGGCCGGCTTGATGTCGCGGTGGACCACCCCGGTCGCCCGTACGGTGACCAGCGCGGCCGCCAGCTCCCTGGCCAGGCGCTCCACGGCCGGCACGGTGAGGGGACCGTACCGGTGCACCCAGTCCCCCAGCGTCGGCGCGGCGATGTACTCCGTCGCCAGCCACTGCGGCAGATCCCCCGGCGGGCTGAAATCGACCACCGAGACCGTCCACGGACCGCGCACGCGGTCATTGGTGACCGTCTCGCGGGCGAACCGGTCGGCGAAGTCGGGCTCCAGGCTCAGTTCCCGGTGCACGGTCTTCAGGGCCAGGGCCCGTCCGGACGCCGTGCGGGCCAGGAACACCTCACCCATGCCTCCCGAGCCGAGGCGCGCCAACAGGCGGTACCCCCCGATCTCCGGCGGGTCGCCGGGCCGTAGAACCTCCACCAACTCCCCCGTCCCCCATGCACACTTGCGGACCCCCGGCGCACGGTCCACCCGGTGGCCACCCTAAGGGACGGGCCCCCGGGCCGGTGCGCGGTCGGGTTCCGCGCCGCCCCGCCCCGGCCTGCCGCCGTGTCCAGCGGGTGCGCGGTCCACGGGGATGGGGGAAGCTGGGATGGCCGCAACACCGACGGCGGGGAGGCAGGTCTTCCGTGAACGCATCAGCATCCGACCGCCCCCCACGCACGCCCCGGCGCAGGGTGCGGACGGCCGCCCTGCTGTGCACGACGGCGGCCCTGGCCGCCGCCCTGGTTCCGGTATCGGCGCACTCCGCCGGTCCGGCAGCGGCCCGTCCGCTGGACCCGGCGGCTCCCGTCGTGGTCGTCGACTGTTCTTCCCAGCCGCAGATCCGCCCCGAGGAATACCTCCTGGCCTGCGGTGACGGGAACAACCGCCTCGTCGGACTCCGCTGGGACAGCTGGGGCGCGAAGACCGCGACCGCCACCGGCGTCGACATGGTGAACGATTGCCGCCCCTACTGCGCGGCCGGTCGTTTCCGCCCGTACCCGGTATCGGTGACCCTGAGCAATCCGCAGGTCTGGCCCGAGCACCCCGACGTACAGCGCTACTCCACGATCCGGCTCCTGTACACGGACACCTCGCCAGCCCCCGTCCCCAAGGACGTGACGTACAAGCTCGTGTACTGACGGCGGCGGCCGGCCCCGCGTCACACGTCCCAGGTGACCGGGAGGCTCTTGACCCCGTGGATGTCCGCGGTCTCCGGGCGCACGGCGACTTCCTCGGCCGGTACGGCGAGGCGCAGCGTGGGGAAGCGGCTCAGCAGCGCGGAAAGGGCGACCCTCATCTCGATGCGGGCCAGCTGCGCTCCCAGGCACAGGTGGATCCCGTGGCCGAAGGCCAGGTGCCCGCCGTCCTCCCTCCGCAGGTCCAGTGCGTGGGGCTCGGCGAACCGCTCGGGGTCGCGGTTCGCGGTGTTGTACGACAGGACGACCGTCGTGCCGGCCTCGATGATCCGGCCGCCCACCTCGACGTCCTCCAGCGCCGTCCTCATGAACGACTTGGCGACGCTCAGGTACCGCAGCAGCTCCTCCACGGCCGGGTCGATGAGCGCGGGATCGGCGCGCAGCGCGGCCAGTTGCTCCGGGTTCCGCAGCAGCGCGAAGACCCCGAGGGACAGCATGTTCGCGGTGGTGTCGAAACCGGCGGCCAGCAGGATCAGGGCGATCCCCTGCAGCTCCTCGTCGGTCAGGTCGCCGTCGGTGAGTTCGCTGAGGACGTCGTCGGTGGGGTTCGCTCGCTTGGCGGCCACGAGCCGTGCGAGGTACTCCTGGGTGGCGGTGTAGGCGGCCAGCAGGTCCTCGTCGTTCGTCTCCCCGTTCATGAACTTGTCGATCTGTTCCTGGAAGGAGTCCCGGTCCTCGTACGGCACCCCCAGCAGCTCGCAGATGACGATGGTGGGGATGGGCTTGGCGAACGCGGTCACCAGGTCCGCCGTCGGCCCGGCCTTCGCCATGGCGTCCAGGCAGTCGGCGGTGATCTGCTCGATGCGCTCGGTGAGCAGTCGCATCCGTCGCGCGGTGAACTTGCCCACCAGCGGCTTGCGGTAGCGCCCGTGCTGCGGTTCGTCCATGAGGAGGAACTCGCCGGGCGGCGCGGGGGGTATCTCGAAGTCGACGACGTTCAGGAGCTCTTTGCGCGAGCTGAACCGCGGGTCGGCCAGGACCGACCTGACCAGGTCGTATCCGGTGATCAGCCAACCGGGCTTGCCGCCGGGGTGGGTGTAGCGGCTGATGGGGCCGTGCCGACGGGCGTCGACCAGCTCGGCCGGCGGGTCGAACGGACAGCCGGGCCGGCGCTCTGTCGGCATCGTCGTGACGGTGTGGACGGATTCACTCATGACCATTCCTCATCTCGCGACATCACATGCTTGACTCGCATCGAAAGCTACGTTGCATTCACGTTTCGGTCAATCAGTCGAGATGCATTCAAGCAGGTCAACGCCGTTAAATCAGTGCAATGGATTGGATTTGAATGCAATGATCCGTTGCAATGGGCTGAGGTGAACGCGCCGGCTCGGCGTGACCTGTCCGCCGGTCGTGCCGTCCAGCATCTCGCGCAGGACGCCCAGGTGGCCGTTGTGGCGGGCCGTCTCCTCGGTGAGGTGGAGGAGGATCCACCGCAGGTCCACGTGGAGGCCGCCGCGGACGGCTCGCCGCGCCCGTTGTGGCCGAAACCCCTGCCGAGCAGCGGGCCGCGCACGAAGTCGCTGTTCGACGACCCGAAGCAGCCGGCGGATATTCCGTACCGCGCCGACGCCCCAAGCAGCAGACTCACCTCATGGTGGTGGACATGGACGTGCTGCGGGACGAGATCGGCAGCTGGGCGGCAGGTGGCTCCGGCGGGCCGGCGAGCGAGCTGGTCCAACGGCTGCGGGTACGGACGGCGGTACTGCTCGAAGGGCCCAGCGACCTCGCGGCCGTTGAAACCCTCGCCGCGCGGCGCGGCCGCGACCTGGCCGCCGAGGGGGTCTGCGTCGTGTCGATGGGAGGAGCCATGAGCGTCGGCCGCTACGCCGCTCTCCTCGGCCCGACCGGTCTCGGCCTGCGCCTGACGGGGCTGTGCGACGCGCGCGAGCAGGGCTTCTTCGACCGCGGCCTGGAGCGGGCAGGGGCGCCGCGCGCGGGGATCTTCGTGTGCGTGGCGGACCTGGAGGAAGAGCTCATCCGCACGCTGGGCACCGCACGGGTCGAGGAGATCGTCGAGGCCGAGGGCGACCTCCGTGCCTGGCAGACCTTCGTGCGTCAGCCCGCACAGCACGGCCGCTCCGCGCAGCAGCGGTTGAGGCGCTTCCTGGGGACGAAGAAGGGCCGGAAGATCCGCTACGGTCACCTCCTCGTCCAGGCCCTGGACCCCGATTCGGTGCCGGCCCCTCTGGAGGGCCTCCTCGCGAGCCTCTGACCGCGACGTGGCGCGCCGTCCGCCGTGGCGACACCACCGCGCACCTAACATGCGGGGATGGATCTCCGAGCGGGCCAGGTGGCGGTCCACTACGCGGAGCACGGGACGGGGGCCGGTAGGCCCGTGCTGGTACTCCACGGCGCCGGTGTCGACCACCGCGAGACCGAGGCGTGCTTCGAGCCCGCCTTCGACGGCGTCGCGGGGCTGCGGCGGATCTACCCCGACCTCCCCGGGATGGGCCGGACGCCCGCTCCCGAAGCGCTGCGCAGCGCCGACGACGTCCTCGACACGCTGCTCGCCTTCGCCGACGAGGTCTTCGGCGGGGCCCCGTACCTCCTCGTCGGGCACTCGGCGGGCGCGTACTACGCACGGGGGATGGCCGCGAGGCGCCCCGCGCGGGTCGCGGGTCTGGCGCTCGTCTGTCCGTTGCTGCCGGGACCACACGACGTACCGGAGCACCGTGTCGTCGCAGGTTCGGGCGAGCTCGGTGACGAGGTCTTCCGCGGCTACTTCGTCGTCCAGACCCCGGAGATGCTCGAACGGTACGAGCGGTACGTCGCCCCGGCCGCGGAGCTCGTCGACCAGGCCGCGCTCGAACGCATCGGGGAACGGTGGGCGCTCACACCCGTTCCGGCGGCGGTGTACGAGGGTCCGACGCTGATCGTGGCGGGGCGGCTGGACTCGACGGTCGGGTACGCCGCCGCCACCGAGCTCGCCGGCCACCACCCGCACGCCTCGCTCGCCGTGCTCGACGACACGGGACACGCCCTGCCGCACGAACAACCGGAGCTGCTGCGCGCCCTGCTCGCCGAGTGGCTCGTACGCGTGGGGCGCTCGGGCTGAGCCGGCCGGACTACGCGCGGATGTGGGGGCGCGACCGGGTTCGTGACCCCTGGCGGCCATCCTCCCGTTGCTCTGGGTATGTTCCCAGTTCTCCCGGTGTTTATCATTCGGGCCGTACCATGCGCGAGCCGGACGCGTGGAGCGTACCGCGGGCGTCAGGGGGAGGCGCGATGGCTGCACAACCGTACGACCACATGCAAGGGCAGCGCGAGATGAACGGGAACGACCTGCCGGGCGGGGTGGAGCTGTACCACCTCAGGCCGGACGGCGGCATCGTGCTCGCCGATCGCGAGGGGTCCCGGGAGCTCGGGCCCGAGCGGGAGTTCCTTCGGTTCATCGACGACGGCCAGTTCGCGCACTACCTCGTGGGAGACGCGGCCACCTCGCCGGAGCGGCCCTCCAACGCCACGGTGAAGCTGGGGGTCGTCGGCCCTCGCAGCGCGTTCACCCCGCACGCGCACGGGGGTGAGCACTTCGTCCTCAGCCTGGGCCACGCCGCGTGCGGGCTCTACGACGCCGACCGCGGTCGCGTCACCCAGGTACCGCTCGCACCCGGCATGCTGATCCGCATCCCGGAGATGATGCCGCACTCGTTCGCGAACCGGGGTGACGCCCCGCTGACCATCCTCGCCGCCAACACGGGGTACGGGATCGACCACGAGGACTACGCGATCACCGCGGCGGAAGCCGAGCACCGTGCCTCCGCGAGCACCGCGCGGCCCGGCCCCACGGCGGGTCGCGCCGCGACGGCGCTCGACACCGCCACCGACTACCGGGTCCTGGCCGCCGCGCTGCGCGACATCGAGCTCGCCCAGCGGGTCGACGGCATCCCCGGCACCGGCGTCCGCGAGCGGCTGGCCGCACGGCTGCGCCGGGTGGCGACGGCGCTGGAGGTCGGCAGGTGATCTGTCCGCACTGCGCGAAGAACCTGCTCCGCAAGGAGCGTCCGGGCAACCGCTGCTCCCATTGCGGGCGCCGGTACGCGCTGGACCCGAAGACCAACCCCCTGGGCCTGCACGACCTCCGGGTGCTGCGCATCGCCGCCGGGCTGACGGACGAAGGACGTGTCCGGATCACGCCCGGCCAGTTGTGGTACGCGCTGTCGCGCAAGCGGATCAGGGAGGCCAAGGGCGCGGCAGGTTGCGCGGCCGGGGCGCTCGCCATCGGGGTTCTCCTCACCCTCGGGGCCCTGATCTTCCAGGTGGCGTTCCTGCTGTACGTCTCGGGGACCCTGCTGGCGAGTTGGCTCGCCATCCTCGTCGCCCGGCGGACGGGAGCCGTGGGGGGCGTCCCGCCCATACCCCGCGCGCACTTCCGGTCGGTGGCGCTCGTCGAGTGGCTTCAGGTGTACGGGAGCCTGCCGGCCGGCGTGGTCGACGACGACGGCCTTGCCCTGCCCGAGCGGCCGAAGGACGCCCCGGCGCCGAACGCCGTGCTCGTCTGCCCCGATCCCTCCATCGCCGCCTTCCTCGCCGCCGACGGGCTGCCCGAGCGCCACGGCATCGCGCTCGTCCGGGGCGCCGAGCAGGTGCGGGCCCTGCTCCCCTCGCTGCCGCCGCGCGGCCCGGTCCTGGTCCTCCACGACGCCGACGCACCCGGTGAGCTGCTCCTGCGGACGCTCCGCGCCGGTCACCCGGAGCGTCCGGTGGTCGACGCCGGAGTGGCGCTGCGTACGGTCCGGGGCCTGACGAAGGCCGTGCCGTACCGCGACCCCGACGGGAAGCCCTCGGCCGAGGAGAGGCGCCGGCTCGAAGCCCTGGGCGAGTTCACCCCGGAGGAGCTGAAGTGGCTGGCGCACGGCTGGCGGTTCCCGCTGGTCGGCGTTCCCCCGGTCAAGCTGCTCGCCGTGGTCGACCGGCTCGCCGGACAGGCCGCCCGCGGCGGCGACGCCGAACGGCGCCGGGCCACGGAAGCCGGCTTCATGACCTGGCCCGGGGCCGCCCCCGGCGGCACGGATCCGCAGGACGTGTCGCGGTGATCTGCCCGAACTGCTCGACCGAGCTGAAGCTCAAGGAGCGCACCGGCCGGGTGTGCTCGCACTGCCACCGCGGCTTCGCGCTGGACCCCCGGATGTACGGCACCGGCATGCACGACGTGCGCATCCGTCGCTGCGCGGAGTCCCTCACCGATCACGGCCGGCTCAAGGTGACGATCACCCAACTCTGGTACCGCGCGCGGACACAGAGCTCATCCTGGCCCGCGCGGAAAGCGCGGGGCATCCACCCCGGCATCACCTGGCCCGTGGCCCTGGCGGTCTGCGCCGGGCTGATCGCCCTGGCGACCCGCATCAGCGGCGCCCCCGCCTTCTGGACCGGGGTCGGCGCCGTTCTGGTCCTCGTGGTGCCCAAGCTGGTCCCGTACGAGCGGGCCCGGAGCGCGGGCTCCTCCATCACCCCTTCCGAGTACGGCTTTCGGGGGATGATGACCAGCGCGTGGACCACGACGTACGGAGGGCTGCCGCAGGGTGTCGTGAACGACGCGGACCACGTTCTCGGACGCGCCGCGAAGCGGCCGCACGAGGCGAGGGCCGTGATCCTGTGCACGGACCACACCGTCGCGGTCTTCCTGGAGGCGAACGGCGTGCCCGCGCGGCTGAAGGCCGTCCTGCTGGAGGCCCTCCCGGACTACGCCCACGAGGACCTCGTCGAAGACCCCGGCCGGCTCCCGGGCGACCCGTCGGGCAACGTCCCGGACGGGCTCCCGGTCGTGGTGGTCCACGACGCGAGCGCCCTGGGTGCCCTGCTGGCGCCGCTCTTGCGCATCACGCATCCGGACAGGGTCGTGGTGGACGCCGGGCTGCCGGTGGCCGCGGTCCGGCGCCGGCGCGGCGCCGTCCACCGCGCCTCACCGGCACCGGCCGTGGACGCGGAGGCGCTGCGATCGGTGGCGGGCCTGTCCGAGGAGGACGCCGCCTGGCTGGCCGCCGGGTTCTGGAGCCCGGTCGCGGCCGTTCCCCCGGCCCTGCTCCTCGGCGTCGTCGAGCAGGCGGTGGAACGGGCCGTGGCCGCCTGCGCCCCGCCCGGCCCCGCGCCGGAGCACGCCTTCCTGACCTGGCCGGACGCCCCCGTGATGAAAGGTACGTCCCCCGCATGAGCACGAGCACGACCCCGCGTACGGATGGGGGCGCGGGTAGGGGCCTGCCCGGCTCCGCGTCCGCCGCACGCCCCGGAGCGCCCGGCTTCGGGGACCGGCTCCTGGACCTGGCGATCGGGAAGGCCGCCGCCCTCGCGGCCGACCCGGGCGGGCTGCGGTTCACGGAGCGCCAGCTCTACTACGAGACCTGCCGGGTCCTCAGCCCGACCTCCCGGATGCTGCGCCGTGTCCCCCGCACCCCGGCGCCCGTGCTGCGGCTGCCCTCCTTCACCCGCGCCCTGGACGGGCGCGGGCGGGAGACCGTACCGGGTCTGCTGCCGGCAGCGGTCCCTCCGGGGGAGGGTTCCGGGTCCCGTCCGTCCGAGCCCGACCTGTACGACTACGGGCTGCCCCGGCTGCTGCTGTGCCAGGACCGCTCGATCGCCGCGATGCTGCTCGCCAACCACGTCCACCTGGAGGCGGCCTGCCCGATCCTCACGGTGGCCGACGCGCTGCCGTTGGATCCGCGCCTCGTCGCGGCCCTGGAGCGGGCGGAGGGCGCCACGGTGCACGTCCTGCACGACGCGAGCCCCGAAGGGGTGACGCTGCCGGCCCGGGTACGGGCCGCGCTCGGCCCCGCGGCCGGGGTGCGGGTCAGCTCCCTGGGTCTCGTACCGCGACACGTGTCCGCCCTGCGGCTGCCCACCGGGCGCGGCCCGGCCCTCGCCCCGGAGGCGGGCGGTGACTGGCCGGCCGCGCTGCGGCCGCGCGAGGCGGCGTGGCTGGCCCGGGGCCGGTTCGCCGAGGTGGCAGCGGTCCCGCCGGCCAGGCTCGTACGGACGGTGCTGCGCCTGTCCCGGGGGCCGCGCCCGCCCCGCGACTCCATGTGGGGCGATCTGAGCGGTCTGCGCACCGCCGGCTTCATGACCTGGCCCACCGCGTGAACGGCCCCCGCCACCCCTTCCACAGACCCGAGGTACGCATACGATGATCCGGCCCCAAGAGATCGGCTACGCGGACGAGCTCCTCGCCGACGGCACGGTGCACCGCAGGTACGAAGACGGACTGGAGGAATGGCGCAGCCGGACCGCCGACCGTCCCCACCTGGTGAACTGGCGCGACAACCGGGGAGGTTCGGGGACCGATGAACTCCTCGGCAACCGGCTCATCAAGCGCACCCTCGCCGACGGCACCCCCCTGTACGCCCGGGACATCGGCTACGGCCGGACGGTGTGGCCGCGCGGCGAGCGCGTCACCGTCAACCGCAGCTCCTTCGGCGGCCGGATGGGGGTGCTGCTCGCCGGTCTGGGGGTGGCCGCGCTCGCCGTGACGGCCGCCCATCTACCACCGCTGATCATGAGCCCGGAGGAGGAAGAGGAGCTGCGCCGCCAGCAGGCCGCGTCGTCGTCCTCGGGCGGCGACGGAGGCGGTGCAGCCGGCGGGGACTCCGGCGACGACAGCTGGGAGGACGGCTGGGGCGGCGACGAGGACGCCTGGAGCGACGACGACTTCGGCTGAGCCGGAGCCCCGGACACCGGGACAACGGGACAGCCCGCACGAAGCACGAAGCACGCAGCACGCAGCACGAAGGAAAGGAGCCGTCCGTGGCACGTCTCTGCGCCTGCCTGGCCGAGACCACCGGGCGGGCCCGCGCCCATCTGGAGAGCATGGGCGCGGTGGGGCCGGGCCACGTCCCCGTCGGCGTACCCGGAGCGGAGCTGAGTCTCGTCACCGGCGAACCGGGCCGCGCCACGGGCCCGTTCACGGCGCACGGGCGCACCGCGGTCGGCGAAGTGACCCTCCACAACCGGCCGGTGCTGTTCGCCGCCCTCGCGGCCCGCGCCGCGGCGGCCCCGCCGCCGGGCGACTGCTCCGACGGCGAACTCCTGCTGCACTGCTGGGCGTTGCTGGGCGAGGCAGGAGTGGCGCTGGCCGAGGGGATGTTCGTACTGGCCGTGCTCGACGGCCCGGACCTGGTCCTGATCCGCGACCACGTAGGCGCCCGTACCCTCTTCTACGCGCGGGCCGACGGCGCCTGGGCGGCCTCGACCTCGCTGCGGGCGCTGCGCCGCTGGCCGTCGCTCGGCACGTCCATGAACCTGTCGGCCGTCCGCTCCTTCCTCACCTTCGCCTACCTGCCGGGCGAGGAGACCCTCCTCACCGGGGTCCGCGAGGTGCTGCCCGGAAGGATCCTGCGGCTGGCCCGCGACGGCGAGGTCACCGAAACCGTCCACTGGGAGCCCCGGGAGCACGTCGAGGACCCCGGCCCCGACGGCCCGACCGGCCATGTCCTGGCCCTGCGCGCCCTGCTGGAGCAGGCCACCGCGGCCCGGCTGCCCGAGGCGGAGCCCGCCGCGGTGCTGCTCTCCGGGGGGATCGACAGCTCCCTCGTCACGGCCCTGGCCGCGAAGCTCCACGGCCATCCCGTCCACACGTACTCGATCAGTTTCGGCGACGACCTGCCGAACGAACTGGGTTACTCGGGCCTCGTCGCCTCGCACTGCCACACCCGGCACCGGATCCTGAACGTATCGGGGGCGGCGGTGGCGTCACGGCTCGCCGAGGCCGCGGCGCTCCTGGACTGCCCGGTCGGGGATCCGCTCACGGTGCCGAACCTGATGCTGGCCGAGGCCGTGGCGGCGGACGGTGCCTCCGTGGTCCTCAACGGCGAGGGCGGCGACCCCGTCTTCGGCGGACCGAAGAACCTCCCCATGCTCGTGCAGGAGATGCACCGGACGCCGGGCGCGCCCTGGGACGAGGACCGGGCGACCGCGTACCTGCGCTCGTACCGCAAATGCTGGACCGACCTCCCGGTGCTGCTGACCACGCCGGTCCTCGAAGCGCTGCGGGACGCCCCTCGCCTGGAGCGGCACGTGGAGCCGTACCTGACGCCGCAGGGCCCCGGCCCGTACGCCATGGAACACCTCCTCAACCGGCTGCTCCACTGCAACCTGCGGACCAAGGGGGCGCACCACATCCTGACGAAGGTGGAACGCCTCACCTCCTCCCAGGGCGTCGAAGGCCGCTCCCCGCTCTTCGACCGGTCGGTCATCGACCACGCGTTCGCGACGCCGCCGGGTTACAAGCTCCGCGGCACGGCGGAGAAGTGGATCCTCAAGGAGGCCGTACGGGACCTGCTCCCGGCGACGGTGGTCGACCGGCCGAAGAGCGGGATGCGAGTGCCGGTCCAGCAGTGGCTGACCGGCCCGCTGCGCGACCTCGGCCAGGAGATGCTCCTCGGCAGCCGGTCCCGGCAGCGGGGCCTGTTCCGGCCGGAGACCGTCCGCACCTGGCTGAAGGGCGAGGGCACCCTGCTGCCCAGGCAGGGCGGCAAGCTGTGGCTGGTGCTGACGCTGGAGCTGTGGCTGAGGTCCTACGACATATGAGTTCCGAGCAAGACCCCGATCCGCGAGAGGCACCGATGACCGCCGTACCCACCGAACCGTCCGAGCTGACCGACCCCCGCACCGGGCGGGTGCGCGGTACGGCGGCCCTCTCCCGGGGGACGGAGGTGGCGGCCGCCGTCACGGCGGCCCGTGGCGCGCTCCCCGGCTGGAGCGCGCTGACCCCGAAGGACCGGGCCCGCCGGCTGGACCGGCTCGCCGCCCTGGTCGAGGAGCACGCGGACCGGTACGCGGCCCGCGAGCAGGCGGGCACGGGCAAGCCCGCGGCGGAGACGGCGGGGGAGATCGAGCAGGTCGCGGACCTGTTCCGGTTCTACGCCTCGGCCGCGCGCACCCGGACCGCCCCCGCCTCGGGGCATCTGGTCGAGGGCCACGAGAGCTGGGTCCGCTGGGAACCGATGGGCGTGGTCGGGGTGATCGTGCCGTGGAACTACCCCCTCCTGATGGCGGCCTGGCGGTGCGCGCCGGCCCTCGCGGCGGGCAACACGGTGGTGGCGAAGCCCGCCGAGACCACCCCCGACAGCCTGGAACTGCTGGCGGAGCACGCGGCGGTGGCGTTGGGCGCGGGCGTGCTCCGGTACCTCCCGGGCGACCGGGAGACGGGCCGGCTCCTCGTGGAGTCCGGGGTGGACATGGTCGCGTTCACCGGCAGCGGCCGGGCCGGCTCGGACGTCGTGGCGCGGGCGGGGACCCGCCGGGTCAGCCTGGAACTGGGCGGCAACGCACCGGCGATCGTCCTCCCGGACGCCCCCGCCGACACCTACGAGGCCCTGGCGGAGGCCGCCACGTACAACGCGGGCCAGAGTTGTGCGGCCCCGGCGCGGGTGATCACCCTCGCGGAGAACTACGAGGAGACCGTCGCCGGGCTGGCGGCGGCGATGGGATCGCGGCTGGCCGGCCGCGACTTCGGTCCGCTGAACAATCCGGACCAGGCGGCGCGCTACGACGCTCTGGTCGCCTCCTCCGCCGCCAAGCGGAACTTCGCGGCCGGCGTCTCCCCCGATGCCGGCGAGGAGCGGGGCCACTGGCGCCCGGCCCGTCTGCTGGCGGACCTCCCGAACGAGGACCCGGCCGTCACCGAGGAGGTGTTCGGCCCGCTCCTCACCGTCCAGCAGGCACCGGACGTGGAAGCGGCCCTGGCCCTGGCGAACGGTGTCCCGCAGGCCCTCGGGGCAAGCGTGTGGACCACCGCCCTGGCCACGGGCCTCGACCTGGTCGCCCGGCTGAACGCGGGCGAGGCCTGGCTCAACTGCCACCTCGTGCAGACGGCCGAGCTCCCGCACGGGGGCCGGGGTACGTCGGGCCACGGCACGGACCTGAGCATCCTGGCGCTGCACGAGTACCAGCGGCCGAAGACGGTGACCGTGCGGGTGGTGCGTTAGCCCAGGAACTCGGTGACGAGTTCGGCGAAGGCTTCCGGGGTGAGGACCGTGACGCCGAGTTCCGCGGCCTTGAGGGCCTTGGAGCTCGGCTTGCCGTTCGCGGACGGCGCGCAGACCAGGTAGGTGGTCTTGGAGTTGACGCTGCTGCCGGCCTTTCCGCCGGCCTTCTCGATCAGGGCGTTCATCTCGGAGCGGCCCAGCTTCTCCAGGGGCCCGCTCATCTTCCCGGTGACGACGACGGTCGCTGCCGCCAGCGGACCGTCCCCCGGGGTGATCGGCTGCTGCGGCTCCGTCATGTTGACCCCGGCCGCGGCCAGCTTGTCGATGACGGGGGCCAGCGAGGCGACCTGCTCGACGATGACCGGGGCCTTCTCGCCGCCGATGCCTTCGACTTCCTGCATCAGTACCGCGTCCGCCCGCCGGATGGCGTCCATGGTCCCGAAGTGCGCGGCGATGCGGCGGGACATGCTGCGGCCGGTTCCGAGGACGCCCAGGGCGCAGAAGACCCGGCTGAGCGGGCGGGACTTGGCGGCCTCGATCTGCTCCGCCAGCTTGGCTCCGCGCTTGGCGCTGCCGGAGGCCGTGGTGAGCTGCTCCTCGGTGAGGGTGAACAGGTCGGCCACGTCCGTGACGGCTCCGGCCTCGATGAGCGCGTTGACGTACGTCCTGCCCAGTCCGTCGATGTCGAGCATGTCGCGGCCCGCGGCGTACTCGATCAGTGCGGGCAGCGCGCAGGCGGTTCCGCGGGCGCAGCGCCAGCGCTCCTGGCTCTTGTCTATCTCCCCACCGCAGTTGGGGCAGGCCGTGGGCAGCGGCACCTCCTGCGCGCCGGCCGGGCGCAGGGCGGTGACGGCGGCCTGGACACGGGGAATGATGTCGCCCGCCTTGTAGACCGTGACGGTGTCCCCGAGGTGGAGGTCGCGGCGGCGGATGTCGGCCGGGTTGTGGAGGGTGGCCCGGGTGACGGTGGTTCCGTCGAGCTCCACCGGTTCGAGGAGGGCGGTCGGGGCGAGCACTCCGGTGCGGCCCACTTCCCAGATCACCTCCGTCAGTACGGTCCGGCGCTCGACGGCGGGCAGCTTGAAGGCGATCGCCCAGTACGGGAACCTGCTGCCGAAGCCCGCCGCGGCCTGTTCCGCCGCGTCGTTCGCCTTGATCACCACGCCGTCGATGCCGAACGGCAGACCGGGGCGCAGCGCGGCGATCTCGTCAACCTTCCGCTGCGCTTCGGCGAGGGTGGCGACGACGTGGAGTCCGGCCGGTGTGGCGGCCGTGGTCTGCACGCCCGCTTCCGCCACGGCGGCGAGGAGTTCGGCGTGCGTGGCTCCGGCGGGGGCGAAGGCGCCGCCGTCGAGTTCGACCGCTCCGTACGCCCAGAAGGTCATGGCGAGCCGGTAGGGGCGGTCCTTCGCCCGCAGGGTGCCGGCCGTGCCGTTGCGGGGGTTGGCGAAGACCTGTGCGCCGTGTGCGGTGCGGACCTCGTTCGCGGTCTCGAACTGCTCGCGGGTGAAGAGGACTTCGCCGCGGACCTCGAACGTGGCCGGTACGGGCAGCCGCTCGGGCAGGCCCTCGATGGTGCCGATGACGTGGCTGACGTCCTCGCCGGTGGCGCCGTCGCCCCGGGTGACGATCTGCTCCAGGCGGCCGTCGCGGTAGCGGGCGGCGACGGCCGCGCCGTCCATCTTCGGCTCGACGGTGAACCCGCCGGCGGGCTCGTGGCCCAGGCGGCGCTGGAGGGAGGCTCCCCAGGCGACGAGGCCGGCCGGGTCGAAGACGTTGTCGAGGCTGAGCAGGCGGGTGGTGTGCGCGATGTCGCCCGCCGGGGCGGCGCCGTCCCCGACCAGGCCGGTAGGGGAATCCTGGGCGGCCTCGTCCGGGTGGGCCTCCTCCCAGGACAGCACGGCGTGCCGGAGCCCGTCGTAGGTCGCGTCGTCCAGGGGGCTGTCGCCGTCGCCGTAGTAGGCCGCGGAGGCCTCGCGCAGGCGGGTGAGGGCGGCCTCGTACGCGTCGCGGCCGGACATGACGGACAGCGCCTCTGCGGCGGTGATGTTCTTCATGAGCATGATCCTTGCTCATGGGTCTGACAACGGGCCCGCCCCCTGCGACCGGGCCGCGAGCGCGGACCGCCGACAGGGCGGCGGAGAGGGGGAGTTCACGCCTCGGCTCGGCGAATTCTGGCGGAACCGCGGGACTCGGGCGCACCCTGTAGGTATGGGCCGGGTCAATGACGAGGTCGAGGCGCTGCTGCAGGAGTACGCCGACCTGATCGCGATCAGTGGCGGGGACGCCTTCAAGGTGCGTGCCTACGAGAAGGCGGCCCGTTCCATCGGGGGCAGTCCCCTGGATGTCTCCGAGCTCGACGCGAAGGGCCTCAAGGAGATCCCGAACGTCGGCGCGTCGATCGCCGAGAAGGTACTCGACTACCTGCGCACCGGCCGTGTCCCGGCGATCGACGAGGTCAGGGCGGCGGTCCCGGCAGGGGTTCGGGAGCTGACCCGGATCCCGGGGCTCGGGCCGAAGCGGGCGATGCTGCTCCACGAGCGGCTCGGGGTCTCCACGGTGGATCAGCTGCTCGACGCGATCCACGCGGAGAGGCTGCGTGACCTGCGCGGTTTCGGGGAGAAGAGCGAGGAGAACATCCTCGCCGGCATCTCGCTGATGCAGAAGGCGGGCAGCCGGATCCTCATCGGCGCCGCGACCGAGATCGCCGAGCGGCTCACCGGTGAGTTGTCGTCGGTGCCGGGCGTCGTCCGGTGCGCGTACGCGGGGTCGCTGCGGCGGATGCGCGAGACCATCGGCGACATCGACGTGCTGGTCGCGTCGGAGCGGCCGGGCCCGGTCATGGAGGCGCTCGTCGCCCTGCCGTACACCGCCGAGGTCCTGGCGCACGGATCGAAGAAGACCTCGGTCCGCACGACGAAGGGCCTCCAGGTGGACCTGCGGGTGCTGCCGCCCGAGTCCTGGGGAGCGGGCATGCAGTACTTCACCGGGTCGAAGGCGCACAACGTGCGCACCCGGGAGCTGGCGGTCCGCCGGGGGCTCAAGCTGTCCGAGTACGGGCTCTTCGACGCCGACAGCGGCGAGCGGCGGGCCGGGGGGACGGAAGAGGAGGTCTACGCGGCTCTCGGCCTGCCGTGGATCGCGCCCCCGCTGCGGGAGGACCGCGGGGAGATCGCGGCCGGGCTGCGGGACGAGCTGCCCGAGCTGGTGGCGGAAGCAGACCTGCGGGCGACCTGCACACCCATACCGACCTCACCGACGGGCTGGCGCCGCTGGAGGAGATGGTGGAGGCCGCGGCCGCGCGCGGATACGCGTACTACGCCGTCACCGACCACGCCCCGAACCTGTACATGCAGCGGATGACCGACGAGAAGATGCTGGCCCAGCGGGAGCGGGTGCGTGCCCTGGACCGGACCCGTCGCGGGATGCGGCTGCTGCACGGCACGGAGCTCAACATCGGGCCCGACGGGGAGCTGGACTGGCCCGACGAGTTCCTGGCCGGGTTCGACCTGTGCGTGGCCTCGGTGCATTCGCACTTCGGGCTGGACCGGCGGGCGCAGACCCGCCGTCTGGTGCGGGCCTGCGAGAACCCGTACGTGCAGGTCATAGGTCACCCCACCACGCGGCGAATCGGCCGCAGACCGGGCATCGAGGCCGACTTCGACGAGGTGTTCCGGGCCTGTGCGCGGACCGGGACCGCCCTGGAGATCAACGCGCACCCGGAGCGGCTCGATCTGTGCGACGAGGACGTGCTGCGGGCGAAGCGGTTCGGCGTGCGGTTCGCGGTGGATTCCGACGCCCACTCCCCCACGCACCTGCCGTACGTGCGCTACGGGGTGGGCACCGCGCAGCGGGGCTGGCTGACGCGGGAGGACGTCGTCAACACGTGGCCGCTGACCCGGCTGCGCAGGTTCCTGCGGCCTTGAGTTCCCGCCGGATGTGACCGATCGGCCCGGGGCACTGTACTAAATGCTGTGTGAAGGAAAAGTCCCAGACCTCGACCGTCCGGATATTCGTCGCGCTCGCCCCGCCCGACGACGCCAAGCAGGAACTGGAGCAGGCGCTGCGCCCCGCCTACGAGGCGTACCCGCGCATGAGGTGGAACCGGATCGAGGACTGGCACATCACGCTGGCGTTCCTCGGCGAGCTCCCGGTGGCGGCCGCGACACTGCTGCGGCCGCCACTGGCGGAGCTCGCGGCGGCGCACCGGCCGTTGCGGCTGGCGTTGCGCGGCGGCGGCCACTTCGACGAGCGGGTGCTGTGGACCGGCATCGACGGGGACCTCGAAGGACTGCACCTCCTCTCCGACGCCGTGCGCGCCTTGGTCAAGGAATGCGGGATCCCGTTCGAGGGCCGGCCGCTGCGCCCCCATCTGACGCTGGCCCGGTCCCGCCGGAACGAACCGCTCCACGCGGTGGAGGCGGCCGCGGGACTGACCTCGTTCACCGGCCGCCCGTGGCCGACGCGGCGGCTGCACCTGGTCGGCAGCAACATCGGCCGCGGCCCGGGACCGATCCACTACCGCGACATCGAGGCATGGGACTTCGGGGGCGGCGCGGACTGAGGCCCGCTTCGACCGCGGTCAGACGGCCTGCCTCCTGCGCCCGGCGAGGCCGGTGCCGAGGGCGAGGAGGACCACCGCGCACACACCGGCCGTCCACGGCGAGGTCCCGCCCTCCGCCGCCGGGGACACGCGGCGCCCGGGATCGTAGGCGACCCGGATCTTCGCGCCCACCGCCGCCTCGGGCCCGTCCTTCAGCTCGGCCGGGTAGCCTCCGGGGCAGTCCAGTGCGAGGCGGTACACGGTCTTCGAGGCGGGCCCCTCGCCCTGTGACTCCTGGTTGGCGGCCTGGACGTCCCGTACGACGCAGGTGGCGACCTCTGCCCGCGCCGTCGTCTGGTCCGCGGTCGCCACCGTCGCCAGCAGCCCCAGTGCCAGGAACAGCGTCCCGAAGAAGCCGCCGCTGCCGCCGACGCGTACGAAGTACACCGCGCACGAGGCGAGAAGCAGGACCCCGACGCCCGTCACGGTGACGGTGATCGACGGCGCCGCCGCCCCCGTGAAACACCAGGAGGTCCAGGCGAAGACGGCCGCCGCCGCGGCGGCGGGCAGGGCCGCGACCGGCCCCCACTCCTTCGGCTGCACATCTGACATGGACACCACCCCCGCAGGGGGACGCCCGCCGCCCCTCCCCCGGTTTCAGGGGTGCGTCAGGTGGTCGGGGACAACCGGGACGGCGCCGGCGGGTCGCCGGGGGCGGGGGCCCCGTAGGTGGTGGCCAGGGCGCTGCCCGCCCGCCAGGTCTGCCAGTCCAGGTTCCAGTCCCCGATGCCGTTGGTGAAGGTTTCCATCAGGGGTCCTCCGCTGTTGACGACCTCGACGATGTCCCCTTCGCGGACCGTCTCGAAGAACCAGGCGGCGTCCTCCGTGCTCATTCCCGTGCAGCCGTGGCTGACGTTCTCCGCCCCCTGCGCCTCCACGGACCAGGGCGCGGCGTGCACGTACTCGCCACTCCACGTCACACGGGTCGCGTACTGCACGGGGAGGTCGTAGAACTCGCTCGTGCCGCGTTTGATGCCGACGGAGTCCCCGCGCATCCGCACTTTTGGTTCCTTGCCGAGGACGACCTTGACCCCGGCGCGGGTCCGGAACCCGGCTTTGCCGGTCGTGACCGGGATCGTCCTGAGGACCCGTCCGTTGCGACTCACCGTCATGGTGTGCGCGGCGGAGTCGGTGACCGCCTCGATCCGGTCCGCGACGGTGAACTCCACGGCGTCGGAGGGACCTCCGTAGAGGCCTCCGCCGATCTCCACCCCGTCGAGGCCGCTGCGGACGCTCACCTCCGTGTGGGCGGGCCAGTACGTACGGGGCCGGTAGTGCAGGGTCGATTCGTCGACCCAGTGCCAGGCGCCCTCCACGCGGGGGTGGGAGGTCACCTGGAGCGCCTGCTCCACCCGGCTGCGGGCCAGGCCGTCGGCGGCCGGCACGGGGTGGCTCAGTTCCGCCGTCACGATCTCCCCGGCGCCGTAGGTTCCGCCGCGCGGCCCGAACTCCGCCGTCAGTCGCCCTCCTTCGGCGGCCCGCGCCGACGCGGTCCGGAACTCCAGGGTGACGCCCACGGCGTTGCCCGCCGGGTCCTGCGCGCCGACCCGTACCGTGTAGGACTCCCCGGCGCGCAGGGACTCGGCGTTCACCCAGCGCCCGCCGCCCTCGGCGAGGGTGCCCGCCAAGTGGCGGCCGTGGCCGTCCGTGACGGAGACGTCGGTCAGGGTCCCCTGTCCCGGTTCGGCCACGGAGATCTCCAGGGGGCCGCCGGCGTGCGTCCCGCGCGCGGCCCGGTGGGACACTCCGTCGAGGGCCGGCGGGGGCAGTACGGTTCCCTGCCCCCCGGCGGTGGCCAGTACCCGTTCCTGCCGCCAGCTCCGGCACATGCCCGGGCGGAACACTTCCACCGAGCACTGCTCGCCTCCCGGGCGGACGGCCTCGCGGCCCTCGTCCAGGACCCGGCCCACCAACAGGCCGACCGAGGCCGCCCCGGGCTCCGGGCGCCCCGCGTCCGCCTCGGGCGCCTGGCCGGGGGCCGCCGCCCCGACCATCAGCAGCACGCTCGCGCCTGCGCCCGCAACCACCATCCGTGTCCGTCGCGCCCGCCGCATGACCACAAAGCCCTCCCTGAACCGCTTCAGCCCGGAGACGGCATCAAAACGGACAAGAAGCCAGGAGGATGATCACCAACTCGGATGTGCCGCCGAACGAGACCCCGAACTCAACCCGCACGGACCACGGCGTCGACTTCGACCTCGACGAGCCAGGCGGGATCGATGAAGCGGGACACCTCCACGAAGGTGGTCACGGGCCGGATGGCGGCGAACCGCTCGCCGTGCGCCCGCGCGGCCTCCTTCCAGCGCGTCACGTCCGTCAGCATGATGCGCGTACGCACCACGTCCTCGAGGTCTGCCCCCGCCTCGCGCAGCGCCCGCTCGGCTATGTCCAGGCACCGCACGGTCTGGCCGTACACATCGCCGGGTGCGGTGGTGGAGCCGTCGTCCGCGATCGGGGCCGTGCCCGCCACCGCCACCTGGCTGCCGATGCGCACCGCACGGGAGAAGCCGATCTCCGGTTCGAGGGGTGATCCCGAGCTGACGGTCCGACGCGTGTTGTCCATCGCGCCATGATGCCGGCACGTCGGACGGCCCTTCGCGGCCTCCGCTCCGCCACGGTCGCGGGCCCTGTGGGCCGGGTCTAGGCTGGTGAGCCTGGCTTGTCTTGGTCCTTCACACGACAGGAGGCACGCCGTGAGTCCGACGCACCAACGACTCCGCCGGGCCTGTGCCGCGATGGCCGCCGCGGGCCTGCTCGCCCTCCCCGCCACGGCGGGCCCGGCACACGGCACGGCGACACCGAGCCCCTCCGTGCCCGCCACCTCCTCCGCTTCGCCTTCCGCGGACGGCGGCTCGGAGTTCCCGGAGCTCACTCCCGCCGTCGCGGCCCAACTGGACACCGCCGTGCAGAAGGTGCTGCGGGAGACGAAGGTGCCGGGTGTGGTCGTGGGCCTGTGGGCCCCGGGCAAGGGCAGTTACGTCCGGACCTTCGGCGTCGCGGACAAGGCCACCGGTGCTCCCATGGAGACCGACTTCAACTTCCGGATCGGCAGCGAGACCAAGACGTTCACCGTCACCGCCCTGCTCGAACTCGTCGACCAGGGCAAGCTCGCCCTGGACGACCCGATCGGCGAGTACGTCGAGGGCGTTCCGAACGGTGCCCGCATCACCCTGCGCCAACTCGCGGGCATGCGCAGCGGTCTGTACAACTACAGCGAGGACCCCACCTTCAACGAGGAACTCAACGCCGGCCCGAACAAGTACTTCCCGCCGCGGCAGTTGCTGGCCTACTCCTTCAAGCATCCCGTGCAGTTCGAACCGGGCGCGCGGTTCGACTACAGCAACACCAACCTGATCCTGCTCGGGCTCGTCGTGGAGAAGGTCGGGAAGAAGCCGCTCAGTGAGTTCATCCGGCAGGAGGTGCTGGAGCCGGCCGGGCTGCGCCGCACGGTCTTCCCCGTCGACGCGGCCTTCCCCGATCCGCACCCGCAGGGCTACACCGACCAGTCGGCGTCCGGCCGGGTCGTGATCTCGACCGACTGGAACCCCTCCTGGGCCTGGGCGGCCGGAGCGATGATCTCCGATCTGCCGGACCTGCGGAGCTGGGCGCGCACCCTCGCCACCGGCAGCCTGCTGACGCCCGCCACCCAGGCCGAGCGGCTGAAGACCACACCGATGGACGTACCCGGGGCCGGCTACGGGCTGGGCATCTTCGACGTCCAGGGCTGGATCGGCCACAACGGCTCGCTGCCCGGGTACGAGTCGCTGACGATCTACCTGCCGCAGGAGCAGGCGACCTTGGTCGTCCTCCTGAACACCGACATCCTGAGCGACGGCCAGGAGCCGAGCACGCTGTTCGGTGAGGCGATCACGAGCATCGTGACCCCCGATCACGTCTACCCCGGCCACAAACCGCCGGAGCCCAAGCCGAGTTGAGTTCAGGCCGCCGATGCGGTGGTGACCACCAGGGGCGGCCGCGCCCGTTCCGCCGGCCAGGCTCGGCTGCGCACGAATTCCGGGTCGGCGACCGTGAGGGCCTCGTCGACCGTCGGGCGGTGCTGGACGACGTCCCGGAAGCGGGCGCTCGCCAGCAGGACCGGGATGAGGTCGACCGGCCAGGCGTGGTTGCGCACCTCCTGCCAGGAGCCGTCGGTTCGCCGCAGACCCACGGCCAGCGGGGCGCCCGGCACGTACGCCGGTCCCGGGTCGGCGATGCGCAGGGAGGCGTACTCGGTGCCGGAGCAGGCGGGGTCGGTGGTCAGCAGGACCAACGGGGCCCCGGGGCGGAGCAGTCGGCGGATCTCCGCGAACACCGCCAGCAGGGCTTCCCGGGTCGGCAGCGAGGCGAGGACGTGGTTGCACATCACCGCGTCGGCGCAGCCGTCCGCGAGGCCGGTGGCGCGCCCGTTCTCGATGAGGTGGTACTCGGCCACGGCGGTCCCCGAGGCCCGCGCCATCTCCAGCATCTGGGGGGAGGTGTCGACGCCGAGTACGCGTGCGTCGAGCCGGCGGGCCGCCGCGTCGGCCACCTTGCCCGGTCCGCATCCGTAGTCCACGAGGGTCGCGCCGGGGCCGATGCGCCGGGACAGCGACCGGAACACGAACGGGTATCCGAGCAGCCAGTCCGTGGCCGCCTCGACGGCCGCGAAGGCGCGCGCCCCTTCGTGCCCCGTCCAGTCCGTGCCGGGTGCGGCGCCGTCCCGTCCCGTGCCCTGCGAGGAGTCGCTCACGGGCCCCACTATCGACCCGGTGCCGCGTCCGCGCTCGGTGCGACACGAGGTGTCGGGTGCGGGAGGCGGATCACGTAGTCTCGGCGGATGGCGAAGTACTTCGACGTGCACCCTGAGAACCCGCAGGCGCGCACCATCAGCAACGTGGCAGACAGCATCCGCTCCGGCGCGCTCATCGCGTACCCGACGGACTCCTGTTTCGCCCTGGGATGCCAGCTCGGCAACCGTGACGGCGTGTCCCGGATCCGCTCGATCCGCAACCTCGACGACAAGCACCACTTCACACTGGTGTGCCAGAACTTCGCTCAGCTGGGCCAGTTCGTGCAGATCGACAACGACGTGTTCCGTGCGATCAAGGCGGCGACGCCCGGTCCCTACACCTTCATCCTCCCGGCCACGTCGGAGGTGCCGCGCCAGCTTCTGCACCCGAAGAAGAAGACCGTCGGAGTGCGCATCCCCGACCACGGCGTCACGCAGGCGCTGCTGGCGGAGCTCGGCGAGCCGCTGCTCTCCAGCACCCTCCTGCTGCCCGACGAGGACGAGCCGATGACCCAGGGCTGGGAGATCAAGGAGCGGCTCGACCACGTGGTCGACGCGGTGGTCGACTCGGGCGACTGCGGCACCCGGCCGACCACGGTCATCGACTTCTCCAGCGGCGAGGCGGAGATCGTGCGCCGGGGGGCGGGCGACACCTCACGCTTCGAGGCCGAATAATCATTCCGGCCGCGCGGTCGCGCTGACTACGATCGCCGCGTGACGCATACCCCGGCCCGCAACACCGCCCTGGTCCTGGTGGACCTCATGCCCCGCATCATCGCCCTGCCGGTCGCTCCGCATTCCGGCGAGGAGGTCGCGGCCCGCTGCGCGCGGCTGGCCGAGGCCTTCCGCGCCGAGGGGCGCCCGGTGGTGCTGGTGCGCGTCGAGCGGCCGAACGTGGCGGAGCAGCCACCCGGCAGCGGTCTCGTGGAGGGCCTCGCGCACCCCGGGGACATCGAGATCGTCAAGCGGACGGTCGGCGCCTTCCACGCCACGGGCCTGGACGGGAAACTCCGCGCGCTCGGTGTCGACCGGCTCGTGCTGGCCGGACTGGTGACGACGATGGGCGTGGAGTCCACCGCGCGAGCGGCGAGCGACCACGGCTACGAGGTCGAGTTCGTCGAGGACGCGATGTCCGCGTTCGCGGCGGACGAGCACGAGTTCGCGGTCCGCAGGATCTTCCCGCGGTTCGGCGAGGTACGCGACACGGCCTGGTACACGGCCTCCGTCTAGCGGCACGGCCTTGAAACCTGCCGGTCAGAGGGGGTCGAGGAGCATGAGGACCTCGTCCCGGGTGTCGTCGGGTGCGAAACGCAGCGCTCCGGGCCAGCGGCCCACCTCGCGCCATCCGAGGCGGCCGTAGAAGTCCTCCAGCCCCTCTCCGCCCCGGGCCGCGAGACGGAGCTGGTCGAGCCCCAACTCGTCCCGGGCGACCCTTCGCAGCTCGCGCATGAGACCGGAACCGACGCCACGGCCACGGAAGTCGGGGTGGGTCTGGAGGTGATGGACCGTCCCCCAGTGCGCGACGAGCCGGAAGGGATCACGGTCGAGGACGACCCACCCCGCGACGGCGTCGTCGAATCCGGCGATGAGGAGCCGGGTGCGCAACGGGTGGAGACGGCCGAGGAGTTGGTCCAGGGCGGGTACCACGTCCCCATCGTGGACGGGTGGAAAGGGGAACCCCGCCGCGCCACCGGCGTTCGTGACCGCGATCCAGCAGTCGACGAGCCGGCGCCGCAGCCCGGGGGTGACCTCGTGCGACCCGGTGATGTGGGTGAGGTCGGGCGTGATCTCCTGCTTCATGCGCAGGAGCATCGCAGACGGCGCCGGCGGCGGAGGGTGGCGAGTACGGCGCCGGACGGGTCCTAGAGCGGTGTGCCGGACTCGTTCGCGCGCTTCACCGCGGCCAGCCCCTCGGGGGTCCAGGCGCCGTCGTTCGCGATGTAGCCGAGGTCGAGCCAGCGCTTGAACTGCTGGAGGGCGATGACCGGGTCGTCCGCGTACTCGATCTTGTTCGGGTCGAACCAGCCGGCCTTCCGCAGCCGGGCCAGCTCGTCGCCCGCCGCTGTCGGGTCCTCGGTGAGGGCGACCTGCGGCCTGTCACCCTTGGGGGTGGCCGCCGTCGTGGCGGGCGGCCGGGTGACGGCCGGGGACGGGGCGGCGGAGGCGGCGGGCGAGGAGGCGGCCGGGGAAGGGGAGGCGGGCCGCGAAGCGGGCTGCGAGGCGAGGCTGGGGGCGGCGGATCCGGCGTCCCCGCCGTTCTTTCCGCATGCTGCCGTGGTCAGGACGCCGAGGCCCACGGCCGCGGCGACGAGCGCCACCTTGAGCTTCGGGATACGCATCGTCATGTCTTCCCCTGATGGGTGCGAATGGCCGGCGCCGAACGGAACGGCACTGAACGGAACGGACCTTACTGTCTGCGCTCCCCTCCGGCGGCCAGGCCCGCCCCGGCGAGGCGGGGCGGGTCGGGGTCGGGTCGGGCGGCGCGGCCGTGATCGACCGCAAGGCCACGTCGGCCGCGTCCCGGCGGAGCCGGGTCGGGAGGAACCCACCGGCGCCGGACCGGGCCACGCCTTCGGAGGCGGGGGCCCCGCGGGCCGTCCCGAGGTCGCGTGGCGCTCTCCGGGGCCGCAGCATGGAAGGAGGCCCGGGTCCGTCCGGGCTGCCCGGCGTGTACGGGTGAGGAGGCCGGTGATGGCCGCTGACCAGTCCCTTCCGTCGGCCGCTGGCTCCGGCGCGGGGGACGTGGCACTCGCGGCGGGCGGTCTCCTGGACGTGCTGGGGGTCGCGGCGATCGTCCTGGACGGTGCGGGGCGGGTCACGCTGTGGAGCCCGCAGGCCGAAGAGCTGTTCGGTTACACGGCCGAGGAGGCCTGGGGCCGGTACGCCGCGCAGCTGCTGGTCGACGAGGAGCACCGGGACGTGGTGCTGGGCCTGTTCGGCCAGGTGATGGCGGGCGACGGCGCGTGGGCCGGGGCGTTCCCCGTCCGGCGCCGGGACGGGACGACCGTACTGGTGGAGTTCCGCAACATGCGGCTGGAGGCGGACAGCGGCAGCGCCTTCGCGCTGGGGCTCGCCTCCGACCGGGCCACGCTGCGCAGGGTCGAGCGGGACCTGGCGCTCTCGCTGCGACTGGTCGACCAGTCGCCGATCGGGCTGGCCGTCCTGGACACGGACCTGCGGTACGTGCTGGTCAACCCCGCCCTGGAGCGCATCAACGGGGTGCCGGCCGAGCAGCACCTGGGACGGCGGATCACCGAGGTCCTGCCGTTCCTCGACGGGGCGGGCATCGAGGCGGGGATGCGCGAGGTCATGCGGACCGGCGTGCCCCTGCTGGACGATTTCACCACCGGGCGGATCTCGCCGGACGCGGAGAGTGAGCACGCCTGGCTGTCGTCGATGTACCGGCTGGAGGACCAGGCCTCCCAGGTGATCGGGGTCGCCGTCTCGGTCGTGGACGTCACCGAGCAGCACCTGGCCGCCGTCTCCGCGGCCCACGCCCGCCGCCGCCTGTCGTTGATCGCGGACGCGTCGGTCCGCATCGGCACCACCCTCGACCTCGACGTGACCGCCCGGGAGCTCGCGGACGTGGCGGTGCCCGAGGTAGCCGACGTCGCCGCCGTGGACATCCTCGACACCGTCCTCGCCGGGCCCCGGCCGGGTGAGGGGGCGGACGGGGAGGCCGTGCGGTTCCGGGCGCTGGCGGTGAAGTCGGCCTACCCCACCCCGGCCCAGGAGGCGGCCGACCCCGTGGGTGACGTGGCCCTGTACGGTCCCACCCGGCTGGTGTCGCGCTGCGCGAGCACGGGACGACCGGTGCTGGTCCCGCACGTACGCCCGGAGGACCTGCCCCGCATCGCCCGCGACGAGAACGCGGTGCGGCTCCTCGCCGAGGCCGGGGTGCACTCCTACCTCGCGGTGCCGCTCATCGCGCGCGGCCAGGTGCTCGGGGCGCTGGACCTCAAACGCGCCCGCAATCCGGAGCCGTTCGGCCCGGACGACGTACTGCTGGCCTCCGAACTCGCCGCCCGCGCCGCCGTGTCCGTGGACAACGCCCGCTGGTACCAGCACCAGCGCCACACCGCTCTGGCCCTCCAGCGCCACCTCCTGCCCCAGCACCCTCCTACGGCGGTGGGACTGGACATCGCCTACCGGTACCAGCCGGCCGGCGTGGCGGACGAGACCGGTGGCGACTGGTTCGACGTCGTCCCGCTCGCCGGGGAGCGTACCGCGCTGGTCGTCGGGGACGTGATGGGCAGCGGCATCAACGCCGCCGCGACCATGGGCCAGTTGCGGACGGCCGCACGCACGCTGGCGCGGCTCGGGCTGGAGCCGGCGACGGTGCTCAGCCACCTCGACGCGGTCACCGCCGACGTGGGCGACGCCATGGCGACCTGCATCTACGCCGTCTACGATCCGCACACCCGGCTGTGCCACATCTCCAACGCCGGGCACCTGCCGCCGGTCCACCTCCATGCGGGGCAGCCGCAGGTCGTGGAGTTGGAGACGGCGGTACCGCTGGGCGTGGGCGGCATCCCGTTCAACACGACCACCATCACCCTCGTCCCCGGCGACGTGCTCGTCCTGTACACGGACGGCCTCGTCGAGACCCGCGACCAGGACATCTACACCCGCATCCAGACCCTCACGGACCTCCTCGCGGGCCCCCACCGCCCGATCGAGGAGACCTGCGACCTCCTCCTGGCGGCCCTGCGCCGCCCCGACACCCACGACGACGTGGCCCTGCTCATCGCGCGCACGCACGGGCCGGAGGCCGCGTGACGCCGGACGGGGCGTCTACCGGGTCTGCCAGGGGAACGGGGCCAGGTCGGGCTCGACCCAGCCCGACCTGGCGTGGGGTGCGGCCAGCGTCCCGGGGCGGTAGTAGCGCTCCGGGAGGTGCTTGTCGAGGAGGGCGGGGTGCCGGTCGGCGAAGGCGTCGAACTCGTCCTCGCCGGTCTCGGCCGCGTGATGGGCGATGAGTTCCGCCCAGGCGCGGGTGAGCGTGGCGTGGTACTTCTCCGGTGCTCCCGCCCGGGTGGCGGTGCGCCGGATGCCTTCGTCGAGCAGGTGCAGCGCTCCGGGCATGCCGAGGCGGCGTACCGCCAGCCAGGTGAGGTGGACGTGTTCACGGTGGCCGAAGCGTCCCGCCGACGCGGTCACCTCGGCCAGCAGCGTGTCGAACGTGGTGGTCCGGCCCGTCTCGGCGGTCATGCGGACACCTCCGTCAGGGCTTGCAGGGCGGCGCGCAGGCCGGCGAGCGCCTCGGGCGCCAAGCCGTCGAGCGCGCGGTTCTCCAGCGCCGTGATGGTTTCCCGGATCCTGGCGGAGGCTGCCCGGCCGGAATCCGTGAGCTCGACGAGCACCGCGCGGCGGTCTCCCGGACGGGAGCCGCGGGTGATGTGCCCGCGCCGTTCGAGGCGGTCGAGCACGCTGGTCAGCGTGGTGGGCCGGGTGCCGACCGCCGCGCCGAGTTCGGACACGGTCCGGCCCCGGCCGTCCGCCAGGTTGGCGAGCGCGTTGATCTCGGACGCGGTCAGGTCCAGGTCGGCGAGCTCGGCGGCGAGCACCTGGAGGGTTGCGTGCGTGGCTCTTTGCAGCGCGAGGAGGGCCGACCAGTCGGATGGCACGAATTCGGAATGCATAATTTCGGACTATACGATTTCGTACCATGTGCTGCAAGCGAGCACCGGTGCGCCGGCATGCGCTCCCCCGAGGGCGGGGCATGAGGCGGGTGACCGCACCATGAAAGGACCGCCTTGGCCAGTCAGCTTCTCGCCCGGCTCGTACGACAACTGGACCGGCGCGCCGGCAAGGGGCGCGGCGCCGTGGTGTTCACCGCCGATTTCGGTTCGACCTCCCAGTGGGTCGCCGGACGCTCGTGGGCCTATCCCGACGGGGGCCCCACCAATCCCGGGGACAACAAGCTCGACCACCTGGTGGAGGATCCCTCGTACAGCCGCACCGGAACGTTCCTGGCCACCCGCCGGTCGGACGGCGACTGGGACTCCGGCCTGCTGACCACCGAGGGCAGCGACGAGGGGTTCATGGTCCGGACCGGGGACGTGCTGGAGACCCGGGTACGGCTGCCGACCGAGCTCGGGGCCTGGCCGGCGGTCTGGACCTGGCGGGACGGGGGGAACGAGGTGGACGTCTTCGAGTACCACCCCGACAACCCCGACCTGCTCGAACTCTCCAACCACGTCAGAGGGGGACAGCGCTACCACCGGAACCCCGCCGTCGCCCCCGGCGGCTGGGTGGACCTGAAGGTCGAGTTCGGGGCGCGCTCGGTGGTGTGGTGGGTCGACGGAACCCGGGTGTTCGCCGACCGCCGGGGCGTGGGGCGCGGCTGGCGGGCGTACCTGATCGTCAACCTCTCGGTCTGCGCCGGGCGTTACCACCCGGCGCCCGACCCGGACGTGTCGCGCATGTCCTTCGAGGTCGCGCACTTGCGCGTCACACGACCCTAGGAAACCGCCTCGGAGGAGGCGCAGGCCTCGTGGCCCCAGCGGCTGCCGTTCTTGGCGATCATGTCCCCCGCGGCGTAGGGCTTCCCGCAGGGGCAGCTGCCGGGGAACTTCGCCTTGATGGCCCGGGGAGCACGGCCGGTGGAAGCGCCTTCGGCCGTACGCTTCTTCGGCGCTGCCGCCTTGCGGCGCGCCGGTGCGACCGGTGCGGGTACCGGCATGTCCGCGTGCCCGTGGGCCGTGCCGGCGGCCTGCTGGGTGACGGCCGCGTCGCTGGCGGCTTGGTCGGCGATGGCGTTCAGGTGGTCGCCGTCCTCGCGGTGCGCGGGGACGTAGAGGAAGGTGACGTCGCGGTCGGCCAGCAGTTCGTCGATGCGCTCGACGAGTTCACGGTTGGCGACGGGCTGCCCCGAGGAGGTCTTCCACCCGTTGCGCTTCCAGCCCGGGAGCCACTGCGTCACGGCCTTCATCGCGTACTGCGAGTCCATCCGCACCTGCATCGACGTCCCGGGATCAACCGCCTCCAGCACCCTCTGGAGGGCGGTCAGTTCCCCGATGTTGTTCGTGGCCCGCCCCAGCGGACCGGCCTCCCAGCGCTCGGGGCGGCCCTCGGAGTCGGCGATGACCCATCCCCATCCGGCGGGGCCGGGATTACCTTTCGCCGCTCCGTCACAGGCGGCAATGATGCGTTCGGACATCCCCCGATCATGCCGCATGCGGACGGGGTCGCGGATTCCCGGTCCGGACGGTGCGGGGTTTCAGGAGACGGCGGAGCGGATCTCGTCCGCCAGGACGCGCGCCGTGGCGGCCTCCGGGCCCGCGACCAGGCGGGTGCGGGTGAGGCTGAAGGACAGGCCCCGCCGGCGGTCGGCGAAGGCGATGCTGCCGCCGCTGCCGTGGTGGCCGAAGGCGGTGGGTTCACCGCCGGTCTCGGGCAGGCCGAGGAAGTAGCCCAGCCCCTTCGCGTACCGGCCCAGGAGCATCCGGTCCTTGCCTTCGAGCGCGACCTCCGCGACGAGTGCCACGCGCTCCGGGGACAGCAGCCGCACCCCGTCCACCTCTCCGAGCAGCGCCGCGTACATCCGGGCGGCGGCGCGCGCGGTGGTGGTGCCGCAGGCGGGCAGGTCGGAAAGGAGGTAATCGCGCCGGTTGGCGAGCTCGGCCGTGGTCCACACCTCGCGGTTCGGGACGACGAGGCGACGGAAGGGCGCGTCGGGCGGAAGGGTCTCCAGCCACGCCGCCCAGTTCCCCTCCACGAGGGGCGCCACGCGCGCGAGCTCCCGCTCGGGAAGGCCGAAGCGGAGCTCGTCGCCCACTCCGAGGGGTTCGCCCACGTACGTGCGCAGGGCCTCGGCCGGGGTCAGGCCGGTGACCCGGCGGACGGTCTCGCCGAGGATCCAGCCGAAGGTCCAGCCGTGGTAGCCGCTCGCGGAGCCCGGCTCCCACAGCGGCCGCGCCCCGGCGACGTGGGCGCACATGGCGTTCCAGTCGCACAGCTCGGCCGCCGTGATGGCGGCGGGCAGTTGCGGGATCCCGAGGGTGTGCGTCAGCGCGTGCCGTACGGTGGCCCGTTCCTTGCCCTGCGCTCCGAATTCCGGCCAGTAGTGGGCGATCGGGGTGTCGTAGTCGATCAGTCCGCGCTCGGCGAGTACGTGCACGAGGGTCGCGGTGAAACCCTTGCCGGTCGAGAAGCTGTGGACCGGCGTGTCGGGGCCGATGAGGCGGCCCGCGGCCCGGTCGGCCCATCCGGCGTACGCGTCGACGATCGGTTCGCCGTCCAGGTAGGCCGCGACCTGGAGGCCGCTTTCGGCCCCCGAGTCCACGAGGCGGGCCAGGGCGTCTTCGATTCGGCCCTGTACGTCCGGGTTCACCCTGGAATTCACACGGGCATCATGCCACCAGGGCCGTGGGGGGGGCGCCCCCCCGCCCCGGGGGACCCGGGGCGGGGGCCGCGCCCCGCGCACGACGAGCCGGTCCGCACCCACCGGGTCGGTGTACAGG
>NZ_JBIWFI010000015.1:31917-90435 GCF_044762985.1 Streptomyces sp. NPDC096339 | reverse complement strand
TTGTGGGGGCCGTTCCGGGGGGTTACCCCCGTTATTACCACCGGCCAACCCCCCCCCCGGGGCGGGGGGGCGCCCCCCCCACGGCCCTGGTGTCGCACTTCAGCCGTTTCAGCACGTCAGCGGTGAAACGGTTCCTCGCCCACCCGGGAGTGGGACGTGGGAAATCAGGCGGGGGTGATGTTCTCCGCCTGCGGGCCCTTCTGGCCCTGCGTGATGTCGAACGTCACGGCCTGGCCCTCCTGGAGCTCGCGGTAGCCGGTGGCGTTGATCGCGGAGTAGTGCGCGAAGACGTCCGGACCGCCGCCGTCCTGGGCGATGAAGCCGAAGCCCTTTTCGGAGTTGAACCACTTCACGGTTCCCGTAGCCATGTTCATGCCTTCCTTTGACGTACGTCTCCCACACCGCGTGGGAAACGGAGGTGATCGCCCTGGTCCTACGGCACAACACAGCAAAACTGCCCACACCGAATGGCGCGGGCAAGGCACTTGGAACCACGACAGCTACCCGTGAAGGTACACGTCTGCACGCACCGTCACCAGGGGGTTTGATCGCTCCTTGACGGCGGGTCGCGGATCCGGCCGGATCCGGCCCCTCCTCGCCGGGCCGGGACGGCCGTCCCGCATGTGATCGCACTCACAGGAAGTTCCCGGCTTCCGGTGTCGACCGGATCCACTCTCCCTGGCGTATGCCTGATGAGAGGGACACATGGATTCGGGAGCGATTTTTTGACCGTCGAGGAGTTCGAGGAGTTCTACGCGCAGGCGGCGGGACGGCTCACAGGGCAGTTGTACGTGATGCTCGGCGACCATCACGAGGCACAGGACGTGGTGCAGGAGGCCTTCGTCAGGGCCTGGGACCGGCGGCGCCGGCTGGAGCGCGACGGCCGACCCGAGGCCTGGATCCGCACCGTCGCGTGGCGGCTCGCCGTGAGCCGCTGGCGGGGTCGGCGGCGCAGCGCCGACGCCTGGCGGCGCACCGCGCCCGCGGGCCATGTGGAGGGTCCGGGGCCGGAGGTGGTGGCCCTCGTACAGGCGTTGCGGCTGTTGCCCCTGAAGCAGCGCCGCACCATGGCGCTGCACTACCTGTGCGATCTGACCGTCGAGCAGATCGCCGCCGAGACCTCGCTGTCCGCGAGCACGGTCAAGACACACCTGTCCCGGGGCCGGGCCACCCTCGCCCGCGAGCTGCGGGACCCCCGCATGGAGGAGGCTCTCGATGCCTGACCCGTACGACCACGACCCGCTGCGCTCCCTGTTCCGGGAAGCGGCCTCCGCCGGAGCGTCCCGGTCCCCCCTCCCGCCCGTGTCGGCCATCGCCCGGCGCGGGGCGAAGGTTCGGCGGCGCCGGATCGCCGGCTTCGCGCTCGCCTGCTGCCTCGTCATCGGCGGGGCCGGTGCGGCGGTCGCCGCGTTCCTGCCGCGCGACGCGGGCCCGACCCTCCCGGCCACCGTTCCCCCTCACCTGGCGCCGTCGCCCGTGCCGAACCCGTCCCCTCCGCCCACGACGGGGCAGCCCACCGATCCCGGCCGGACGGCGTATCCGAACGCGTCCCACACCACGTCCCACACCACGTCGCCCTCCCCGCCGCCCAGGTCGACCGCCATGTCCACGACCGGCTCGACGCCCGGCTCGACGCCCACTTCGACGCCTTTCCCTCCGTAACCCCGCGGCAGCGACCGCACCGCCACCGGCCCGGACCTCGGTACCCCGACCCCGGCCGGCGGTTCCGCACACCCCAAAGCCGACCAGGAGATCCCGTATGTCCGTTTCCGCCCCGCCCCGGCCGCTCGCCGCCACCGGCCCGCCCGCCCCCGTACGGCGCGCGCCCAAAGCCCCGTACCGGAGGTGGCGGCCCGGGCCGGACGACCGTGAGGTGCTCTGGCTGTACGTGCTCACGCGCGTGGGGATCTGGACGACCGCGGGCGCCGTCCGCTGGCTCTTCCCGGCCGACGGGAACCGGGCCCTGCGGCCCGGTTCGCTGTTCTCGCCCTGGGAGCAGTGGGACTGGTCGCACTACCTCCACATAGCCCAGGACGGCTACTTCCCGGCCGGAACGGGCCCGTGGACGGCCGGCTGGGACAACCGGGAGGCCTTCCTGCCCGGCTTCCCGCTCGCACTGCGCGCCGTCCACGTGGTCGTCCCGCACTGGGCCGCGGCCGGAGCGCTGATCTCGTTCCTCGCGGGAGGCGTGGCCGTCCTGGCTCTGGCGCGCATCGCCCGACACCAACTGCGGCACGCGGAGGCGGGGAGGCGCACGGTCCTGTTCCTCCTGCTCTCGCCCTTCGCCGTCTTCCTCGCCGCCGGATACACCGAAGCGCTGTTCCTCGCCCTGGCCCTGCCGGCCTGGCTGGCGGCGCGGCGCCGCAACTGGCCCGCGGCGGCGGTGCTGACGTTCCTGGCGTCCTCGGTGCGCGTCACGGGGCTGTTCCTGATGGCGGCGCTGGTACTCCTCTTCGTCCTCACCGCACGGAACCGGCGCGACTGGCGGGCGGCCCCGTGGCTGTGCCTGCCCGTACTCGCACCGGCCGCGTACAGCTGGTTCCTGTACGCCCGGACCGGGGACTGGATGGCATGGAAGCACGCCCAGGAACGCGGCTGGTACCGGGACTTCCACACGCCGTGGGAGGCCTGGGCCAACACCTGGAACGCCGCCTTCCACCACACGCAGCCCACCGGGTACGCCCTGATGTGGCAGGCCGAGCTGGTGGCGATGCTCGTCGGCGTAGCACTCCTGGTCCTGCTCGTGCGACGCCGTCAGTGGCCCGAGGCCCTCTACACCGCCCTGACCCTGTGGGCCCTGGGGACTTCGTACTGGTACACCTCCATCCCCCGTTCCACGCTGCTGTGGTGGCCGCTGTGGATCGCCCTGGCGGGCTGGAGCCTGCGCCGTCCGCGCCTGCGGACCGCGTACGTGTGCGTCGTGGGCCCGCTGTCCACGCTGGTGGCCGTCACCTTCCTGACGGGGCGCTGGGCGGGCTGAGGCGGGACCGGTGGGGCGACGGGCTGCTCGGGGGCGCCGTGGGACGCGCCGGGCCGGGCACCATGCACTCGATCCGTCACGGGCATGACCCCGACCGGGCCCGCTCCGGCGACCGCTGGGCTACCTTGGGGTCGGTGGACGACGGGATGGGGCGCGTTTCCATGAGGTTTGACCAGAGCCTGGCAGACAAGCTCGACGCGACGATGCGAACCCGGTTGCTGCCGGAAGACGCGGTGATCTCCCTGGGCAGGTGGCTGGCCGACCCGGAAAGGGGCGGGCGGTACAGACAGGGAAGCGGCGCTCACCGCGTTCCGTACTCGCCTTCCCGCTGGATGGCCGTGGCCCCGTGGCCCAACGCCTTCGCCGACCGGGCAGCGGTCGGTTCGGCTTCCGTGACCCGGGCCGAAGTCGTGGCCGCGGTCCGGGCCGCGGTGAAATCACGGAGTTGGGCCGAGGCCTTCGTCGCCACTCAGGTCTGGGGGTACGGCCTCACGGGCTACGGCCCCCACCGCACGGGTCACGTGCTCGCCCGGGACGGTGCCGAGGCAGCCTTCGAGGAAGCCGTGTCCCTGCTCACCGCCGAAGGTGCGGCCGCATCCTACGAGCGGCTGAAGGAGCTGGACGGTCTGGGGCCGGCGTTCCTCACCAAGTTCCTCTACTTCGCAGGCCAGGCGTTGCCCGAGGTCAAGGGGCTGCGTCCGCTCATCCTCGACAGCGTGCTCGCCGGGGTTCTCCGCCGGCACGCCACGAAGGTCGGGGGCGCGGCCGGCTACGCATGGGCAGCTCCGATCGCCGACCGCATCTGGCGCGACGGCAACTGGACCTCCCACCGCTACCAGGTCTACCTCCAGTGGATGCACGCGGCCGATGAGCAGCTGACGGCTGCACCGATCGAGTGGCCCGCAGCGCCGGACGTCCTCGAACTGGCCCTCTTCAGCGCGGCCTGGCAACCCGAGTAGCCGGACCACCGGAGCCGTGGACGAGACGGGTCGACGCCGTCAACGCGTGCTCGCCGTGAACGGGCCCACGGCCGGGTCCCGGACGCGCATACTCGGAGCATGGCTGACACCACCACAGTCGAGGTCGACACCGATGTGCACGAGCGGCTCACCGCACTCGCCACGGCCCGCGGACTGAGCCTGCGCGCGTACCTCGCCGAACTCACCGCCGCCCAGGAGAACGAGGCCGCTCTCGTCCGTGCCGCGCACGCGTTCGAGCGGGCGGTCGAACGGCCCGGCTTCCGCGAGGGTTTCGAGCGGGACTTCGGCTCCGGCCGCGAGGGCACCCGGGTGGCGTAAGCCGGTTTCCCGTCGCCTCCGGCTCCCTGGGCGACCTCGGACTCCTGCCGCACCCGGGCCGGCACGACTCCGCGACCCGCCCGCCCCCGGGCTCGGACGGTCTCGTGAGGCTTGCGCGCAACGGGGCTCCGGAACGGCCTGACCGGGCGGTCCGGCCGCCCCGGAGGCCGGAGGCCCTCGCGGCCGAGAGGCCGCCCGGGCGGATCGTCCTTATGCTCGGAAGAGAGCCCTGACCCGACTCCTGGAGGGCGGCTGCGATGACCGAGTCGAACGACGCGGCCCAGGCCGACCGCGCACTCAAAGCCAAGCACCGCGCGATGTGGGCCATGGGCGACTATCCGTCCGTGGTCTCCCACGTCATTCCGGACCTGGGCGCCGTGCTCGTCCGGGAATGCGGAGTGAGCCGCGGGGACCGGGTACTCGATGTCGCCGCGGGCTCCGGCAACGCCTCCATTCCGGCCGCGCTGACCGGCGCCGACGTCGTTGCCTCCGACCTCACCCCCGACCTCCTGGAGGTCGGGCAGCACCTGGCCGCCGTACGCGGGGCCAAGCTGGAGTGGCGGGAGGCGGACGCCGAGGCGCTGCCGTTCGCGGACGGCGAGTTCGACACCGTGATGTCCTGCCTCGGCGTGATGTTCGCGCCGCACCACCAGACCGCCGCGGACGAGCTGCTGCGGGTCTGCCGGTCCGGGGGCACCATCGGGCTGCTCAACTGGACCCCGCAGGGCTTCATCGGTCGGATGTTCGCCACCATGAAGCCGTACGCTCCCCCTCCCCCGCCCGGGGCGCAGCCGCCGCCGCTGTGGGGCGACCCGGAGCACGTGCACGAGCTGCTGGGCGACGGTGTGACCGATCTGGTCGCCCGCCGCGAGACGGTCCGGGTGGACCGGTTCACCCAGCCCTCGGACTTCCGCGAGTTCTTCAAGGCCCTCTACGGGCCGACCGTCGCCGTCTACCGGTCGATCGCCGAGGACCCCGAGCGGGTCGCCGCACTGGACCGGGACCTCGACGCGCTCGCCGCCGAGCACACCGTGGACGGGGTCATGCAGTGGGAGTACCTGCTGCTGACGGCTCACCGCCGAGGCTGACCTGCAGCTCTGGGTGGGCGTCCCACCACGCCTTGTGGAAGCCGTTGTTCTCCACGTTCGCCAGATAGGCGCGGGCCGCGGCGCGGTAGAGCAGTTCCGCCCGGCCGGCCGAGACCGCCGAGCGGTTCCACGCGAGACGGATGCGCCCGGTGATCGGCGTGCCCGCGAGCGGGCGCATCACCGTACCGGCCACCTGCGGGGCCGTGGGCTGGCTGAGCGAGATGGCGCGGCCCGCGGCGATCAGGTCGTACTGCATCATGCGGTCGGTGATCCGGTAGCGCAGTGACGGGGTGAACCCGACGTTCGCGCAGGCCGCGATGAGCGCCTCGGGTCCGCCGTCGTCCTCCTCCACCAGGGTCAGCCAGGATTCACCGGCGAGGTCGGCGAGGTCGACGTGGTCCCGGCCGGCCAGGGGGTGCCCTGCCGGGAGGCGGATGCAGAACGGCTCCTTCGGTACGAGCGTCCGCGCGAGGACTCCCGTGGGGAGCGGCACCTCGTGGTCGTTGACCTCGCCGTAGACGATGGCGTCGTACCGTCCGGTGCCCAGCATCCGGGCCAGCGCGGTCACCGAGTGCTCCAGGTTGACCGTGATCTCCTGACCTGACATGAACAGGTCAGTCTGGGCGAGGAGTCCGTCGACCAGTACGAGCAGGATGCATCCGAGCCTGAGCGGGCCGCCGGTGCCGATCGCCCGCGCCTCCGCGCCCAGCGCGTCCATCTCGCTGAGCACCCGCCGCGCCTTGGCCAGTACGAAGTGACCCAGCGCGGTGGGTTCCACGCCGCTGCGGCCCCGCACGAAGAGCTCCCCGCCCGTGACCCGCTCGATCCGCCGCAGTTGCGCCGAAAGCGCCGGCTGGGACACCCCCAGCCGCCGCGCCGCGCCCCCCAGGCTGCCCGCCTCCGCTATCCGGCAGACGGCTTGCAGGTGCCTCAACTCCAGCTGCATCCGGGCAGCGTACGCAGCGCGCCGCCACCGCACCATAACGCGGACCTTATGTCCGCCGAGATGACCCAAAGCCGTCATGTACACGCTCATACTCGGCCGCGAACGAACACTCATCCATCCAACCCCCCACGATCGGAGTGGACGTTGCAGCCCACCAGATGGACGGCGGCCCTGGCAGCGATGGTGCTGACCGCGGGCCTCGCCGGAACCCTGGCCGCCGGAACGGCGTCGGCGCAGCAAGCACAACCCGCCCCGTCCCAGAAGGACACCCCGGCGGCGCGCGCGGTCGCCGCCGCCGACCAGGCCGTCGGCAGCGGTCTCGACACCCTGGTCAACTCCTCGCAGGAGCAGTACGAACGCCGCCAGGTCACCCCCTGGGTCAAGGACCTGTTCTCCGTGGCGTACGAGCGCAGCTACCGCGGCCTGCCCGTGGTCGGCGGCGACGCGGTGGTGCTCGCCGACGGCGCGGGCAAGGTCCGCGCCCTCCAGTCGGCCTCCTCCGTACGGATCGACGTCTCGACCCGGGCGACGGTCAGCGCCAAGGACGCCGAGTCCACGTCCCGTTCGAAGCTGGCCTCGGTCGACAAGGTCGACAGCAGCCGGCTCGTCGTCCGGCTGAAGGACGACAAGCCGGTACTGGCCTGGGAGACCGTCCTGATCGGCCGGACCAAGACGGCGCCCAGCAAGCTGCACGTCTTCGTGGACGCCCGCACGGGCGCCTTCGTCGACAGCTACGACGACGTGGTCGCGGGCACCGGCAACAGCAAGTGGAACGGGCCGAACCCGCTGACCATCGACACGACCAACTCGGGCGGCACGTACTCGCTGCGCGACCCGAACCGCACCGGCCTGAGCTGCGCGGACTACAGCAACGGCACGGTCTTCTCGAAGTCCTCCGACGCCTGGGGCACCGGCAACCCCACAGCCAAGGAGACCGGCTGCGTCGACCTGATGTTCGCCGCGCAGAAGCAGTGGGACATGCTGGGCCAGTGGCTGGGCCGCAACGGCGTCAGCGGGAACGGCCGCAGCTTCCCCGGCAAGGTCGGGCTGGGCGACCTCAACGCCTACTGGGACGGCAGTTCGGTCACCATCGGGCACAACCAGGCCAACGAGTGGATCTCCAGCCTGGACGTGGTGGCCCACGAGTACGGGCACGCCATCGACTCCAACACCCCCGGCGGCACCAGCGGCCAGGAAGCCGGGCTCGGCGAGGGCACGGGGGACATCTTCGGAGCACTGACCGAGGCGTTCGCCAACCAGTCTTCTCCGTACGACGCTCCGGACTACACCGTCGGCGAGACGATCAACCTGGTCGGTACCGGCCCGATCCGCAACATGTACAACCCGTCGGCCGTGGACAACGACCCGAACTGCTACAGCTCGTCGATACCGAACACCGAGGTCCACGCCGCGGCGGGCCCGCTGAACCACTGGTTCTACCTGCTCGCCGAGGGCAGCAACCCGGGCGGCGGCAAGCCGAACAGCCCCACCTGCAACTCGTCCACGGTGACCGGCGTGGGCGTCCAGAACGCCGGAAAGATCTTCTACGGCGGGATGCTGCTCAAGACGAGCAGCATGTCCTACAAGAAGTACCGGACGGCGACGCTCAGTTCCGCCAAGTCGCTCGACACCACCTGTGACCTCTTCAACAAGACCAAGGCCGCCTGGGACGCGATCAGCGTGCCCGCCCAGACCGCCGATCCGACCTGCACCCCGAGCGGTCAGAACAACGACTTCTCGATGTCGCTGAACCCCACGTCGGGCACCGTCCAGCCGGGCGGTACGGTCACCACCACGGTCGGCACCGCCGTCACGACCGGCACCGCCCAGTCGGTGACGCTGACCGCCACGGGCCTGCCGGCCGGGGTGAGCGCCTCCTTCAGCCCCGCCACCGTGCAGTCCGGCCAGTCCTCGACGCTGACCCTGAGCGCCACCGCGAGCGCCACGCCGGGCGCGGCCACCGTGGTCGTCAAGGGCCAGGGCAGCACCCTCTCGCACACCGTCGACTTCGCGCTCAACGTCGGCGGCACCCAGCCGCCGAACGACCCGCCGAACATCGACGTGGCCAACGTGCAGGCGCACCTGGCCCAGCTGAACACCATCGCCTCCCAGAACGGCGGCAACCGCCGCGCGGGCAGCGCCGGTTACACCGGGTCGGTGGCGTACATCAAGGGCAAGCTCCAGGCCGCCGGCTACACGGTCACCGAGCAGAACTGCACCTCCTGCACCTACCCGTCCAACAACCTGATCGCCGACTGGCCGGGCGGCCCCGCCGACCAGGTCGTCATGTTCGGCGCGCACCTCGACAGCGTCTCGGCCGGCCCCGGCATCAACGACAACGGCTCGGGCTCCGCGACCCTGCTGGAGAACGCGCTCGCACTCGCCCAGAAGAACCCGACGATGACCAAGCACGTGCGCTTCGCCTGGTGGACCGACGAGGAGCAGGGCCTCAACGGCTCCGAGTACTACGTGGGCCAGCTGAGCAGCACGCAGAAGGCGGCCATCAAGGGCTACTACAACTTCGACATGGTCGGCTCCACCAACGGCGGCTACTTCATCAACAACATCAACTCCACGACCGCCGCGCCGCTCAAGGCGTACTGGACCTCCCTGAACCTCGCTCCCGAGGAGAACACCGAGGGCCAGGGCCGCAGCGACGACTACTCCTTCCAGCAGGGCGGCATCCCGACCTCCGGCTACGCGGCCGGAGCCAGCGCCCGCAAGACCTCGGCGCAGGCCGCCAAGTGGGGCGGCACCGCGAACGCCGCCTACGACTCCTGCTACCACAGCTCCTGCGACACCACGAACAACATCAGCGCCACGGTCCTGGACCGCAGCGCCGACGGTGTCGCCTACGCCGTGTGGAAGACGGCGGTCGGCGGTGAGACGCCCGCGCAGGACTTCTCCATCGGCGTCAGCCCGACCGCGGGCAGCGCGGCCCAGGGCGGCTCCACCTCCGCCACGGTGAACACCTCCACCGTCAGCGGCGCCGCCCAGACCGTCTCCCTCTCCGTCTCCGGCGCGCCCGCCGGGGTGAGCGCCACGCTCAGCCCGACGTCCGTGCAGTCGGGCAGCTCGTCGACGCTGTCCGTCCAGGTCGGGGCGAGCACCGCGCCCGGCACCTACACCCTGACGATCACCGGCTCGGGCACCGTCAGCCACAGCACCACCTACACCCTGACCGTGACCGGCACCGGTGGCTGCACTCCGCGCCAGCTCGTGGTCAACGGAGGCTTCGAGAACGGCTCCTCCCCGTGGACCGCGACGGCGGGCGTCGTCACGAACCAGTCCGGCCAGGTCCCGCACGGCGGCGGCTACTTCGCGTGGCTGAACGGGTACGGCTCCAGCCACACGGACAGCGCCTCGCAGTCGCTGGCCATCCCGTCGGGCTGCGCTTCGTACCAGCTCTCGTTCTTCCTGCACATCGACACGGACGAGACGGACCCCGTGGTCTACGACAAGTTCACCGTCTCGGTGGGCGGCCAGACCCTGGAGACCTTCTCCAACCGGACCCCGACGTCCGGCTACGTCCAGAAGACCTACAACCTGGCGCAGTTCGCCGGCCAGACCGTCACCCTGAAGTTCAACGGCGTGGAGGACCAGTCCCTGCAGACCTCCTTCGTCGTGGACGACGTCACGGTCCAGGTGAGCTGACGCCGAACCACCGCATGAGCACGTGAAGTCCGGCCCGGTCCCCGCCTGCGCGGGGACCGGGCCGGACCCATGTGGCCGAGGTCAGGGCCGGACGGCCAGGGCCTCGACCTCGAACAGCACGTCGGGCGCGGCCAGGCTCGCGACACCGATGAGGGTCTGCGTGGGCGGCTCCTTGCCCCAGATCTCCTGCACGGCTCCGGCGATCGGCCCGAGCTTGCCGACGTCGTGGTTGACCACGTACGTCCTGAGCTGGACGACGTGGCCGAGGTCGAGCCCGTGGGCGGCGAGGGCGACGGAGATGTTGCGGAACGTCCGCTCCACCTGCTCGGCGAAGTCGTCCGAGACGACCCGGCCGTCCGGGCCCGATCCGTACTGCCCCGAGACGAGCACCAGTTCCGCACCGGCGGGTACGGTGACGGTGTGGCTGTAGCCGAACGGGACCGGGTCGTGCAGGCCGTCCGGATTGACGATGGCGTGTGCCATGTGGATCACCCTTCGCGTGCGATGGAGCCTGTATCTGTGTGCCGCTCACAAGCCTCGCAACCAATCACGACATCCTCTGTCGTGTATTCCCGTAGGGTTTTGGCATGCGCGCCGACCGGTTGGTATCGCTGGTGCTGCTGCTGAGGCAGCACGGCCGGCTGTCCGCGGCCGCGCTCGCCCGGGAGTTGGAGGTGTCCACCCGTACCGTGCTGCGCGACATCGAGGCGCTGTCCGCGGCCGGGGTCCCCGTGTACGCCGAACGCGGTCGGCACGGCGGTTTCGAGTTGCTGCCCGGTTTCCAGACCGAGCTGACCGGGCTGAACCACGACGAGGCACTCGCCCTGCTGATCGCCGGTTCACGGCGCGGCGCGCAGGCGTTCGGACTCGGCTCGGCCCTCGCCTCGGCCATGCTGAAGGTGGTCGACGCGCTGCCCGGTGGCCAGCGGGCCATCGCGGCCGGTGCGGTCGAGCGGTTGCTGATCGATCCCGAGACCGACCTCCTGTCCCGCCGGCAGGCCACCGAGGAGGTGCCCGACGCGGTCGTGGCCGAGGTCCGGCGCGCGGTGCTCGCCGGGCACAGGCTGCGCATCCGCTACGCGGCCGTGGAACAGGCCCCGAAGTGGCGCACGGTGGATCCGATCGGCCTGGTCACCGTGCGCGACCAGGGCTATCTGCTGGCCACCCGGTCCGGCGCGGACCGCACCTACCGGCTGTCCCGCATCCTGACCGCCGAGGAACTCGCCGAACCGGCAGAGCGACCGGACCGCGTCGACCTGGAACGGACCTGGCGGGAACACGGCACGCGGTTCCGGACCGGCGGCGACCAAGTCACCGTGCTGGTACGGCTGGACCCGGCACGGCGGGAGGAACTGATGGGCACGGCGCTGGCCGTCCGCTCCGAGGAGCCCATCGCTGACGGCCGGCTCCAGCTGGAGGTGACCTTCCAGGACCGGCGGCACGCCGAATGGGCGCTGTGGCGGCTCGCGACGCACGCGGAAGCCCTGTCCCCGCGATGGCTGCGCGACTCCCTGCACGACCGCGCCACCACGATCGCCAACCGCTACGGAGCGTCCCCCTGAGAGCAGTGGGACCCGCTCGCCGGAGTCCGGTCTCACCCCGCGGCGCGCCGGCCGCGGCCGGGCTCCGTCCGCGTGGCGCCGACCGCCGCCACCGCCCAGGCCGCGACCCACACCGCGCCGACGGCAAGTGCCGCGAGGGCGGCCCCCATCGCGGGAGGCGTGGCGCCCAGGCCGGGGGCCAGACCGGCCGCCCGCGCGCCGAAGCCTAAGACCCCGGCCCCGACCATCAGGATCCCGGCCCAGGAGACGAGGACCGTGCCCCGCCGGAGCCACCCGGCGGCCGGCGGGCGGACCAGCAGCAGCGCGACCACCGCCATCAGGAGGCCCAGACCCGCGTTGCCCAGTTGGGCGGTCGTGACGTCGCTGATCGACGCGTACGCCTCGGGCGGGGCCGGAAAGCCCGGCATGCCCAGTTCGCCGTCCCGCGCGAGGTCGACCTTGCTGATGGTGTAGGCCAGGGCACCGGCACAAGCCGTGAGCGCGGCGGCCCGCTGCGTCCTCGCCCTCGCCGTCGTCCTCGCCGTCGCCCTCGCCGTCGTCCTCGTCCGCGTCGCTGAGTTCATGGCTTCATCCTGGTGCGGAGCCTGCCGCGCCACGTCCTCCGAACGTACCGGCCTCCTCCCCCACCCGGGGGAGGAGGCCGCAGGACCGGGTCGACGGATCGCGCTACGGGCGCCCCTGGGCCCGCCCGGAGCGTTTGCCTCCCTCCGGGGCGACCATGGCGGTCAGTCCGAGGTCCAGTTCCGCACCGTCGACGAGCAGTGCCTCGATCGCGCGCGTGCGCGGGTCGATGTCGGCCTCCACGCCCTGACCGCGGTAGCGGGGGTAGCCGGAGGCTCCGGTCTCGCCGGTCGCCTCCACCAGGGCCACGCGCAGGGCCCGGTCGGCTGCCGAGCCGCCGCGCAGGTTCTCGATGTGCTCGGGTACCAGCAGGATCTCGAAGCTCTGCGGCTCAGGGGTCATGTCCCGAAACTACCCGATATGCCGCCCCGGGGCAGGCGGGCGCGCGCCCGCTCTCGTACCCTCTGCGGGAGCCCCACCAGCGGAAGCAGAGGAACACGATGAGCGGCGATTCCCCGAGCAGGATCCTCCTTGTGGCGAAGGACGGCACCCTCCGCAGCCTGCTGGAGCGCCTCCTCGTGGCCCGGGGGCATGTCGTGATCGACGGCGGGAGCGGGAGGGACACCGTCGCCCTGCTGGGCAGCGAGGGCCCGGTGGATCTGGTGGTGTGCGAGCGCACCGGGCCCGGCCTGGACGAGGTGGCGCTGTTCGAGGAGATCCGCCGCCACCCCGACCACGGCCCCGTACCGATCCTCGCCCTGCCGCCGGCCGACCCCGAGTGCACGGCCCGTGCGCTGGAGGCCGGGGTGAACGACTGCCTCGCCAAGCCGTTCCACCCGACCGAGTTCCTGACCCGCGTCGAGCGCTTGGCCGCCCGCCGGGAGCCATAGGCAGGCGATCCCCCGCCCTTGCACACCACAGAGCCTCCGGCCCGGTCTGCGGGCCCGGAGGCTCTGTCCTGCCGTTACGGATCCGTACCCACCCCGGCGACCTCAGGGCCGACGCGCGCCTGTGGCGTGCGGGTGAAGCCGGGGCCCCGTGGGCACTCGCGCAGGCATCGGAGGCCCCGGCTCGAAAAAGGGGACTGCGTCAGCTGCCGGCCGAGAGGTTGCCCGAGAGGACCGGGATGTTGTCCAGGATGTGCGAGAGCGGCTCGTCGCCCTTGGCCTGGGTGGAGTTCTCGGTGCACTGCTGGTTCTGCGGGTTGGACAGGACGTTGATGTCCTGGACGCCGATGTTGACCGCGGCAAGGATCGACTGCGCGTTGAGCTTGGCGGGCAGGCCGATGCAGGGCTTGTTCAGGGTGCCCTGGACCACCCCGAGCTGCGGGCTCAGGTCGCCGTGGGTCTTCTGGTTGCCGTAGATCTGCTGGGAACCGTTGCCGTTGACGGTGTTGATCCCGTTGTCGTTGCCGATGGCCATGGCCGGGGCTGCGACGGCGGCGCCCGCGCCGAGGATGGACGCGGTGGCGGCGGCGGTGGCCATCATCTTCTTGATCATCATTGGTCCTCGCTGTTGCACAAGTGCATGGGGGTGAGCACCTTGATCAACGGCCGCGATCACTCCAGGTTCCTCTGCTTCACCCGATCAGCTCCGCATGAACTCCGGGCGAGGCCTACGCCGCCGGTACGACCGAGGCCCGGATGGCCTGCGCCCACTCCTGCAACAGCGAGGCGTGCCGGACGCGCTCCGCGTCGGTCAGTCGACCCTCGGCGCGGGCGAACAGGCCGCGGATGTCGGCGTTGATCTCGGAGAGGGGGCGCTCGGGGACCGGGCGGGCGTCACTTTCGGGGGTCGGGCTCACGTGATCAAGAGTAGGCGGAGGGTCTGACAACGGTGTGCGACGTCCGGCATGCGGACATTCTCCTACTGGTCCGACCGTCCGAAAATCCTTGACGGCTCGACCACGGAACCCGGCGCACCGACCCCACCCACCTGACGGAGCATCGGGCAGGCCACTTTCCCGCAATTGGCCTTGCCCCGGCGAACATTGGCCTCGATACGTTCTCGGCATGCGTATCCAGATAGTCGACGCCTTCACCACCCGTCCCTTCGCCGGGAACCCGGCCGGCGTGTGCCTCCTGCCCGCCGGCGCCTGGCCGCAGGACTCCTGGTTGCGGCAGGTCGCAGCCGAGCTGAACCACCCCGAGACGGCCTTCGCGCTGCCGCTTCCCGCCGGGGAGGAGGCCGACTGGGAGATCCGTTGGTTCACCCCGTTGGTCGAGGCCGATCTGTGCGGGCACGCCACATTGGCCACGGCGCACACGCTGCGCCGCGAGGGATTGCTGACCGGTGGCTCCGTGCGGTTCCGCAGCCGCTCCCACGGGCTGCTCATCGCGCACGCCGGGGCGGACGGGGAGTTCACCCTGGACTTCCCCGCAGCCCCGGCGGACGAGGTACCCGTCCCCACGGGTCTCGCCGAGGCGCTCGGCGTCCGGCCCGAGAGCACGTTCCGCACCGGCGCACTGGGCGATCTGCTCACCGTGCTGCCCGACGCCGCCACCGTCCGGACCCTGCGTCCCGATCTCGCGGCGATCGCCGCGCTGACCGTGCGGGAGGGGCTGCGCGGGATCATCGTCACCGCGGCCGCGGAGGGGACCGGACGGGGTTACGACTTCGTCTCCCGCTTCTTCGCGCCCGCCAACGGCATTCCCGAGGACCCGGTCACCGGCAGCGCCCACACCTCGCTCGCCCCCTTCTGGTCGGCGCGGCTGGGCGGCCGCGACGGGCTCGTGGGGCTCCAGGCCTCGGCGCGTACCGGTGTGGTCAGGACCGCCGTGCGCGGGGACCGCGTTCTGCTCAGCGGGCATGCGGTCACCGTGCTCGACGCGACCCTGACCGTCTGAGCGCCCCGGTCCGCCGCCGGCGGTCGGCCGCGGTCCGTGACCGAAACGTCGCCTGCCCGAGTCCCTCCCGGGCTCGTGGGGGTGGGTTCCGGTTGTTAGGTTCCGGCGAAACGACTTCGGGGGAGCGCGATCACATGCCCACATCCGGGGGATCCGGCCGGATCCTCACCGCCACGGCCGTGGCCGCAGTCCTGCTGGCGGGCGCCGCCGGGTGCGCGGACAAGGGCGGCGGGTCGTCGGCGGGCACGGCCGCCTCGGCCACCGCGTCCGCCTCCGCGTCCGTGCCGGTTTCCCCCGCGGTGACGGCGACGGCACCGGCGACGACCACCGCCTCCGGGGCGCCGTCGGTCTCGGCTTCCCCCTCCGCTTCTCCCACTCGTACGCCGGCTCCGCCCCCGGCGGCTCCGACCCGGCTGTCGGTCTCCGTCGACACCCGGGGCGGCGCCCTCTCCCTCGTGCGCGGCGGGGCCGGGCAGGAGTTCACGGTCACCCTGCGGAACGGGAACTCCGCCGAGTACCGGCACGTGCTGGTCGCCTTCCAGATGGAGTTCCTCGTCGGCGAACCCGGGGACCGTCCGGGGAGCGGACCGGGCTTCCTGCTGGAGCGCCTCGACGTCGCTTCGGGCACCTGGCGCCCGGCGGACCTGCGCATCGCCAACGACGTCAAGCCGCTCTCGCTGTTCACGGGCGGTGCGCCGCTCGCCCGCGAGGCCGTGCGCGTCGAGCGTTACCGGATGCGCGCGACCTCCGGCGGGCCCACGGGCAGCAGTCCGGTGGTCGTGTCCTTCGTCGACACGGACGCCGACCGGGAGGTCGCGGCCCACGTAGTCCTCAAGCACAGCACGCGCTGAGTCCCCGCCAAGGCCGTCATCCGGCCACCGACAGCACGATCTTCCCCCGGTTTCCGCGCTGTTCCAGGCGCTCGTGGGCCTCGGCCGCCCGCTCCAGCGGGAACCGCGCCTCGACCGGGACCCGGTAGGTGCCCGCCGCCACCCGGGCGGCGATCTCGCCCAGGTCCTCTCGGGGGTCGTAGCCGTGCTCCAGCAGGTTGGTGAGCTGGAAGCCGTGGACGGAGGCGTTCTTCGGGTAGAAGTCGCGGGTGTCGACCGTGCTCGGCTCCAGTGCGACGTTGGCCAGGGCGACCACCCGACCCGCGTACGCCGCCATGCGCAGGCTCTGCCCGAACACCCGCCCGCCGACGGTGTCGAGGACCACGTCGGCGCCGAGGCCGTCCGTCAGCCGAGCCACCTCCTCGACCGGGTCCCCGGCCGACAGTGCGGACAGGTCGACCGTGTGGTGCGCTCCGAGCCCGGTGGCCCAGGCCGCCTTGGCCGCCGAGCTCGCGACGGCGATGACCCGCGCCCCGGCGTCGGCCGCGATCTGCACCGCCGCGCTGCCGACCCCGCTCGCCGCCGCGTGCACCACCACCGTCTCCCCCTCGGCCACGCGGGCCAGTCGGCGCAGGGTGTACCAGGCCGTGAGCCAGGCCACGGGGAGCGCGGCGGCCTCGGCCGCGGCGACCCCCTCGGGCAGCGCGACCAACTGCCCGACGGGCACGGCCGCCAGCTCCGCGTAGAAGCCGGGGGCGCCCGCGGCGCCCAGGGCCATGACCCGGTCGCCCACGCCGATGCCGCTCACCCCCGGTCCCGTCGCCACGACCCTGCCGGACGCCTCCAGACCGGGGAGGATCGGTGGGCGACCGGCCCTGTGGTAGCTGCCGGCGCGGGTGAGGGCATCGGCCCGGTTCACCCCCGCGGCTTCGACCCGTACGAGCACCTCGCCCGGTCCGGGTGCGGGGTCCGGCAGCTCCACGGGGACCAACACCTCGGGACCGCCGAACTCCTCGATCCGCACTGCGCGCATCCTGTTCCTCCCTCTCATCGCGACACCTGTTGAACCGGTTGAAGTGGTGTCACCTTGCGACACCACACGAACAGGTGTCAAGGGAGTAGAGTCGGTCCATGACCCTCACCCCGGCCGACCCGTTGCTCGCGTTCCCGTTCATCGGTGGGCGCCCGTGCCTCGATTTCGTCGCCACGCTCGGCAAGCGGTACACCGCTCCGTTCGAGCGCCTCACCGATCCGGACGCGCTGGGGCGATGGATCGGCGAGGCGGGGCTGCGGGTGGAGCGGGCCGGTGGGGAAGGCGTGCGGGTCACGGCGGCGGAGCTCGGCGCCGCGCGGGAGTTGCGGGAGTCGATCCACCGGGTCCTGCGGGCGGCGATGGGCGGGGGCGAGCCGGGGGCGGCGACGCCGGATGCGGGGGATCTCGTACGGATCAACGAGGCGGCGGCGCGGCCGGATCTCGCGCCGCGGCTCGCCCTCGCGGGGGCAGGCGCCGGGTGGGCCGTACGGAACGACGCGGGCGGCGCCTCGGCCCGCCACGACGCGCGGGCCGCGATGGCCACGGTGGCGCGCGACGCGGTGCTCCTGATCGGCGGGTCGCTGGTGGCGCGGGTGAAGGAGTGCGAGAACCCGGACTGTTCACTGCTGTTCCTCGACGACTCCCAGGCCCGGCGGCGGCGTTGGTGCTCGATGGAGCGCTGCGGCAACCTGGCGAAGGTCGCGGGCTACCGGGCGCGTTCGCGCACCGGAGGGCGCTCCTGAGCCGCCGTCGGTGTTCCGGCGCGCCGGAACGAATATGACCGAACGGTCACAGGATCGGCCGCGGGGAACGGCTGGGCCACCGCGCACATCTAGGCATGCGGCGAGGGCCCGTCGGGGGACTCGCCTCACGGTATCGGCAAGGACCGGCCGGCCCCCGGGCACCGCGTGTGCGCCGGGCGGGGACCGGGTGCGAGCGGCAAGGCGGGGCTGGGATGAAGGCAGTGACGGCGGCGGGCGATTCCTCGGACGGCGAGGAGATGGAACGGACCACCGTTCTGCGGATACCCGAAACGACCCCGGAGCCGGGGGCCGCCCCCGACCGGGAACCGGGCCGCGAGGCCGGGACGGAGCCCGGCGAGACGTCCGGCGCCGACGCCGAGGCCTCGGCCGAGCCCGAGCGCGCGTCCGAGCCCGGGCGTGAGTCCGGAGCGGAGCCCAACACCGGGGCGGGGTCCGAGGACGATACCGGGACCGAGGATGCGGCGGCGAGCGCGGCTCCCGCGGAGCACGGAGCTGAGGGCGAGGTCGAGCCTTCGGCCTCGGGCGAGGCCGAGTCACGCACCGAACCGGAGTCCGGGGCCGTCCAGGCCGGACCCTCGGGCGGCGGAGCGGACGTTCCCGACTCGGCGGGCCGGGTGGTGGGAGCCCCGGACAGCAGCGCGACTGCCGAGCGGCGGAACGATGGTGACACCGAGGCGGACGCGGACGCAGAAGCCGGCCACCCGGCAGATCGGGCGGACGGGGCGGCACCGGACCGGGAGGCGAGCGCCGGCGAGGCGGCAGACGCCGGATCAGTCACGGACGCGGGAGCAGACACCGAGGCTGCTCCGGCTGCGGAAGCAGACACGGACGAAGGGGATGGTCACCGCTCCGGCCCGGCGACAGCAGCAGACACCGAGGCGGACGCGGACACGGAGGCCGGTCACGAGCCGGGCCCGGACGCAGGCGAAGGCACTGGCGCGGACGCGAGCACGAGCACCGACGCGGACGCGGGCGCGGGTGCGGGCGCGGACGCGGACGCGGACGCAAGCGCGGACGCGAGCGCAGGCGCAGGCGCGGACGAAGGCACCAACGCGGGCGCGAGCACGAGCACCGGCACGAGCATCGACGCGGGCGCGGTCGGGGGCGAAGGCGCCGACGCGGGCGCGAGCACGAGCACAAGCACCGACGGGGGCGAAGGCACCGACGGGGGCGCGAGCACGGGCACGAGCACCGGCACGAGCACCGACGCGGACACCGACACCGACGCGGGCGCGGGCGCGGGCGAAGGCACCGACGCGGGCGCGGGCGCGAAGGACGGTCACCCGGCGAACGCCGATGCAGAGGCACGCACCAAATCGGTAGCCGACGCAGAGGTAAGCCACCGCGCCGGCTCCGGCCGCGGGGCGACCCCCGGCGCGGAAGCGGGCCTCCAGGGAGACCCGGAGGCCGGGCCCGGCGCGGAGGGTGGGGCGGTCGCGGGGGCCGCCCCCCGGACGCGCCGCGACGCCGCGCCGGGCGCCGGGGCGACGGCCGGCGCGGGAGCGGGCCTCCGGGGAGACCGGGGTGCCGGGGCGAGCGCCGGTGTGGCGCCGGGCGGAGAGGACGGGCCGGCGGCGGAGCCTCAGGGGCGCCCGGGCGGGCCAGTGGGCTTCGGATCAACGCCGGCCGGCGGGGCGGCGGTTGGTGGGGAGGCCGGGGCGGCTGTGCCGCCGCTCGAGTTGTTGGCCTCGCTCACCAATACCGCTCCGGCCCCCGAGACCCCCCGCCGGACCATCGTGCGGCGCGTCAAGGTATGGACGCCGTTGCTCCTGCTGCTCGGCGGTGCCTTCGTCGGCGCGCAGATGCTGCGGCCCCTCCCCGCACCGGTGTTCGTCGCCGCCGAGCCCGACCACGCCCTCGACGGGCAGTTCACCGTGCCCTGGCCTGCCAAGGGGCAGGCGGCCGTCCGTGTCTCCGGATCCGGTGACGTCGGTACCTTCGGGGAGCAGAAGCCCGTCCCGACGGCCAGTGTCGCCAAAATAATGACGGCCTACGTGATCCTCAAGAGCCACCCGCTCCGGAACAAGAACGACGCCGGTCCCGATGTCCAGGTCGACGCCAGGGCCGCTGCGGAGGGCAACTCCGACAGTGAGTCGCGCGTCGAGGGGCTCACGGCCGGTACGAAGTTCAGCGAGCAGGACATGCTCAAGATGATGATGATCCCGTCCGCCAACAACATCGCCCGCCTGCTCGCGCGGTGGGACACCGGCAGCAGCGACGAGACGGCGTTCGTCGCGAAGATGAACGCCGCGGCCAAGGAACTCGGGATGAAGGACACCACGTACACGGACCCCAGCGGCCTGGACGCGGGCACCGTCAGCACCGCCGTCGACCAGCTCAAGCTCGCCGAGGCCGTCATGAAGGACGAGACGTTCCGCGCGATCGTCGCCATGCCCAACGCCACCATCAAGGGCCTGCCCAAGCCGATCTACAACAACAACGGCGACCTGCTCACCGCAACGGGCCTCAGCATCAGGGGCATCAAGACCGGTTCGAGCACTCCCGCCGGCGGGACGCTGGTGTGGGCGGCGTACAAGTCCGTCGGCGACGAGACGCCACTGGTCCTGGGCACGATGATGGACCAGCACGTGGACGGCCCGGACCCCTTTGCCTCCAACAGCCTGGCCCTGGTGCTGCAGAACAGCCGGAAGGTGATCGAAGCGGTGCGGGGCGCGCTGGCCTCCGCGCCGGTCGTGCGCAAGGGTCAGCAGGTCGGTTACGTGGACGACGGGCTCGGCGGCCGCACCCCGCTCGTGGCGACGAAGGACCTGAACATGGTCGGCGTACCGGGCCAGCGGCTGCGGCTCTCGCTCACCGCCGGCTCCGCGGGCACGCCCCGTACCGCCAAGGACGGTACGGAGGTCGGCGTGCTCACGGTCGGCGACGGGGCCGGGGCCAAGAGCGTGCCCGTGGCGGTGCGCGGGGACCTGGCCGAGCCCTCGTTCAAGGCCCGGCTCACCCGTCTGGGCTAGGAGGGCGGGCGGGCGGCCCTCAGTCCTTGCGGGCCGCGCCGCGCCGGACCCCGCCCGCCACGTCCCTTCCGTGAGGTCGCGCCCACCCTGGAGGCACGAACGCGGCCGGGGCCGTACGGGCGTCCCGTACGGCCCCGGCCCGCTGCCCGGTCAGGCCCGCGGCGGGACCCCGGGCGGGCGGCCCGAACCGCGCGTCAGGGAGTACCCGTACAGGCCCGCGAGGGCCGCGAGGACTCCGCCCGCGGCGGTCCAGAGCCAGCGGTCCGACCACCAGCCGCCGGACCAGCCGCCCTCCGGCGCGCGCCGGGTGCCGGTGACGGTCGCGGGGACCAGGGGCGTGGAGAGGGATCCGTCGACGGCGTGGGCGCCGCCCGTCTCCTTCACCTCGGCCTCCACCGAGGCCCGGACCGGCAGGCCCTTGTCCTCGTCCGGCACGTCGAGGACGGTCAGGCGGACGTAGTAGCTGCCGGGCAGCGGGTCGTTGGCCCACTGCTCGGCCGAGGCGCGGACGGTGCGCAGGGTGCAGGACAGTTCGACCGTGGCCGCCTCCTTGGCGGCGGCGCGGGTCTGGTTGCCGTACGCGCACGCCTGGCGGCGGCGCAGTCCGTCGTACACGTCGAGCTGCCAGGTGGCGGCGCCGTGCCGGCTCGCGGACTCGGGGAGCGTGACGGTGGCCTTCACCGTGGCGCGCTGCTGTGCGTCGACGGGGACGACCCAGTACAGGTAGTCGCCGGTGGACGCCCCGGCCGTGGCCTTCTCTCCCGGGCGGAAGGCGGTGGCGGTGCGGAAGCTGGTGCCCGCCTCGGTCGGCGGCCCCTCGGTCTTGCCCACGTTCTTGTCGGGGATCGCCGTTGCCGACGCGGACGGCGACGCGGAGGCCGACGAGCCGTCCGCCTCGGCCGAGCAGCCCGCCACCCCGAGGGCGGCGGCGCCGGCCAGCAGGGCGGCGGTCAGTGTGCGTACGGTACGCATCAGTTGGTCCTCCAGACGGAGATGCGCCAGCGCGAGATCCAACCCCACACCAGTCCGGCCAGCAGGCCGACGATCGTGAGGGCGGCCAGCAGCCACCAGCCGCGCCCGAGGCCGAACGCGGCGGCGTCGGAGGCCCCGTCGGGTCCGTCCACCACCTCGACCGTGAGCTCGACGGGCATACCGGGCGTCGTCTTGACGGAGGCGGGCGCGGAGAAGGAGTTGCTGACCTGGAGGCAGACGGTCTCGGCCGCCGGCTTCGCGTCCGAGTCGGACCCGTCGATCTCGGCCTTCGGGTAGCGCAGGCCGGTGGACATCGCGTCGGTACGACCGTCACCGGCTTCCGCGCCTCGGACGATCTCGCGGCCGTGGACGGTCGTGGCGCGCAGCAGGACTCCGTAGTCCCTGTTGACCGCGCGGTCGGAGGCGATGCTCACCGAGGCGCGCAGTTCCTGGCCGGGCAGGACCTCGACGCGGTACCAGCGGTGCTCGCCGAAGGTCTCGCGGTCGCTGTACAGGCCGGGCTTCAGCAGCGGGGCGCCCTCGCACTGCTTCGCGCCCTCGGTCGCGACCGGGTTGACGACGGGATCGGCCGCCCGGTCGACGAGTTGGCGGACCCTGCCGGAGAGTTCCGCCTTGTGCTGTACCGACGTGTAGGTGCCGCCGGTGGCCTCGGCGATGCAGGTGAGCTGGGCGCGGGTCTTGGCGTCCGGGACCAGGCCGAGGGTGTCGATGGTCAGGTGGATGCCCTTGGCGGCGATGTCGCGCGCCACTTCGCAGGGGTCGAGCGGGGCGCAGGTGTCCTCGCCGTCGGTGATGAGGACGATCCGCTTGGTGGCGTCGCCGCCGTCCAGGTCCTGGGCCGCGGCCAGCAGGGCCGGGCCGATCGGCGTCCAGCCGGTGGGGGCGAGGGTCGCCACGGCGGTCTTCGCCTCGGTCCGGTTGAGCGGGCCGACCGGGTACAGCTGCTTGGTGTCCTTGCAGCCGAGGGCCTTGTCCTCGCCGGGGTAGGTGGCCCCCAGGGTGCGTATGCCGAGCCGTACTTCATTGGGCACGGCGTCGATGACCTCGTTGAAGGCCTGCTTCGCGGCGGCCATACGGGACTGGCCGTCGATGTCGGTCGCCCTCATGGAGCCGCTGACGTCGAGGACGAGATCGACCTTGGGGGGTTCCTTCGCCGTCGTTCCGTCGGCGGCGCTGACGCTAGCCGGGAAGAGCCCGACGGCGAGGGCGGCGAGCAGTCCGCACGCCCCTGCCGCAAGCCGTTTTCTAGTGATCATCGCCGGATCGTATTGAGGATCGTCCGTCAATCCAAAACGTGATCCGCGGACCGGTTTTCACGGTGCCGCGGCCGTTATGCGGACGGAAATCCCGGTGCGTGGGGCTCGGCGCCCGATCTAGGCTGCCCGGATGAGTTCCCGTACCTTCCGAATCACCGTCCGAGGTTCCTTCGACGGCCTCACCGACGAGCAGCGGGCGGAGCTGCTCGCGGCCGCGCCCGAGCACGACGTGCTGCGCGCCGCCTTCACCGCCGAGGGTCACCTCACCTACGACCTCGCGGCCCGGCCGTTCTTCACGTTCCGTTTCCTGGACTCGGGCGAGGCGGAGGAGGACGTCCTCGACGCGACGGCCCGCGCGGAGCTGGCGGCGGAGAGCTGGCTGACCGAGCGGGGATACGGCTTCAAGCAGCTCAAGTCGACGGCCGAGGACCTGTCGCAGGCGCCGCTGGGCAAGCGGCAGCGCCGGGAGGCCGCGAAGGGGGAAGGCCGGTCGTGACGGGTCCGGCGCCCGGTGGGACTATCCCTGGCCGGTGGGGGCGAAGGTGCGTGCCAGGTGGGTGCGCAGTGCCTCCGGGGTGGGTGGGGTGAGACGGGCGCCGAGGTAGCCGTCCGGGCGGATCACGAAGGCCGTGGGGCCGTCCGTCTCGTAGAGGCGGGCGAACTGGCCGGCGGTGTCCGTGTAGACGGGCAGCCCGTCGGAAGCGTCGTGCGGGGCGCCGGCGGTGAGGACCACGAAGGTCTCCACCCGGCCGCCGGAGGCCTCCCGGGCCGTGCGGGCGAGCGCGCCGGGGTCCTGGGCCGCGCCGTAGAGCAGCAGTACGTGGTCGCGGTCGCGCAGCAGGTCGTACAGGCGCAGCGGGTAGGCGGCGATCTCGCCGCTGAGGCCGACGCAGTCGGGAGCCCGGTCGCCCGGGCGGGGGCCCTGCCCCTCCCCCGGCGGGTCGGTGATCGGGCTGCCCCGGTAGCCGACGAGGAGTTGGGCCTCGCGCAGCATCAGCGTCGCCGGGTCCTCCGGGTCCGCCTGGACACCGTGGGCGGCGTGCCGCAGGGTGCGGCCCACGACTTCCTCGCCGATGGGCCGGCGCTCGGCGTCGTAGCCGGCCAGCAGGTCGGGGTGGGCGCGGCCGTCGACCGCGAGGGCGAGCTTCCAGGCCAGGTTCCAGGCGTCCTGGATGCCGGTGTTCATGCCCTGGGCGCCGGTGGGCGGGTGGATGTGCGCGGCGTCCCCGGCGACGAAGACCCGGCCGTCTCCGTACCTGTCGACGATCCGGTGGCTGATGCGGAACACGGAGGTCCAGCGGATGGCGGAGGCGGTGGTCGGCTGTGGTGACAGCCGGTCCAGGACGGCCTGGATGTCGGACAGTTCGGGGGCGCGGCCGGCGGTCTGCAGGCCGTGCGCCACGCCGTCGGGGGCCTGCCCCGTCTGCGAGGTGGCGGAGAGCTCGGGCGGGACCGTCATCGACACGCGGTAGCGGCCCGCGCCGGGCAGCGGGATGCACACCAGTACGTCGTCCACGGTGCCGGAGGCGTCCTGGTGCATGGCGCGCACGGTGTGGTCGTGGGGCAGGTCCCAGTCGAGGGCCACGTCGGCCAGCATGAACTCGTCGGGCAGGGCGCCGCCTTCGAAGGTGAGGCCGAGCCCCTTGCGGACGGCGCTGTGGGCGCCGTCGCAGCCCACCAGGAACCGGGTCCGTACCTCCTCCTCCGCTCCGGAGGGGGTACGGACCCGGCTGGTCACTCCGTCGGCGTCCTGGGTGAACGACACCAGCTCGACGCCGCGTTCGATGCCGGTTCCGAAGCGGGCCAGGAACTCGGCGAGGACCCGTTCGGTCTCGTACTGCGGCAGGGCCGCGAATCCGTACGGGACTTCGGGCGGCATGGCCATCTCGAAGCGGAGCTGTTCGACGCCGTTGACGTACACCAGCTGGCCGCGCAGCGGGACGGCCGCTTCCAGGGCGGTGCGCACCAGCCCCATGCGGTCCCAGAGTTCCAGGGTGCGGGGCTGGATGCCGACGGCCTTCGCGAACGGCAGTCGTTCGGGCAGCCGGTCGACGATCCGGCAGGACACCCCGCGTCTGCGCAGCTCCACGGCTGCGGTCAGCCCGACCGGGCCGGCGCCGACGACCAGTACGTCGGTTGCGTAGGTGTGCGCCATGAGCCTCTCCCGGCGTGCGGCCCCCGTTGGAGTCGGTGCTCCTCCATGGTCGCCGCGCGCCGGGCGTCCGGCATCTTCGCCGGATCGCTCCCGTGCGGGATGCCCCTTACTCGATTTACTCGATGACGAGGTCCACCTCGATGTTGCCGCGCGTGGCACGGGAGTACGGGCAGACCTCGTGGGCCTGCTTGACCAGCAGGGTGCCCGTCTCGCCGGCCAGGGACTCGGGGAGCTCGACGCGCAGGACGACGCCCAGGCCGAAGCCCTCGCCGTCCTTGCCGATGGAGACCTCGGCGGTGACGGAGACCTCGCTGGTGTCGGCCTTGGCCTGGCGGCCGACCAGGCCGAGGGCGCTGGCGAAGCAGGCGGCGTAGCCGGCCGCGAAGAGCTGCTCGGGGTTGGTGCCCTGTCCGTTGCCGCCGAGTGCCGGGGGCATGGCGAGGGCGAGGTCGAGCTGCCCGTCGGAGCTGACGGTGCGGCCCTCGCGGCCGTTGGCGGTGGCTACAGCGGTGTACAGCGCGTCCATCGGGGTTCCTCTCGCAGAAATCAACCGTTTCGGCGGCCGGTGTCCGGCGCCGCTCCATGAGTAGAGCACACAATTCAGTTGTGCACAATTAAATGCCTCGCAAGCCCGCCCGGGTACACTGGCCGTCATGACCGAGCAGCCGACCGACTTCCACCCCGACCAGGACTTCCTTCGCCTGGACGGCCAGATCTGCTTCGCGCTGAACGCCGCGAGCCGCGCCTTCGGCGGGCTCTACCGCGTCGTCCTCAAGGACCTCGGGCTCACCTACCCGCAGTACCTGGTGATGCTGGTGCTGTGGGAGCACGGCGAGATGCCGGTGAAGCAGATCGGTCAGCACCTGCGGCTGGACTCGGGGACGCTGTCCCCGCTGCTCAAGCGGCTGGAGGCGGCGGGCCTGGTGCGCCGTGAGCGCAGCGCCGAGGACGAACGCTCCGTGCACGCGCACCTCACCGAGGAGGGCGCCGCACTGCGCGCCCGGGCCGTGGAGGTGCCGCGCCGGATCGCGACCGCCACCGGGTTCGAGCTCGGCGAGATCCTCGACCTCCAGACCCGCCTGAACCGGCTCACCGCCGCCCTCGACGCCGCCGTCCCGGCCGAGGAGGCGCGGGCGGAGGTCCGGGAGGCGTAGGACGCGCGACAGGCGAGAGCGCGTGCCCCGCCGGACACTGGGTCCGGGAGTCAGGAGGTGCGCGATGGACCCGGTTGCGGCGCTGGACCGGATCGCCTTCCTCCTGGAGCGCGCCCAGGCCCCCACCTACCGGGTACGGGCCTTCCGGACGGCGGCGGCCACGCTCGGACGGATGGACGGCCGGGAAGTGGCCGACCGCGCCGCGGCGGGCTCCCTGGAGCAGGTCAAGGGCATCGGGCCCAAGACCGCCCAGGTCGTACGCGAGGCACTCGCCGGGGCGGTACCCGCCTACCTCCGGAACCTGGAGGACGAGGCGGCCGCGCTCCCGGAGGCTCCCCCGGTCACGCCCGCCGGCACCGCCCTGCGCGCGGCACTGCGCGGCGACTGCCACATGCACTCGGACTGGTCGGACGGCGGGAGCCCGATCGAGGCCATGGGTCGGGCCGCCGCCGCGCTGGGCCACGAGTGGGCCGTCCTCACCGACCACTCGCCGCGGCTGACGATCGCCCGCGGGCTCTCCCCGGAGCGGCTGCGTGAGCAGTTGGGGGTGGTGGCGGAGCTCAACGAGACGTGGGCGCCGTTCCGGCTGCTCACGGGCATCGAGTGCGACATCCTCGACGACGGTTCGCTGGACCAGGAGCCGGAGCTGTTGGAGCGGCTGGACCTGGTGGTCGGCTCGGTGCACTCGAAGCTGCGGATGGACGCGCCCGCGATGACCCGCCGACTGCTGGCTGCGGTGCGCGATCCGCTGATGGACGTACTGGGCCACTGCACGGGGCGGCTGGTCACGGGGCGGACCCGGCCGGAGTCGCGGTTCGACGCCGAGGCCGTCTTCGCGGCCTGCGCGGAGGCGGGCACCGCCGTCGAGATCAACAGCCGCCCCGACCGGCTGGACCCGCCGAGGCGGCTGCTGCGGCTCGCCGTGGCGGCCGGGACGTTCTTCGCCGTCGACACCGACGCGCACGCCCCGGGCCAGCTGGACTGGCAGCCACTGGGCTGCGAACGGGCCGCGGAGTGCGGGGTCCCCACCGGGAAGGTGATCAACACCTGGTCCGCGGACCAGGTGCTGGAGTGGACCCGCACCCGACGGACGCCCTGACACCCCGGGGGTCTGTCCGCGGATGGCCGCTCCCGCGGGGCGGTCGGGCCTGGGGTCAGATCGTGACCGGGCCGTGCGCGGTGGCGAACTCGACCGAGACCAGGCCCGGTTCCTCATCCTGGACCCAGGTGACGTCGATCTGGTCGAGGGGGTGGTCGGCCGGTTCGCCGAGGAATTCGGCGATGGAGGCGGAGTCGCCGGCGATCGAGACCCCGTGGATGGTGCTGGAGGTGCGCGGGTCGGCGCTCGGGCGCTCCTCGATGGGGACCAACCACTCCAAGAAATAGGGCAGTTGCGGGTCCTCCAGCAGTTCCAGCAGGCCGATCTGCTTCCACCTCAGGTCGAACCCGTCGGGGCGGACACGGTGACCCTCGGCCGCGGTGCGGCCGAGGCGGGCCTCGACCGGGGCGATGTCGTCGACGGAGACCACCCAACCGAGCCAGCCGCCGCCCTCGGCGGCGCGACGCGCGACGGCCTGGCCGAAGGGCGCGCGGTCGGCGGCGGGGTGGTCGAGCGTGGTGACGACCTCGACGTAGGTGCCACCGCTCAGCGGGAGAATGAAATTGCGGGTGCCGAACCGCGGGTGCACGCCCCCGTCGACGAAACCGGCGCCGAGGGCCGATCCGATCCACTGGACGGTCGAGACGAAGCTGTCGCGGGCCACCGCATAGGACACGTGATCAAGTCGCACCGCGCCATCATCACCCGACGACCCGCACAAATCCCGACGCCACGCCCTGCAGCACCATGCGCACCGCACTTCCAGGAGACGGGCTCTAGCCGGCCGCCAGGTCCGCGGCGAGGTCGTCGCGCCAGCGTGCGGACAGGCGCCGGCTCAGGACCGTCTCCGCCGCGGCCGGCAGGGGCAGCAGCAGGAACTCGCGCAGTGCCCCCGCCGCCGAGTCCCGCCTGGCCCACGCGGAGCGGTCGGCCTCGGTGACGGGCGCCGGGTCCGATTGGCACCGGGCCGCGTCGTCCAGCAGTCCGCATGCCGCCCGGACCTCCGCCGAGAGGCTCCTCATCCGCAGGTCGAGGGGCCCGTCGGCCGGTAGGTCCACCGGCTCGTCCCGGCGGATCAGCTCCAGCGCCCGAGCGATCTCCGGGTAGGTGTCGATGCCGGTCTCGGACGCCAGCCTGGCGAGCTGCGCCGCCATCGCGGAGCGCAGCCGCCGCGGCGGCGTGCGCTCGACGAGGGCGCCGAGGTCGAAGTCCCGGACCGAGGTGACCGGATGCCGTGTCGCCGGCACGTCGGCGAGGACCGGCAGCAGGAGCGCGCTCAGCAGCGGATCGTCGCCGTCGCGCCGCGGATCCCAGGTGATGCCGTATTCGCTTTCGAGCCCGGCCTGCAGCCTGGTGTACGCGGCCGTCGAGCCGGGCCGGGTATCGACGCCGCCGCGCTGCCACTCCCGCCCTCCGGGTCCGGTCACGTAGTCCTCGTGGGACGAATCGACCCGGTGGGCCGCCTCGGTCCGCTCCGTGCCGTCCTCGATGAGGGTGAGGCACACCTGGTCACCCTGCCGCGCCAGCACCAGGGCCCGGGTCCCACGGGACAGCCTGCGCATCACCTCCGGTCGGCCGAACTGCGCGTCGCCGCCCTCCTGGGTGGCGTACGACCACCCATCACCGCAGGTCCCGGCCCGGACCATCGGGCGGTACGCCGCCCAGGGCGCGGCGGCGGACAGCCGTGCCTGCTCCCGGCTGCGGGGCCGGGCGGTCGACGGCACGGAGCCCAGCCGGTCGAGCAGTTCCTCGGGCGTGACGCCCTCCACGAACACGACGTCCGGCTGCTCGGGCGGTGGCGGCGCGGCCGGGTCGCCGAAGGAGATGACGGCGTACGCTCCGCCGGGCTGCGGGACGACGGGCCGGAGCGGCTCGGCCGCGGGCCGCACGAGCGGCTCGGCGGCCTCGGCGGCCAGACCGAGGGGGGAGAGCGGATCGGGGAGGGTGGTGATGTCGTGGTCCCAGATCAGCCGGCCCTCGAAGGCGATCGGCGTCCTGCCGTTGAAGGCCGTGCCGTTCTCGAGGGCCGTGGCGAAGTCGGCGAGGAGGTGCCGGAGTCCCGGCCAGTCGGTGAAGGACGCCCCGATCTCGTCGAAGTACCGGCCCACACGCCCGTGGTGCGGGCCGGGGCGGGTGACCAGGAAGAGCCCGTCGGAGGTTTGCCAGGCGATGCCCAGGCTGATCAGCAGCCGTTCGTGCGGCCAGAACGCGAGCTCGTCGCGTTCGTCCTCCTCGAGGTCGGCCTCGTCCTCGGCGATGTCCTCGCCGATCTCCCGAAGGAGCTCGGCGCTCCGGACGATGTCCGCCACGCGGGACAGCGGTCCGTAGTAGCCCAGCGTCGTCGTTCCCTCCTCGAGTCGCACGCCGTCGTGGCGCAGCAGCGACTCCCGCAGATCGGACGGGAACGTCACCCCGAGCCGGAGTTCGGCCGCCGCGATCTCCTCCGGGAGGGCCGGCGGTCGGAGCAGGCCGTGGCTGACGGGAGCGTGTCGGGCGAGCCAGGCCTCGATACGGGCCCAGGACTGTTCGACGGTGAGCGTGGTCATGTCCGCACCCTAGGCGTGGGGACTGACACTCCGTGAGGCCCGCAACGTGAAGCGGCACCCCGCGCCTCGGGGCGCCGGGTGCCGCTTCGTACCGGGTCGGCCGCGGGTCAGGCCGAGCTCTCCTGGCGGGTCCGCAGGGCCAGGCCCGCGAGGACGGCGCCGGCCGCCGCGCACAGGACCACCGTGACACCCGCCCAGGCCTGCGAGCCTCCCACCGCTCCGGCCAGCGGGTCGAAGCCCGCCGTGCCACCGGCCACGTGCAGGGCGACGACGCCGAGGGCGGCGACCGCCCCGGCCCGCCACACCGCGGCGGTGTCCCGCAGCGCCAGCAGCGCGCCGAGCCCCAGGCACACCACGGTGACCAGCAGCGGCAGGTACCGCTCGGGCGGCGCGGACTGCAGTGCCGTCAGATCCGCGGGGAGGTGGAGCACCCCGCTGACCAGCAGGGCCATCGCCACGGGCCAGCGCAGCACGTGCCGCAGCACCTGTCCCCCGGCGCCGGCCGGGGCCGGGATGGGGGCGGGGGCGGGGGCCGCCGCCCGGGTGCGCTGCGGCCGCTCCTGGTACGGGGCGTCGTAGAGCTCGGCGTAGCCGGGGTCGTACGGCTCCTGCGCGAACGGCTCCTCGTGGACCGGGACGGGGTCCTCCGGCTCGGCGGCCAGCGGAGCGCGCTGCTGGTCCGCGACGTGGTGCTCGTGCTCCTCGTGGCCGAGGATGGTCGCCAGCAGGGCGACGTCCTCGATCGGGCGCCCCACGGCGGCGGCGCGCAGGGTGATGTCGGCCTCGACCGTCTCGTGCGGAGGCGCGCCGAGGAGGGCGACCATCCGCCGGACGTCCTGCACGGGCCGGGTCACGGCGGCCGTGCGCAGCGCCTCGTGTCCGGCGTCGGGGAGGCGGCCGTCCTCCTTGAGGAGGCTCACCAGAGCGGTGACCTCTTCGAGCGGACGGCAGGTGACCGCCGTCTCCAGCAGCGTGCGTATCGGCCGGTCGTCCGGCGCTTCGGGCACTTCCGGCACGTCCGGAGGCGGTGGGGTGTCGGGGGTCCCGGGGCGGTCGTCGTGGTCCGTCGCCGCGAGGGTGATGGGGTCATTCATGGAAAGCTCCGTTCGCCGACGCGCGGGTCTACACATCGCACGGCGGTCATCGTGCGTCATGGGAAGCGCACGCTTTGTTACATTTACGGGCGAATCCGCTCGCTGCGCCATTCGGGGCGGGCAAACGGGGGCCCTCCCGGCCCCCACGGGGAAAGGGCGTCAACCGTGCCCGACACGGGTGTCCCGCGCCGGGGGCGGTCCGCTCCGCTCCTCGCGCTCGCATGGGCCGTCGTCCTGCTCCTGACCGGCGCGGCGCCCGCGCCCTCCGTCCCGACGTCACCCGGGCCGCTGCTGGTGGAGACCGACCGGGGGCTGGTGCGGGGCCGGGCGCACGACGGGTTCCGGACCTTCGAGGGGATCCCGTACGCCGCTCCCCCGACGGGCGCGCTGCGCTGGCGGCCGCCGCAGCCGGCTCCCCGCTGGAAGGGCGTGCGCGATGCCGGGGCCGGGGGAGCGCGTTGCGTGCAACTGCCGCCCGTCGGGCCGGGTGGGCCGAGCGGCGCGGAGGACTGCCTGTTCCTCAACGTCACGGCGCCGGCGGGAGCCGACCTGCGGGGCGGCGGCCCGCGCCCGCTGCCCGTCATGGTGTGGTTCCACGGCGGCGGGTTCGTCAACGGCGCGGGCGACTTCTACCGGCCGGAGCGGCTCGTCGTCGAGGGCGGGGTGGTGGTCGTGACGGTCAATTACCGACTGGGCGTGTTCGGGCTGTTCGGCCACCCCGAGCTCGGCGGGGCTCCCGCGCTCGCCCTCGCGGACCAGCAGGCGGCGCTGCGGTGGGTGCGGGCCAACGCGGCGCGCTTCGGGGCGGATCCGCACGACGTCACCGTGTTCGGCGAATCGGCGGGCGCCCTCAGCGTGTGCGCCCACCTCGCCTCACCCGCCTCGGCGGGCCTCTTCCACCGGGCGATCGTGCAGAGCGGCTCGTGTTCGACCACGATTCCGGCGGGCGCGCTGCTGCCCGAACTCGACACGTACGAGCCCTTCGTGCCCGAGGCCCGGACCGTCGCGGACGGGGCCCGGGCGGCCCGCCGGCTCGGCTGCGACGGGCCGGCGGGCGGAGTGCTGGACTGCCTGCGCCGACTGGACGCCCGTACGCTCGCGGTCCCCGAGCTGATGCAGCGGTTCTCGCTCGTGCCGTACGGCAACGGCCTGCTGCCGGTGGAGCCGCGGCGGGCCCTGGAGACCGGGCGGTTCCTCCGGGTGCCGGTGCTCCAGGGCACCACCCGCGACGAGATGCGGATCTTCGTCGCGCAGACCCTGGCGGCGCATCCGGTCGACGACGCGGCCGCGTACCGGGCGCGGCTGGAGCGGTCGTTCGGCGCCGCCGCGCGGGCCGTCGAGGCGGCGTATCCGGTGTCGGGCCATCCGACGGCGGCCGCGGCCTGGGCCGCGGTGCTGTCCGACGCCTCGTTCACCTGCCCGACGCTGCGGGACAGCGGGGCGCTGGCCCGGCACGTGGCGACGTACGGCTACCGGTTCGGCGACCGGGACGCGCCGAACTTCACGGGGCTGCCGGAGCCGGCCGGACTCCCGTACGGGGCTTCGCACGGTTTCGAGCTGCCCTACCTGTTCACGATGGCGCCGCTGGCCGGACCGCAGCGGGAGCTGGCGGACCACATGGTCCGGTACTGGGCGGCGTTCGCCCGGACCGGGAGCCCGGACGGCGCGGGCGGCCCGCGGTGGCCCCTCTACCGTGGGCCGGACTCGGTGCTGTCGCTGGCGCCGGGCGCGGAGGGGCTCCGTACGGTGGACGCGCGGGCCGAGCACCACTGCGCGCTGTGGGACGCGTGGTGGCCCGGGACTCGGGTCACCAGGGCTCGGTGATGACGATTCCGTCGCTCGTGCGGAGGACGAGCGTGCCGTGGTCCCCGTACACCTCGTGCCGCCAGGAGGAGAACAGCTCGGCGATGCGCCGGGCCACGTCCCCCCGGCCTTTGCCCACCTCTCGGGTGCTGAAGAGGATGTTCGCCTCGCCGACGGTGTCGACCTTGCGGACGCGGGTCTGCCGGACGAGGAACTCGTCGTGTTCGGCTCGGTGCTCGGCGGCGTAGCCGGTGAAGTCCCGGGTCATGTCGAACCAGTCCGCCGGGCCGCAGGGGCCGCCGCCGTTGCCGATGTCGGTGTCCGTGTCGCCGTCGGTGGGCGGGCCCGCGTAACCGCCGGTCTCCTGGTCGGTGGGCGGGCCCGCGTAACCGCCGGTCTCCTGGTCGGTGGGCGGGCCCGCGTAGGCACCCGTCTCCTGGTCGGTCGGCGGGCCCGCGTAGGCACCCGTCTCCTGGTCGGTCGGCGGGCCCGCGTAGCCGCCCGTCTGCTCCTCCGTCGGTACGTCGAGCGCGCACTTCTCCGGTGTCAGGCTGGGGACCGGGGCGGGCCCGGAGGCCTGTCCGGACCCTCCGGTCCCGCAGGCCGCCAGTACGGCGCACAACAGCCCCGCCGCCAGGACCCGGCCCGTCGTCTTCCTCTTCCGCTTCGTCATGGTGCTCCCCCTTGGCTCCGAAGAGGGGAAAACACCGGGCCCGGTTCCCAGGCGTACGGTGCGGACATGACCGTTTCCGCGGCCCGCCCGCTCCTCTACCTCGACGTCGACGGACCCCTCATCCCGTTCGGGGCCGGCCCGTACCCGCAGGGGGACGACGCCAATCCCCTGCTCGCCAGGGTCGATCCCACGCTCGGGCCCCGGCTCGCGGCGCTGGAGTGCGAGCTGGTGTGGGCCACGACCTGGATGGAGGAGGCCAACGAGTGCCTCGCTCCCCGGCTCGGCCTGCCGCCGCTGCCCGTGGTGGAGTGGCCCGAGCCCTCCGACGAGGGCGGTCGCCGTGGGCTGAGCCGGGTCCACTGGAAGACCCCCGCCCTCGTCGGGCACGCGGCCGGGCGCCCCTTCGTCTGGGTCGACGACGAGATCACCGCCGCCGACCGCGCCTGGGTCGCCGCCCACCACCCCGGCCGGGCCCTCCTGCACCGCGTCGATCCCGGCCGGGGTCTCACCGACGCGGACCTGGAGGCGCTGCGGGCGTGGCTCCTCACCGAGTAGCCGCCCAGGAGGCGGCGATCAGCAGGCGTTCCGCCGCGGCGAGGTGGGTGGCCGCGGCCAGCCAGGCCCGGGCGTAGCCGTCGGCCGAGGGGTCCGAGAGGCGGCCGAAGGCGTCGCGGGGGCGCCGGTCGGCCTCGGTGGCGAGGGCGGTGGCCAGTTCCGCGGCCGCGGTCAGCCCGGCCCGGCGCAGCGGGCCGTACGCGGCCGGGGGCCCGTCGGCGCGGGCGGCCTCGGCGACGGCCCGGCGGCCTCCCGCGATCCCCGTCTCCAGGAGGCGGCGCGTACGCCACAACGGGGAGTCGGAGAGCGGGTCCGGGAGGTCGGGGGCGGCCACCGGGGCGGGGACGGGCTTCGTGGACCCGGCCGGGAAGTGGGCGCCCTGGAGGCGGTCGTAGCCGAGGTCGGCGCGGCCGAGCCATTCCTCGGGCAGCCTCAGGGTGTACTGCTCGCCGGGCACGGGACCGACGGCGAGGGGGCGCAGGGTGGCCGCGCGGTCCAGGTCCGGGCGGCCCAGCACGCGGAGGGCGAGTCCGGGGTACGAGGCCAGTCGGCGCAGGTTCTCCGTGTGCGGCAGCTCGGGGTGGGGGTGCGCGGGCAGCAGCCGCAGCAGCGGCGCGTCCTCGCGCAGCTCGCGGACCACGAGGTGCTCCCCCGCCGCGCCGACCACCGTGACGTCGCAGCCGAGCAGTGCGGGCGCGCCGGGCGTTTCGGGTGAGCCGGGTGCGTCGGGTGCGTCGGCCAGTTGCCCTGCGACGGCCTCCGCGGCCGGCCGGGCGAAGAGCGCGGCGGCGGGCTGCCCGGTCCAGGGCGTGCCGCGCAGCGGGGTCGCCCTGACCGAGCGTCCGGCGCCCAGGCGGCCGTCCGGGGATACGGTCGCGCCGACGATGCGCAGGCCGCCGCGGGCGAGACCGGCATGGTCGAGGGTGGCACCGCCGAGGGCCACGGAGGCGGACCCGGCTCCGCGGGCGCGGGCGAGGCCGCCGGGGCGTACGTCGGCGACGGAGTAGTGGGCGCCGTCCGGGGCGAGCAGGTGGGTCACCACTCCCCCGTAGCCGGTGGCGGACAGGACGGGTTCCCGGCACAGCCCGTACACCTGGAGGCTGCCGCCCGGGGTGTAGGCGCGGCGGGAGGTGCCGGTGAGCGCGGGATCGGCGGAACCCGCGGCGAGCAGCGCGGTGGTGTACAGGAGTGCGCGGAACGCTCCGGTGAGGTCGGCGAGCCGCTGGCCGGCCCGGCGCTCGCGGGCCGCGCGCAGTCCGCGTACGACCCGGAGCGCGGCCGCCTCGGCGCCGGGCAGCCCGGCGAGGCGGGCGGTGTGCGCGGCGCGCAGCAACTCGGCCTGGACCACGGCTCCCCCGGCCGTCACTCCGGCGGCCAGCGCCTCGGCGGCAGCCTGCCAGAGCGCTCCGGCCGCGCTGGTCTGGGCCGCGGTGAGCGGCTTCAGGGACACGGCGGGCTCGGGCGGCTCGGGGGCACCCGGGGCCTCGAGGACCGCCGGAGCCTGATGCGACCGCGCGGGCCGGACCGGTCCGGCGTCCGGAGAGCCGCCGGCCGCCACCATCGCCTGACCGCCTGGCGGGGCCCGGAGCGGTTCCGGCTCCGCGGGGGCCACGGGGGTCTGGGTCTCGGCCGCCGGCACGGGCTGCGAGGCTTCCGGGGACGGGGCGGGCTCCAGGGGGGCGTCCGCCAGGGGGGCCGCGCCGAGGACCGCGGTGCGGTGGAGGCAGCGGGGTGCCAGCAGGCAGCTGCACACGGCCTGTTCGGGCCGGGTCACCGTGCCCTCGGGCCCCGGGGTCAGGGTGACCAGGGCGTCCTCGCCGAAGCGGACGGTGACGCTGCCGTCGGCCTCCCGGGCGGCGCCCGCACCGCAGCTCTCGATGGCGGCGTCCAGCTTCTTGCGCAGCCGCGCCGTGAGGCTGTCGACGGCTTCGGCGAGCACCTCGGGCGCGACGGCGGGCAGTTCGGTGCTCAACTGGCTTCTCCACGGAGGCGGTCCCCCACCCAGCGGGCGAGGGCGAGGGGGCTGAGGGCGGCCACCGGCATGCCGGCCGCGACGAGTTGCCGGGCCACGGGCACGCTGTAGCGGGGCGAGCCGGTGTCGTCGAGCGCGGCGCAGCCCAGCAGGTGCGCGCCGGAAGCGGCCAGCGCGCGGACCTCGCCGAGGAGCCCGCCGATGGGGGCGCCCTCCTCGAAGTCGCTGACCACCACGACGAGGGTGCGGCTCGGGACGGTGATCAGGGAGCGGGCGTGGGCGAGCCCGGCGGCGATGTGCGTACCGCCGCCGACCCGCACCTCCAGCAGCAGCGACAACGGGTCGTCCACCCGGTCGGTGAGGTCCACCACCTGGGTGGAGAAGGCGAGGAAGTGGGTGGACAGGGTCGGTACGCCGCCCAGGACGGCCGCGGTGAGCGCCGACCAGACGACGGAGGCCTCCATGGAGCCGGACACGTCGACGACGAGGACCAGCCGCCAGTCCGCCTCGCGGCCGGCCCGGGTGCTGAACACGGGCCGCTCGGGCACGACGACCACGCTGCCGTCCTGGCGGCGGCTGGTGTGCGCCAGGTTGGCGCGCAGGGTGCGGGCCAGGTCGAGGGTGCCTCCGGGGCGGCGGGTGGGGCGCGGGGTGGCGAGGCCGGAGAGGGCCGGTCGCAGCCGGGTCGCCAGCTCCCTGGCGAGTTCGTCCACGAGCCGCCGCACCAGCGGGCGCAGGCGCGCGAGTTGGGCTTCCGGCATGCCGCCCGCGAGGGAGAGCACGGAGCTCAGGAGCTCCACGGAGGGCCGTACGGTCGCCGGGTCGAGCTGGGTGAGCACGTCGGTGCGGCCCGCCTCGGCGGCCCCGGCGAGCACCTCTTCCCGTACGTCGGTGCCGAAGAGGGCCTCCAGTTCCTCGGACCACTCCCGGGCCGTGGGGAAGGAGGCCTCCTGGCCGCCGCCCCGGCCTGCGCCGCCCGCGCCGCCGGCGCCTTCGCCGCGTCCGGCGCCGTACAGCTCGTCCAGGGCGTGGGCGTAGCGACGGGCGTCGGCGGGCAGGCGGTCGCGTTCGCGGCCGAGGAGCAGCCGCCAGCGGTCGGCGGGGGTCAGCCGGGCGGGCCGTCGCGGGGGCCGGGCGGCGGGTTCCCGCTCGGGGATGGGTTCCTGCGCGGCCTGCGGGTTCTCGGCTGTCTCGGTGGTCTCGGCGGTCTCCGGCCCCGGCGCCTGCGGGAGGGCGCGGACGGCGGCGAGCCCGGCCGCGTCGGCCGCCGCCCACAGGGCGAGGAGGGCGGGCGGGGCGTCGAGGCCGAGGTCGATCCGGTCGCCGAGGCGTTCGGTCACGGTGTCCAGGAGCCGGTCGCGGGCGGCCGGGGACAGGGCGTCGAAGCCTCCTCGCAGTGCGGGGAGGCGGTCGAGGAAGAGGTCGTCGTCGAGGTGCTCGACGCGGTCGAGGAGGGGTGTCAGGGCGGCCGGGGAGGCCTGGAGCAGCGGCCCGGCCGCGGTGAGGAGCCCGCCGAGCCGGCGGGTCAGCGCGCGCCGGCCGTCGGGGGTGGCCGCGCCGTCGATCCATCCGGCGGCGCGGGAGCCGAGCAGGGTGGCCGGGTCGAGGTCGAGGAGGACCCGTACGGCCAGGGCCGCGCCCTGCATCAGCGGGGAGGCCGTGGCGGCCAGGGCGGCGAGCGCCTCGTCCGTACGCAGGCCCAGCCGGTGTGCGGCTGCCCGGTCGGCCAGGGCCACGAGGGCCGCCGCGTCGGCGGGGTCCTCGCTGCCGGCGAGGCCGGGCAGGGAGCGTACGGCCGCTTCGAGGAGATCGGCGGTGAGGGCGTTCGCGGTGGCCCGGGACCCGGCGGTGGTGCCGGGGAGGTGGCCGCGGTGGAGGGCCTCCAGGAGGTCGAGGGCTTCGAGGAGTTCGGGCAGGGTGGCGGTCTGCGGCAGGGCGGTGGCCGCTTCGTGCAGCCGTACGTCGACCAGGGCGGGCAGGTCGCACCGCGCGGCGGCGCCGAGCCCGGCGAGGATCTGCGCCGGGGTCGGCCCGCCGTCGGCGGCGGCCCGGCGGGCCGTGTCGCGGAGGGTGCCGGCGGCGGCCTGGGCCGCGGTGACGCCGCGGACCCCTGCGAGGTCCAGCCGGGCCGGGACGGACGGCGTCCAGGACAGCCGCCACTTGGTGCCGAGGGCGGTGCCGTCGCCGGTGGCGGCCACGGGGGCGGGCTCGCCGTAGGAGGCTCCGCAGACGAGGAGCCGCTGCAGCAGCACCTCGCGGCGGGCGTCGAGGGCGGAGCGGAGCGGGTCGAGGCGGATGTCTTTGGGGGCGGGGTCGTCGGGGCCGGGCAGCCGCAGCTCCGCCAGCTCGGCCTCGACGGCGGGGCCGAGGCCGGAACGGGGGGCGTGCGGGGTGACCCGGCCGCGGGCGGTGCCGACGAGGACGGTCTCCAGGGCGCGGGCCAGCGCCCGCCCCCGGCCGAGGGGTTCGCCCTGGCCGAGCACGGTGGTGACGGCTTCCAGGAGCTCGCCGCGGCCGGGCGCGGGGAGCCCGCGCAGCACGGCCAGGTCGCAGGCGAGCCGCAGGGTTTCCGCGGCCTCGCCCGTACCGGCGGTGTGCCCGGCCCGGCGCAGCTCCCGGCAGAGTCGGACGACGGCCCCGGAGGCCGCTTCCCGCACCAGGCCCGGATCGCCGCCGGCCTCCAGCACGGCCTGCTGCCAGAGCGGGTCCCGTATCCCGGCGGGGTACCCGGAGCGGGAGTCGAGCAGATCGAAGGAGTACGCCACGAGCGAGGTGACGGCCTCCGCGTCTGCGCTCGGCGCCGGTGAGCTTGCCGCTGTGGCCTGACCGGGATCGTGCGTGCCGCCGGCGGCCGCCGGTCCGGAGCCCACGACGCCGGCCGTGTGCCTTTCGGCCACGGCGCCGAAGCCACCCGGGCCCCCGCTGGAGGGACCGTCGGCGTCGGCTTGCCGGGGAGCGCACGGGGTGTCCGCCCCGCCCCTGGCGGCCGGCGCCGGGTCGTCGGGTGCCGTGCCACGGGTGGCTTCCCCGGCCGTCGTCGGCGGAGCCGGGTCCGCGTCCGAGGAGGTCCCGTCAGGAGCCATCGGCAGCAGGGCCGGGGCGTGGAAGGCGCCGATCACGGCGGCCACCCGGTGGCCCCGGGCGAGGGCGCCCTCGATCACCTCGCGCATGTGGGCCTCACGGGCCAGGTCCGTCGGCGCGACGGTCGCGGTGTCCTCGCGCAGCGCCCAGCCGACGCCGAGCGCGGCGCGGCGTACGGCTTCGGGAGCACAGCCGGGTGCGAGCACCTCGACGGCCCGGTCCCACATGTCGTCCCCGTCCCGCCCGGTGCCTGCGGCGGCGAGCCCGTCGGCGAACCGAGGCCCGCGCCCGAAGCCCGAGTCCGGGTCCGAGTCCGGGTCCGGGTCCGGGTCGGAAGGCGAGCAGGAACCCGAGGCGGGAACCGGGCCCGAGTCGGAACCCGAGGCCGGGCTGGGGGCGGGTGGCGTCGGGCCCGGGACCGTGCCCGGGACGGAGCCTGCGGCCGGATCCCGCGGGGTCCGGGCGGCGGCCCCGAGAGGGAGGTCGCAGCACAGGACCGTCGCGCCGGTCGCCGCGGCCCAGCGGATCGCCGCCAGTTCCGGGGAGAAGTCCGCGAAGGGGTAGAAGGCGAGGCGGCCGTCGCCGGAGGTGCCCGCCAGCGCGATCGGGGACACGGTCTCCGGGTCGGCCAGGTGGGCCACCCACGGCTGGAAGTCCGCCGGGAGCTCCACGCACACCACGTCCGCGCCGGAGGCGTCCAGCAGGGCGGGGACCATCGCCGCCAGCGCGGGGCTGTGGTGGCGCACGCCGAGGAGGTACGGCGTGCGGGAGGCCGCCAGGGCGTTCAGGGCGGACCGCGGCTCGGGCGTCACCGCAGGCTCCCGCGCAGGTCCCACAGGCGGCGCCACATCGCGGAGCCGTCCTCGGCCCGGCGGCGGACCGGGCCGTCCCAGTAGCCGAGGAGGCGGGCGTGGTCGGCGGGGTCGTCCTTGCGGACCACGCCCAGCAGGTGCCCCGGCAGCAGGTCGAGCACGTCCCCGCCGGGCAGGTACGCCGCGGAGACCCCCAGCGAGGCCGCGACCTGCACGGCTTCGGCGGTGGACATGACCGTACCGGGGCGTTCCACGTCCCAGCCCTCGGCGGAGCGGCCGAACCTCAGGTCCCGGAAGACGGTGACGAGCGCGTCGAGCACGGCGTCGTCCACGCCGAAGGGGGCCCCGGCCCGCTGGACGGCGGCGACGGCCTGACGGCGGATCAGGGTGGCCTCGGCGTCGGCGTCGGCGATCGGGGCGACGGTCTCGAAGTTGAACCGGCGCTTGAGCGCGGCGGACATCTCGCTGACGCCGCGGTCGCGCAGGTTGGCGGTGGCGATGACCGTGAAGCCGGGGGCCGCGCTGACGACGGCGTCCTCGGTGGCGGTGAGTTCGGGGACGCTGATCCGCCGGTCGGACAGGATCGAGACGAGGGCGTCCTGTACCTCGGGCAGGCAGCGGGTGATCTCCTCGACGCGGACCACCCGCCCGGTCCGCATGGCGGAGAGCACCGGCGAGTCGACCAGGGCCCCCGCGCTCGGCCCCTGGGCGAGGAGCAGTGCGTAGTTCCAGCCGTAGCGGAAGGCGTCCTCGGTGGTGCCGGCGGTGCCCTGGACGGTGAGCGCGCTGGTCCCGCAGACGGCGGCGGCCAGCAGCTCGGACAGCATCGACTTGGCGGTGCCGGGCTCGCCGGTGAGCAGCAGGCCGCGCTCTCCGGCGAGGGTGACCACGCAGCGTTCGACCAGGGCGCGTTCGCCGACGAACTTGGGGGCGATGGCCATCTTGGTGCCGCCGCCGGGCAGGGCGAGTTCGGTTCCGTCGCTTCCGCACACGAAGGTGACGACGGCGCGCGGGGTCAGGGCCCAGCCGGGCGGGCGGGGGCCGGGGTCCTGAGCGGCGAGGAAGGCCAGTTCGGCGGCGTACCGCTCCTCGGCCGGGAGTACCTGGCGTGCGGGCGCCGCCGGGGCGGGCTGCTCGGTGAGGGTCATGGGGTTCGCGGTTCCTTGGAGAAGAGGGGAAGGGAGGAGGGGGCGGCGCGCCCCGCGCGGGGGCGCGCCGCGCGGCGTCAGCGGCGGCGGGCGCGGGTGCGCTTGACCTTGAGTTCCTCGAAGCGGGGGACGTCGCCGTCGAGGACCCGCTGCCAGGCCCGGCGGTACAGGTCCGCGACGGGCTGTGCGGGCACCATCTGCCCCACGGCGGCGGCCTCGTACATCGGGAGCTTCCACTGCTCCACCGGCAGTACCGGTGAGTTCTGCTCCGACCATCCGCCGGGCAGGAACAGCGAGCGTCCGGCCCTGCTCCGGGCGGCTTCCACCACCAGGTCGGAGGCGGCGAGTTCGGCGCGGGCCGCCTTGAGACGGGCGGGCTTCCAGCCGGTCCAGCGGGCCGTGTTGCGGTCGGTGGGGTCGGGCATGGCGAGCAGCATCAGGTACAGGGTGGCCGCGTCCGCGCCGAGGCCGTGGGCGGCTGCCGCCTCGGCCACCAGGTCGGGCACGGAGCGGCCCGGGTCCTGCGGCCACCAGGTGCCGTCGGCGTCGACGGTGCCCGCCGCCGGGGCGCCGGGGTCGGCGAGCAGCGCGGCGAACGCCGGGTCGTGGACGAGCCGCAGGGCGCTCTCGTTCCGGCTGGGCTGCTGGTCGGCGCCGCGCAGCAGCGGCAGGTACGGGTCACGGCCGGTGGAGTCCAGCAGCGTCGGTCGCAGCACGGGCATGGGTCGGTCGTCGTGCGTGGGCAGGATGACCGCGCCGTAGCGTTCGTAGCCGTCGGGGCCCTCCACGGTCTCGGTGGGGGTGCCGGCCGCCTTCCGGAATTCGGCGATGTCGGTGTAGTACCCGATGAGGAGGAGCAGTTCGGGTGCGGCCAGCCGCTGGCGCAGGGCGGTCAGCACGGGCGGCAGGGCCGCTCGTACCGGGTCGCCGGCGGGCAGCCGGTGGGCCATCCAGGCGGCCATGGCGAGTGCGCCGGTCAGCACGGTCGTGGTGAAGGGCGCGGCGGTCGGCTCGGAGGGCTCGGCGCGGTCGCCCTTGACCCGCCAGGGCACGTCGGCGGAGAGCTCCGGCGAGGCCGTGGGGTCGAGGACCGCGGGCAGGGCCCGGTGCGGGGACCAGCCGGTGCGCAGGGCGCGCGCGGCCTCGGTGAGCAGCCAGTCGGGTACGGGCGTACGTCGTCCCACGCGCCGGTTCCACACCTGCGCGGCGGCGGCCACGTCGGGGCCGTCGCTCCACAGACGCTCTGGGTCGGCGGGCAGCAGGGCGGCGACCACCTCGCGCCGGACCTCGGCGTCGAGGTCCTGGAGCTCGTCGCGGGCGTGGTCGGCGTCGGCGGACTTGACGCCGAGGGCGGTGCGCAGCGGCGCGGGCAGGAAGTGGTGCTGCCGGTTGTCGATGTGCGGGAGGCCCGCGACGACCAGCTTGGCGAGGGTGCCGGAGACTCCCGTGAGGTGGGCGAACTCCTCTGCGGCCTCGGGGCGGAAGGGCGCCGGGCCCTGGTCCTCGGCCGTGTCAAGGAAGGTGCGCAGCCAGCCGGCGGCGCGCTCTCGGTCGCCCAGTGGCGCGTCCCCGCGCAGGGTGTAGGGGCCGGGTGCGGCGAACCGACCGGTGGGGTCGTGGAACAGGGCGCCGAACTCGTGCCCGTCGGGGACGGAGGCGTTGTGCTCGGTGAGGGCGATGACGGCGCCGCCGCCGAGCGGGACCAGACTGCGGTGGTACACGCTCCGTTCGAAGCCGTCGGGGGTGCGCAGGTGGCGCTGGTCGAGGTGGAGCAGGACCCGGCGCCAGTGGCCGGCGGAGCCGGCGGCCGAGTCGAGGCCGAGCGCGTCCACGGATTCGAGCAGGGAACGCAGGGCGGCCCGCTGTTCGTCGGTGGCGCTGCAGCCCACTGCGCGGTAGGCGAGGGCTGCGGGCTGGTCGAGCCAGGGCGTCCACGCGAAGTTGGAGTGCTCCAGGGCGGGCAGGTCCCAGTGGAGGCGTCCGGGCACCTCGGGTGCGTCGCTGTCGGCGCCGGCCGCGGCGAGGCCGCGCAGGAGCCGGTGGGCTCCGTCGTGGTCGGGGCCCCAGTAGTAGTGCGCGGTGCCGACGAGGCCGCTCAGTGCCTCGCCGAGCAGGCGGTCGGCGGGACCGGTCTCTTCCTGCCGGGCCGCGTCCTCGTCCGGGTGGAGCCGTGCGGCGACCGCGTCCAGGGCCTTCTGCTGGGTGAGGGCGAAGCGCAAGGCCTCGATGACGCCGCCGAGCAGCTCGGGGGCGGTGATCTGCGGGAAGGCGGCGCCGACCACGCCGGGCAGGTCGGACGCCTTCTCGACTGCGGCCGCCGCCTCCAACAGGGTGGCGACCGTGTCCCGGTCGGCGGCGCGCAGGGCGGTGGAGCCCTCGGGGTCGCGGGGGCGCAGGGCGTACCAGAAGGGCAGCGGCGGGAGGTCGACGCTGCCGGTGGCGAAGCCCTCGTTGCGGTGGTCTCCGCTGGTCTTCGCGGTGACGATGCCCTCGGTGTCGCCGATGCTCAGCTCGCGCCAGTTGCGGACCAGGTACCGCGGGCGGTCGTCACCGGGGAAGGCGAGGGCCGCGACCGGCATGTTGCTGCCGTCGGGAGTGCGGACGGTACGCCCGGCGGTGTCGCGGCCCTGCCAGCCCTGGTCGCGGACGTGTACCGGCTGCCAGCCGAGGAGCCCGTCCACGACCGGGCCGAGGGCCGAGCCGTCGACGGCGGGGGTGGGCCGCAGCCAGGCGGAGGCTGCGTAGAGGGTGGCGTTCGCGGGGTGGTCGCGCAGCGCGTCGGCGAGGAAGGCCGGCTGGGAGAAGCGGCCGTGGGTGCCGTCGGCGGGGTTGTACTCGCACCAGCCGGCGCCGCCCCCCTCCTTCTCGCGGGACCGCCACACCCAGTACGAGGTGCCGTCGCACAGCAGGGATCGTTCGGCGGGCAGTTCGGTGTCGCCGGCGTGCAGGACGCCGCCGCCGACGGTGCGGCCGCCACCGGGCAGGGGCAGGCTGATGTCTTCGGAGCGCAGCGACCAGTGCGCGCGGTCGGTCTTGAGGGTGAAGACGTTCTGTGGGTCGGTGTGCCAGTAGCCCTGGACGTCGCTGCCCCACGTGGACCAGAACACGAGGAGCGCGCCGTCGACGTAGTGGAATCCGTGCCGGTAGGAGCGGCCGGTCGGCACGCGCAGGTCGTGGGTGAGCACGGTGGAGTCGGCGTCGATGACTCGGGCCTGGATGCCGTTGGCCACGATGAGGTGGGGCCAGGCCTCGACGACGGTCAGGTTGGTGCGGTGCAGGGCCTTGCGGTCGGCGAGTTCGACCAGTGCTTCCTCGAACGCCGGCCAGACGAACTCCTCGAAGAGGCCCGCGCGCAGGGTCCGGGCGAGGATCGCGCCGAGGTCGGCGGCGGCCGCGTCGGCCACCTCCTCGCGGGCGAGTTCGAGGGCCTCGGCGGGCAGCCAGGTCAGCCGGCTGATCGCGTCGGGCAGCCCGGGGAGGCCCGCGGCCTTGGAGTTGCGGGCGACTTCCCGCATCCATTCGGTGAGCATGGGGCGGCCGCCGGGCGAGGCCGCGAGGCGGCGCATGACGTCGCCGCCCGTGGTGGCGTCGCCGAAGGAGTTCAGGGCTCGGCCGAACGCGGGCCGGAACCGCTGGTCGGCGGCGAGGGCGAGCAGCTCGCGGCGCTGGTCGGCGCGTGCCCAGTCGGCCACGTTCAGCTGGCTGTGGCGGTGGTACGTGTGGGAGTCCTCCTCGGGGTCGGCGACGGGGATCCCGAGGGTGAGGACCAGGTCGAGCAGGTCGACGTCCTGGACGCCGATGCGCAGGCCGGGCTCGTGGCCGGGCTCGGCGAGTTCGGCGCGCAGCCGGTCGGCGGCGCGGGTGACGAGGTCGAGGAGGGCGGGCGGGGTCGGGCGCTGACCCCAGCCGCTGTGGCGGGCGGTGTGGTAGCGCTCCAGCCAGCCGGCGGCTCCGTCGGCGCAGCGCTGCTCGGCGGGCAGGCCGGCGTCGACGAGCCCGGCGGTGGCGCCGGATTCCTCCAGGATGCCCAGCCAGAGGTCGGACAGTTCGACGTCGCCGCCGGGCGGCATCAGTCCGAGGAGGGTGCCCCGCACGGCCGGTTCGCGGCGGGCCAGCGCGATGAGCGCGCTGCGGTGGGTCTTCCACCAGCCGGTCGCGGCGCGCAGGGTCGCGGGCAGTGGCAGCAGTTCGGCGAGGTAGTCCTGCTCGGCCTCGTTGCCCTTCTGGCCGGCGGCGCGGGCGAGGCGGCGCAGCTCGGTGGCGGCCTGCGCGGAGGGCGGCAGTCCGCCCGCGGTGCGGCGCACGCACAGGCGGCGGAAGCGGTCGTACGCCTCGGCGGGGGTGACGCGGGCGGCGAGGTCCTTGCCGTAGCCGGTGAGCACCTTGACCGGCAGGGCGCCGGCCAGGGCGAATTCGAGGAAGACGGAGTCGAGGCGGTCCTCGTCGACGCTCAGCCCGTGCTGGGCCTCGGCGGTCCTGGCTCGGCCGAACAACTGGGAGGCGTACGTGGTGTTCTCGACGGCGAGGAAGATCCGGGCGGCCTGCTCGTAGAAGACGGGCAGGAAGTGCGGGACGGAGGCGGCGAGCCGGCCGGCGAGTTCGTTGCAGGCGTCGAGGGCGGCCTTGGGCTTGGTCTTGGCCTGCGGGGCGATGCGGTCGAGTTCGGGGACGACGGCGAGGGCGTGGTGGCCGTCCTCGGGGTGGTGCACGAGGACCCATTCGGGGAAGCCGAGTGCCTGGCGGCGGCTCAGGCCGACGACGGGCGGCTCGGCCTGGTGGGGTACGAGGCCCAGGAACCCGGCGGCGAGGTCCTCGGCCGCGCCCAGTTCGGCGGGGGCGAGCCGGACGACGACGCGGTCGTCGCCGAGGGCGGGGTGGTGGTAGGAGCGCGCGGTCAGCTCGACGGCGGTGGGTCCGGCCCCGGGGGTGCCGGGCGGGAGCACCGCGCCCGCCTTGAGCAGCAGTTCGGCCTCGCCGCCGGCGGCGCCGTTGTCGTCCGCGTCGTGCTGGTCGTGCTGGTCGTTCTTCAGGTCCGTGCTCATGCTCCCGTGCCCTCCTCGATCTTGCGCCCGGCGTACAGCGCCGCGGCCATTCGCATGCCTTCGGACCAGGCCACCGGTCCGACGTCGGGCAGGCTCACCGCCCGGCCGTTCTCGTCGTGCCAGCTCAGGGCGCCGGTGGTGGTCTCGTCCTCGTAGTAGGGCTCGCCGATCCACACCGCCGCCTCCGTGCCGCGGCCCGAGTCGCGGACCTTGCAGGTGGCGTAGCCGCCGGAGACGCGGTAGCCGAGGCTCGTGGCCCGGGCGGCGAGGCTGAAGCGGGTGGGGAACTTCCCGCCCGCGTAGTCGCGGACCTCGGTGGCGTTGCCGGCGAGCCCGTCGGGCTTCTGCCAGGTGGCCCGGTGGATCTGCTCGACCCCCTGCGCGATGCCCAGTTCGGCGGCGAACTCCCGTACGTCGTCCAGGTCGGGCAGCAGCACGGGGTGCGGGAGGGTGACCGTGCGCGGGGAGAGCCTCACGGTCTCGCCGTCGAGGTTGACCACCTTCAGCTCGCCGGACTCGGTGGCGTCCCGCAGGAAGCCGACCTCGTCCGGGTCGTCGCCGACGACGGCCACGTCACGCAGCGCGCGCTGCCAGGCCTCGTCCGGCCAGACCCGGGCGAGCAGTTCGGTGGGGACCGGGAGCGAGGAGACCATCCAGGTGTCGACCTGGGCGGCGCAGGCCGCGGCGTGCCGGTCGAGCCATTCGGAGAGCCGGCGCAGCCGGTCCACCTCGGGGTGTTCCCTGAGGGCCTTGGGCAGTGACTTCAACTGCCGTCCCGCCGCCCGGCCGGTGGTGGACCGCGCCGCCACCCGCCCTTCCACGAGGGAGATCTCGTACCCCTCGCCCGCCGCCAGCCATGCCATCAGACCGTGCCCCTCGCTTGCCTGTCCCGAACGGATCCGCGCAGCCCTGACAGGGGGGACGAATCCCCCCTGAGCTGCGGTATGTCGGGAGACTAGCGAGCGGCACTGACAACGCCCACCGGAGGGTCCCCGGCCGGTTTTATGTCCGGTTCTGGGTAGTCTTCTGGGGTCGGTTGTGGAGCGGGGCCTGCTCGGGGTGGGGTTATGGGACGTCATACGAGGGTGCGCGGTGCGGTGGTGGCGGCCGCGCTGCTGCTGACGGTGGCCGGCTGTTCGGGAACGGCGGGTTCCGGTGCCCCGGACGCGAAGCCGTCCGGAGCGGCGTCGTCGGCGCCCGCCGACGCGAAGCCCGCCGGCGGTGAGGTACTGCCGGGAATGGTCACCGTCGCCGTCGCCCGCACCCAGTTGGCGGGGCTGAAGGTGGCGCCGGTGGGCAGCATGGCCGGCTACAGCCGGGACAAGTTCACGCACTGGGCCCAGCAGGGGAACAAGTGCGACACCCGTGAGGTGATCCTGAAGCGCGACGGCACGGAGGTCACGCAGGACGCCGAGTGCCGGGCGGTGTCCGGCACCTGGAAGAGCCTGTACGACGGGGTGGTCGTCACCGACGCCGCGAAGATGGACATCGACCACATGGTCCCGCTCGCGGAGGGCTGGCGCTCCGGCGCGGCCGGCTGGGACGCCGCCAGGCGCAAGGCCTTCGCCAACGACCTGACCCACCCTCAGCTGCTGGCCGTGACCGCGGCCTCGAACCGTTCCAAGGGCGACCAGAGCCCGGACCTGTGGCAGCCGCCGGACAAGTCGAGCTGGTGCCAGTACGGGCGGGCCTGGACCACCGTGAAGTCCACGTACGGGCTGACCGTCACCGAACCGGAGAAGAAGATGCTCACCACGATGCTGGACACCTGCGCCTCATGACGGACGCGCTCCGCTGGCAGGACGACGTGACCGCCGGCCCGGGCGGCGCCATGACCGACGAGGTCGGCGTCGTCACCGGGCCGCTCACCCTGCGCACCACGATGCTGCCCGGGGACCGGGTCCGGTTCGACGTCCAGTACAAGGACGCCGACGAGTGGTACACCCTCACGGGCAGCCCACTCCCCCACCACGGCGCCCCGGAGTCCCTGCACACCGCGGCCCTCGCCGAGATCCGCACGGGCCGCGCCGCCCAGGCCCCGGGCACGAGACCCGCCTGAGCGGGAACGTCCGGGGATCGCGGTGACGTCTCACGGTCGCTCCTCGTACGAGTCGGCGCGGCTCGGCTTCCTCATGGCCCCGTCCATGCATCCGGACCAGGACGCGAGCCGAACGGATTCGGGCTCGTCACCACCGCGCTTGCCCGCACACAGCGCGAGGGCGGTCGGCCCGTCCTTCCCCGGAGCTTCCCGGCCGTCGAACCCCTCGTTCAGGTGCCGCGCGTGTTCGTATGCCTTCTCGTACGCCTTGCGGGAATCCGGCTCCTCGCCGCAGCCCGTCAGCAGAACGCCGGCCGCCAGGACGAACATCGTGGCCTTCTTCAAGGTTCCCTCCCCAGGGTCGTGCCGCGCCGCGGGGAGGCTAGGGGAACGTGCGCCAGATGTATGCAGAAGTGACGCGAGAAGTTCCGAAGAATGAGAGGAGCCCCGGCCGGCCGCCTCCCAGGAGGCCGCGCCGCGCCGCTGGTTCCGGCGCGGCCGGTCCGTCTGAGCGGGGCCCGGTTCAGAGGACGGCGATGCCCAGGGGCCGGTTGCCCGCCGGGAGGCGGTGGGTGGTGCCCGTGGTGAGGTCGACCGTGGTGATGCCGTTCCAGTAGCCGTCGCGGGTGTAGCCGCCCGTGACGTAGGCGGTGCGGCCGTCGCGGGAGACCGCCACCGTCTCGTGCGGGCCGTCCAGCGGGTACACGCGCTCCGTGCCGTCCGGGGAACGGACCGTCAGGGAGGGGCCCTTGCCCTTGCCGGGCTCCACCGCCCCGGTGCCGACCACCAGGAGGCGGCCGTCGGGCGTGAGCTCGACCCCGTGCTGGTGGGTGTCCGCGGTCATCGGCTCGATGGCCGTGCGGCCGGTGCGCGGGTCGACCACCGCGAGCCGCTCGCCCTCGAAGGGGAGCAGCAGCATGCCGTCGGAGGGCCGGACGGCCGTGTAGTGCGGCTTGAGCCAGGAGCCCAGCCCGCCCTCCGTTCCGTAGGGGGCGACCTCGATGCGTCGCGGCCGCAGCGAGGCGGTGTCGACCACGGTGACGTCGAAGGAGTCGTGGCCGGTGGCGTAGACCTCGGAGCCGTCGGGCGACACGTCCACGTCGAAGGGGCGCCGCCCCACCGGTACGACGGCGGTGACCGTGCTCGTGGCCGTGTCGACGACTTCCAGGACGCCGTTCCCGCCGGGGACGTTGACCCCGACGTAGGCGTGCGCGCCGTCGGGTGAGAGCGCGATGCCCATGCCGCCGCCTCGGTACTCCCCGTCGCCGACCGGGCCGGTGGCGGTGCGGTACGGGATGTCCGCCACCCGGCTCCGGGTGCGGGTGTCGACCACGGCGACGCCCTCGGCCGTGGCCACCCAGGCGCGGCCGTCCGCGCCGACGGCCAGCCCGTACGGGGCCCGGCCGACGGTGACGGAGGCGACCGCGCCGCGCCGCGGGTCGACGAAGGTGACGGTGTCGGCCCCGAAGTCGGCGGTCAGCAGCAGCCCTTGCGGGGTCGGCGCGCCGGCCGGCAGCGGGGAGGCCGCGGACGGTGCCGGGGCGGGTGCCGAGGTGGCGGCCTGCGTGCACGCGCCGAGCAGCAGGGCCGCGGCGAGCGAGGCGAAGGCCGTACGGGCGGCACGTGCGCGGCCGTTCACCGGCCGGTCTCCCGCTCCGCCGCGGCCGCGCGCAGGAGGCGGGCCATGCCGTCGAAGCCCCGGCGGGCGGCGTGCTCGTAGGGGGTCACGCCGTCGTGGTCGCCCAGTGCGGGGTCGGCGCCCGCCGCGAGCAGCAGGCCGACGATCTCCTCGTGGCGCGGGCCGCCGTCGCCGAGGATCACCGCCTCCAGCAGTGCGGTCCAGCCGAGCCGGTTGACGTGGTCCACGTCGATGGCGGTCTCGTCGAGCACGGCGCGCACGTACGCGGTGTGCCCGCGCTCGGCGGCGGGGATGAGGGAGATCCCGCCGAAGCGGTTGCGCTGCTTGAGGTCGGGCCCGGCGGGCAGCAGCAGCCGCATCATCCGCACGCTGCCGGTGACGCCGGTGACCAGCCAGGGGCTGTCCTCGCGCGAGTCGGGGGCGTTGGGGTCGGCTCCGGCGGCGATCAGCAGCTCGGCGACGGCCAGGTGGTCTCCGAGCGCGGCCAGCAGCAGAGCGGTGCGCAGCTGGTCGTCGCGGGCCTCGACGGCGGCGCCCGCGGCGAGTGCGGCGCCCACCGCCGCCGGGTCGCCGCGCCGGGCGCCGTCGAGCAGCTGTCGGTCGTGCGTCTTCATGGTGTCCCTCTCGGCTCCGGGGCCGGACGGAGGGTCCTGATCAGCCCTCCCGCTGCCCCGGTCCATCGTCGCCCGGCCGGGGCGCCGGCCCGGTCCGCCCGCAGGCCGGAGCCCGCGAGCGGTCCGGAGGATCCCCGGGTCATCCGATCGGCTGATGCGGCCGGGCGGCGCGTGGTGCGTGGGATCAGGCCTCGTACTCGGTGAGGTCGATGCCGTGGATCTGCAGGAGGTGGTGGTGTTCGGGGTCGGTGGTGTCGCGCTCGTGCTCCATGCCGAGCTTGCGGATGACGTTCTCGGACTCCTCGTTGCCGGCCCGGTTCACGGCGATCACCCGGTCGAGTCCGCGGTCCTGGAGGGCGAACTCCAGCGAGGCCTGGGCGGCCTCGGAGGCGTAGCCCTGGCCCCAGTACTGGCGGCCGAGGCGCCAGGTGATCGCGATGTCCGCGAGGACCTCCGGCGGGCCGTCCGGCACCGTGAGGCCGACGACGCCGATCAGTTCGCCCGAGGCGAGGAGTTCGACGGCGAAGAGCCCGAAGCCCTCCTCGTCCCACTCCTCCTCCATGCGCTCGATCTCCTCGGCGGTCTGGTCGAGGTCGAGCGTGGAACCGTCGCCGATCCAGCGCATCACCTCCCGGTCGGCGTTGATCTCCGACAGGGGGACGAGGTCGTCGTCGGTCCAGCGGCGGAGGAGGAGTCGGGGGGTGCGGATCTCGGTCATGGCCCCATCCTGCCGAAGTTCGGCGGATCGGCGTAATCGGCCCCCGCCATGGCCCCGGGGGTGGCTGCCGCGGCCGGCCCGGCCCTGGTCAGGGGGTGTGGAAGCGGACTTCCGGGGCGTCGGCGGTCGGCCCGTCGAGGAGGGGTTGCGGGGTGCCCCGCAGGTGCAGGTCGAGGAAGGCGGTGACGTAGCGGCGGGTCAGTTCGACGGAGCGGGTGCCGGGGAGCGGGGCGTTCGGGTCGACCGGCAGGCCCAGCCGTTCGCCGATCGCCGGGAAGTCGGAGAAGGTGAAGTGGCCGGAGCCGGTGAAGGTGATCCAGCGCTTCCATCCGTCGAGCAGGGGCCAGTTGTCGTCCCAGGTCTTGTTGCCGCCGGGGCCCCGCTCCTGCGCGCCGACCAGCATGACGGGGCGCCCGCCGAGCCCGGCCGCGGGGACGGGCGTCGCGAGTCCGCCGTCCAGGTTGATCCCGGCGCGGATCCTCGGGTCGGTCGCCATGGCGGCGACGGCGGAGGCGCCGCCGATGGAGTGGCCCGCCATGGCGATGCGCTGCGCGTCGATGACTCCGGAGTGGCGCCAGAGGGGGTCGCGTCCGGTCAGCCGGTCCAGGAGGAACGACACGTCCCGGGCGCGGTTGTCGCTGACCGCCTTCATCGGGGTCCCCGCCTCGACCCGCTCGCAGGCCAGGCACTCCAGCACCCGCCCGCCGGGGAAGGCGGTCCCCACGCTCTCGTACGCGTGGTCCACGGAGGCGACCACGTAGCCGCGGGAGGCCAGCTCCTCGGCGAGCGCGGTGAGCGTGGAGCGGTGCACGGTGAAGCCCGGGGAGAGGACGACCAGCGGGTACTTGCCTGCGATGGGGCGTGCGCCCGGCCGGGAATGGGTGACGGTGCCGGCCAGCGTCTCGACCGGGATCACCTTGTCGAGCCCCCGGTCGACCAGCAGCAGCCGGGCCTCCTCCCTGGTGAGGTAGCGCGCGGTGCCGCCGGTGTCACGGCGGGCGGGGTAGCGCATCGTGACCATCAGCTCCCTCGGCCCGGACCGCGCCCAGGGATCGGTACGGCTGCGGTCGACGAGGTGGAGGGTGTCCTGTCCGACGGCGAAACGGCCCGTGGGACGCGGGAGTTCCGGTGCGCCGCGCCGGCTGTCGGTCGCGGCGGCCGGCGCGTCGGCGGCCGCGGCCGTCCCGGCGGCGGCCGTCCCGGCGGCGGCCAGCGGGACGGGCAGGAGGAGGGCCAGTAACGTGGCGGCGGCGGCTGTTCGATGACGGTTCATCCGGTTTCGGTTCACACGCCGAACCTACGGACCGACGCTCGCCGGAGCGTCAACTCCCGGGACGATCCCTGGATCCCACCACAGGAGGGCTCCCCCGGGCGTGGTCATTCAGAAGTCGCAGGCACGCTGATCGCGTCCAGTTGTCCCCGCAGGTACACGTGGGAGTCGACGGGGTCGTGCGCGATCCGGCCGATGGGGGCGGGCAGGGACTCCACACGGGTGTGCGCGTCGCATTCGTAGAAGTAGACCAGGGAGATCAGTTCCTCGGCCGGGCTGTGGACGGGCGGCGGCAGCACCCGGTGGCGGCCCGCCCGCCAGCGGTCGCCCGTCCAGCGGGCCATGAGGTCGCCGATGTTCACGGTGAGCGCCGCCGGGTCGAAGGGCGCGTCCTGCCAGCCGCCGGCGTCGGTGTGGATCTGGAGTCCGCCCGAGCCGAGCTGGCGGTCGAGGACCGTGACGGTGCCGAAGTCGGTGTGGGCGCCGATGCGGAACTGGCCGGGCAGCGGCGGGCCGACGGTGTCGGCGCCGGGGTACCAGTTGAGGTTGAACCCCCAGGTGGGGTGTGAGGTGTGGCGGGTGAAGTGGTCCTCGGCGAGCCCGAGTGCCGTGGCCAGCAGTTCCAGCAGTTCGTCGGAGAGGGCCCGCATCAGGCCCAGGTACTCCTCGACCAGCGGCCGCAGCTCGGGAACCTCGGCCGGCCAGGTGTTGGGGCGGAACCATTCGTCGTCCACGGAGGGGATCCCGGTGGGCTCGTCGGCCGCGAAGGACCAGGATTCCTTGAGGTCGGGCGGAGAGGGCTCCCCCTCCGCGTAGCTGTTGGCCTCGGCACCCGGCCCGAGCCAGCCCCGCCCGCCGACCGTGACCGCGTACGGCTGTTTCGCGGCGGCCGGGAGCCGGAAGAACGATGCCGCGGCCTCCCGGATCCGGGCGGGCAGCGCGGGGTCCACGCCGTGCCCGGTGACGAGCAGGAATCCGGCCGCGCGCAGGGCCTCGTCGACACGCGCGGCCGTACGGGCCCGGGCGTCGGGATCGCCGGACCGCCACGGCCCGAGGTCGATCACGGGGACCACGGGGTTCGCGGGGGTGGAGGGAGTGGCGGGATTCGCGGGAACCGGGGAACCGGCCATGGGAGACCTGCCTTCCGAGGGTGCGGGTGCGCGTCCGGTACCGAGGCTAGCGGCGCGGGATCACCACGGAGCGTGATTTCGGGCCACTTCTCGTATACGAAGGAGTCGGTCGACCGGGTGGGTCGTCCCCAAAAGGACCAGAATGGGACAGGGGGTGCGCGAGGGATGGAGCGAGCGGTGGAGATTTCGACGCGGGAGGTCTTCGGGGCGCCGTGCTGGGTGAGCCTGATGGCCCGCGACCTCGACACGGCCCAGCGCTTCTACGGTGCGGTCGCGGGCTGGAGGTTCCGCCCGGCCCGCCTCGGCGAGGCCTTCTCGGTGGCACTGCTGGACCGTGTCCCGGTGGCGGGCATCGGCGCCCTCGCCGGGGACCTCGCGGTCCCGGTGGCCTGGACCCCGTACTTCGCCGTCGACGACGCCGACGTGGCGGTGGACCGCATCCGGGAGCGGACCGGCACGATCGCCGTCGGTCCGGTCTCCTTCGAGTCGGGTGGCCGGGGGGCCCTGGTGGCCGACCCCGACGGCGCGGTCTTCGGGATCTGGGAGGGCGACGTGGCCGCGGACTGGCGGGTGGGCAAGGGCCCGGCGCCGGCCTGGCTGGAGTTGCGCACGCGCAATGCCCTGGACGCGGCGATGTTCTACGGAGCGGTGCTGGAGTGGGCCACCGAGCGCCCCGGCTGCTGCGAGGTCAGCTACGAGGAGGACCAGGTGGTGCTGCGGCAGGACGGCGTGCCCGTCGCCCGGCTCAACAGCGGCCCGGTCGAGCTGGCCTCCTACTCTTCCCACACCCGGCCGCGCTGGCACGTCCACTTCCGGGTGCCGAAGCTGCGGCCCGCGATCGAGGCGGCCGTCGCGCTCGGCGGGCGGACCGTCTCGGACATCGTCTCGAACGCCGAGGAGCGGTGGGTGACGCTCCGCGACCCGGACGGGGCCCTGTTCACCCTCACCACCGCCCTCGGGGCGGACACGGACTGAGGTCAGCCGAGGACGGCCGACATCCGGTCGGGGGTGAGGGGCAGGCCGCGCAGCCGGTGTCCGGTGGCGTGGGCGACGGCGTTGCCGATCGCGGCGGCCACCCCGACGATGCCGATCTCGCCGATGCCCTTGGCGCCGAGCGGGCCCACGTGTTCGTCGTGCTCCTCGATCCAGTGCGCCTCGATGTCGGGTACGTCCGCGTGCACGGGCACGTGGTAGGCGGCCAGGTCGCTCTCGGCGAAGTCCCCGTAGGCCGCGTCGACCGAGCCGTGTTCGGTCAGGGCCATGCCAAGGCCCATGACCATGCCCCCGACGAACTGGGAGCGGGCGGTGGCCGGGTTCAGGATGCGCCCGGCCGCGTAGACCCCGAGCAGGCGGTGTACGCGTACCTCGCCGGTGACGGTGTCGACCCGGACCTCGGCGAAGTGGGCGCCGAAGGAGTGCCGGGCGTACGGGGGCTTCGCCTTGGCCGCCGCGGTGGTGTCGGCCGTCGCGGAGAGCCCTTCGGGCGGTAGCGGCCCCTGGTGGCGGGCGAGGCGTGAGGCGAGTGCGGTGCAGGCCTCGTGGACGGCCCAGCCCCAGGAGGCGGTGCCGGCGGAGCCACCGGCCAGGGGGGCCGCCGGGAGGCCGGTGCTGCCGATGGCGATGGCGACGGAGCCGGCCGGGACCCCGAGGGCGTCGGCGGCCACCTGGATCAGGACGGTGCGGGCGCCGGTGCCGAGGTCGGTGGCGTTGAGCTCGACGAGGTAGTCGCCGCCCGGCCTGGCCCGGGCGCGTGCCGTGGAGGGGGCGATCCAGACGGGGTAGGTGGCGCAGGCCACGCCCACCCCGCACAGCAGCGGCCCCTCCCGCCGCGGTGTGCGCAGGGCGGTCCAGCCGAACCGGTCCGCGCCCTCGCGCAGGCATTCGACGAGGTGGCGGCTGCTGAAGGGGCGGCCGCTGTCCGGGTCGACGGCGGGCTCGTTGCGGATGCGCAGCTCGACCGGGTCCATGCCCAGGGCGTCGGCGAGTTCGTCCATGGCCGATTCCAGGGCGTACATGCCGGGGGTCTCACCGGGAGCCCGCATCCAGGAGGGGGTGGGGACGTCCAGGGGGACGACGCGGTGGCGGGTGCGGATGTCCGGTACGGCGTACATGATCCGGCTGGGCACGGCGGACTGCTCGACGAACTCCCGCACCCGGGAGGTGTGGCTGGTGACGGTGTGGGTGAGGGCCGTGAGGGTGCCGTCGCGGCGGGCGCCCAGCGCGATCCGGTGCAGGCTGGGCGCGCGGTGCCCGACCGTGGCGGGCAGGTGGCGCCGGGGCAGGGCGAGGGTGACGGGGCGGCCGGTGCGCAGGGCGGCCATGACGGCCAGGACGACGTGGGGGCGCGGGGTGCCCTTGCTGCCGAAGCCGCCGCCGACGTGTTCCGCGTGGACCTCGACCTGGTCCTCGGGCAGACCGAAGAGCGCGGAGAGCGTCTTGCGGACCAGGCCCGTGCCCTGGCTTGAGTCGTACACGGTGAGCCTGCCCCGGGCGGCGTCCCAGACGGCGGTGGCGGCGTGCGGCTCCATGGGGTGGTTGTGCAGCGGCGGCACGGCGTACGCGCAGTCGATCCGTACGGGTGCGGCGGCGAGCGCCGCGTCCGGGTCGCCCTGCTCACGGAGGGCGGGGTAGCCGCCGTTGACCTCCTCGGGGGTGTGGGCGGCCGGGTGGTCCTCGTACAGGACGGCGTCGTGCGGCTCGGGCGCGTACTCGATGCGCACCGCTTCGGCGGCGGCGCGGGCGCCTTCCGGGGTGTCGGCGACGGCGAGGGCCACGTACCAGCCGCGGTGCGGGACGGCCGGGTCCTGGAGGACGTGGAGGGTGGGGTCCTCCCAGGGCCCCAGGCGCGGCGCGTCGTACGGGGTGAGGATGGCGAGCACGCCGGGCAGGGCCAGGGCCGCGGCCGTGTCGACGGCGGTGACGCGTCCGCGCGGGATCGTGGCGGGGACGGGCCAGGCGTGGGCGCGTCCGGGCGGGCTGTGGTCGGCGGCGTAGCGGGCGGCGCCCGTGACCTTCTCCGGGCCCTCGGCGCGGACGGTGGGGGTGCCGAGTGCGGGGTGCGGGGGCATGGGGGCTGCTCCTCTTCGAGGCTGCGGAGGTCAAGCGGTGGTGTTCAAGCGGTGGCGTCCCGGGCGAGGGCGCCGAGCACGTCGCAGGCGAGGTTGCGGGCCAGTACGACCTTGAAGGCGTTGTCCCGCAGCGGCCGGGCCTCGGCCAGTTCCGCCTCGACCGCCCGTCGGAAGGTCTCCGGGGTCGGCGCGGCCCCGGACAGCGCCCGCTCGGCCGCGGTGGCGCGCCAGGGCCGGTGGGCGAGCCCGCCGAAGGCGAGGGCGGCGCGGCGGACGAGGCCGGATCCGGCGTCGATGTCGAGGACGGCGGCGACGGAGGCCAGCGCGAAGGCGTACGAGGCCCGGTCGCGGGCCTTGCGGTAGCGGGAGCGGGCTCCGGGCACGGCTGCGGGCAGCAGCACCCCGGTGATGATCTCGCCGTCCCGGATCGCGGTGTCCCGCTCGGGGTGGTCCCCGGGCAGGCGGTGGAAGGCGGTGGCCGGCACGGTGCGGGTGCCGTGCAGGCCGTAGAGCTCGATCCCGGCGTCGAAGGCCGCGAGGGCGACGGCCAGGTCCGAGGGGTGCGTGGCGACGCAGTGGGTGGAGTGACCGAGCACGGCGTGGTCGCGGTGGACCCCGTCGAGCGCGGAGCAGCCGGTGCCGGGCTCCCGCTTGTTGCACGCCTTGGAGAGGTCCTGGAAGTACGTGCAGCGGGTGCGCTGGAGGAGGTTGCCTCCGGTGGTGGCGACGTTGCGCAGCTGCGCGGACGCTCCGGCGAGCAGGGCCTCGGCGAGGGCCGGGTAGCGGGTTCGTACGAGGGGGTGCGCGGCCACGTCGCTGCCCCGGGCGGTGGCTCCGACGAGCAGGGCGCCGCCGGGGCGCTCCTCGATGGCGTCGAGCGGGAGACGGGAGATGTCGACGAGGGTGCCGGGGGTCTCGACGCCCAGTTTCATGAGGTCCACGAGGTTGGTGCCGCCGGCGAGGTAGCGGGAGCCGGGGTGGGCGGCGTGGGCCTCGGCGGCTTCCCGGAGGGTGGCGGCGCGCACGTAGCCGAAGGGCTTCACCGGGCGACGTCCAGGACGGCGCGGACGATGGCCGGGTAGGCCCCGCAGCGGCAGAGGTTGCCGCTGAGCCGTTCCCTGGTCTCCTGCTCGGTGAGGGTGAGCGGGCCGTCGGGGTCGGCGGCCGCTTCGGCGAGGGCGCCGACGGCGGAGCAGAGCTGGCCGGGTGTGCAGAAGCCGCACTGGAAGGCGTCGCGGGCGGCGAACGCCCGCTGGAGCTCGGCGCCGGTCGTGGTCGCGGAGAGCCCCTCCACCGTGGTGATGTCGGCGCCGTCCTGGGCGACCGCGAGCAGCAGGCAGCCGCAGACCCGCCGCCCGTCGAGGAGGACGGTGCAGGCGCCGCACTGGCCGTGGTCGCAGCCCTTCTTCGCCCCGGTGAGGCCGAGGTGGTCGCGGAGGGCGTCGAGGAGGGTGACGCGGTGGTCGATCTCCAGGGCGTACTCGGCGCCGTTGACCCGCAGCGTGATGCGGGTGCCGGCGCTGGGGCCGGGGGCGGCGCTGGCGCCGGGGGCGGCGCTGGCGCCGGGGGCGGCGACGGGGCCGGCGTGCTCGTCCGGGTCGGTTCGGCTCACCCCCACAGGTTCGCCGAGGGGCCGGGCTCCGGCATCCGCGGTCGGCCATTCGCGCGCGGTCGGCGCCCCGCCGCAGCGGCCCCGGATCACGCTCGGTGACGGTTCGAGATGCGTGCGCGCGGCGGTGCTGATTCGCTGAATCCGCCCGCTCTCCCCCACTGATCCAAGGAGCGATCATGAGCGTTTCAGGCGAGTCCCGCGGCCGGTCCCAGCAGATGCGCATGAAGGCCAAGGAGCTGAACGACGCGGCCGAGCGTTCGACCGACCCGGAAGAGCGCCGCCGGCTGAAGGAGAAGGCGCGCCGCCTCCAGGAGCAGAGCGAGCAGGAGGGCCGTATGGACGACCGGGGCATGGACCCCATGTAGTCCGTCCCCTCCCACGTGCCGTACCCCGGCCGGGGGGGGGGCCGCCCCCCCCCCCCCCCGCCCCCCCCCCCCCCCGGGGCGCCCCCCCCCCCCCCCCCCCCCCGAAACCCCAAAAAACACCCCGGGGCCCGGCGGGGGCGACCCGTG
>NZ_JBIWFI010000015.1:0-31907 GCF_044762985.1 Streptomyces sp. NPDC096339 | reverse complement strand
TGGCGCGGAGGGCGCTGGTGGGCGTTTTGGCGGCCGGGGTCTTGCACCCATTGTTGACGGCCCCCCCCCCGGGGCCGACCCCCGGGGGGGGGCCGCCGCGCCCCCCATCGCGGCGGCCCCCGGCCGGAGCGTTTCCGCGCTCTCCCGTACTGCTGCTGCTACCGCTACTACTGCACGCGTGGCACGTGCTGGGTCACGCAGTGGACACCACCGCCGCCCCAGGCCAGGGTGCGTGCCGGGGTGCCGACCACCTGGCGGCTGGGGAAGAGCGACGCGAACCGCGCCAGGGCGAGCGCGTCGGCCGGTTCGCCCGAGAGCGGGACGACGACGCTGCCGGAGGTCAGGTAGTAGTTGGTGTAGCTGAAGGTCTCCACCAGCAGTCCCTTGTGCCGGAAGTGCGGCTGGTGCTCCATCTCCACCACCTGGAAGGGCCTGCCGCAGGCGTCGGTCGCGGCCTGGAGCACCGCCTTGTTGGCGGCCATCCGGGCGTGGTTGGGGTCGGCCGGATCCGGCTGGGTGTGGAGCAGGATCCTTGCCGGTCCCAGGTAGGCGGCGACGAGGTCGACATGGCCGTTGGTGATGTCGTCGTGGTGGAGGCCGTACGGCAGCCAGACCACCGTGCTCGCTCCGTACGAGACGAGCAGCTGGGCTTCGATCTGGGCACGGGTCATGCCCGGGTTGCGGTTGGGGTTGAGGAGGCATTCCTCGGTGGTGACGAGGGTGCCCTGGCCGTCGGTGATGACCGACCCGCCCTCCAGGACCATGCCGACCGGCGTCCGGGGATCGCCCAGGTGCGCGCAGACGCCGACGGGGAGGAAGTCGTCCTTGTCGTACGGGTACTTCCCGCCCCACCCGTTGAACCCGAAGTCGACCCCGGTGCGGTGCGTGTTGCCGGGGTTGACCACGAAGAGGGGTCCGGTGTCCCGGGTCCAGCAGTCGTTGACCGGGTACTCGATGACGGTGACCGCGCTGCCGCACTGCCGGCGCGCCTCGGCGGCCGTGCCCGGTTCGGCGACCATGATCACCGGCTCGAAGCGGGCGATTTCCCGGGCGATCCCGGCGATCTCGGCCTGGACGTCGGCGAGCAGCGAGCCCCAGCCGACGTTCCGGTCCCAGGGCCAGGCCATCACGCAGCCCGCGTGCGGCTCCCATTCGGCCGGAGCGTGGAGCGGCTCCGCGCTCGCCTCGGCGAAGGCGGTGCGGCCGAGCAGGGGAACCGCGGCGGCCGCGAGTGCGGCGGCGCCGAAGCCCCGACGCGTCATGCGCGGGACGCGCACGTATGGCAGGTCCATGCCATTACTCCTTCGATGTGAAGCGGATGCCTGAATCAAGGGGAATCTGCGGATCAGAGGCGGAGCAGGGGTGGATCAGGGGTGGATCAGACCCCGATCAGACCCCGATCGGAGGCGGATCAGGGGCGCATCAGGCCCGGTCGGCCGCCGGGACTCCCTCGCTCCGCTCTCCCGCCGGTGCGGTGCGCAGCGCGTGGTGGGGCTTCTTGACCGCGAGGTAGAGCAGTCCGGCCGTGATCACCGCGCCGGTGCCGATCAGACCCGCCCAGACCTGGTACCAGGGGGCTCCGGGCGGTGCCAGGACGGCGCGCGGCCAGCAGACGTTGGCGACCTCGAAGGCGGTCCAGAGCACGGCCAGGACGTTCAGGAAGGTGCCCTTGCGCCCGAGCCGGATGTGCCCGGACGGGACCCAGGTGCCCCGCAGCCGGGCGATGAGCGCGGCCAGGCTGACCAGGAAGAACGGCAGGAAGGTGGCCGCGGTGCCGAAGGCGATCAGGCTGCCGATGGCGGTGGCGTTCAGGCCGAGCAGCAGGCCGGTACAGCTGACGAGGGTGGAGGCGATCAGGCCGCCGATGGGGGCCTGACGGCGGTTGACCTTGCGCACGTGACGGGAGAAGGGGAAGACGCCGTCGCGCGCCAGCGAGTACACGCCGCGGGCGGCGCCGCCCTGGGAGGCCATGGCGCAGGCGAGGAAGCCGACCAGGACCACCGCGACGAAGGGCTTGTCCGACCAGGAGCCGAAGGCGGTGGTGACGGCGGTGGTCACCGGGTCGAGGTCCTCGCCGGCGACGACCGCCTCGGGCGAGGGGTGGGCGAGGGCCACGGCCATCGCGTTGAGGATGACGACGACGCCGACGCTGAGCAGCGCCCACCACATGGCGCGCGGCACCTGCCGGCCGGCGTCCTTGGTCTCCTCTGCGGTGGAGACGCAGGCGTCGAAGCCGATGAACCCCCAGCCCGCGACCGCCAGGACGGCCAGGAAGGCCATCGTGGTCGATCCGCCGGACAGCTCCTCGGCGCCGAGGGTCTCGGTGAAGAGGGAGAAGCCGTGCTCGCGGAAGAACAGCAGGAGCGCGAAGCCGACCAGTACGGAGGCGATGGCCTCGGCGGCGATGCCCAGGGAGACGAACAGGCTCAGGATCCTGATCCCGTACGCGTTCACGAGCATGCACGCCAGCAGGATCCCGGCGGCCACGGCGACCATGGTGCCTGGTGTGGGGGTGACGCCGACGAGGGCGAAGACCCAGGGGGCCGCCAGGTAGGCGACGGTGGTGTTGCCGAACATGACGGCGAACTGCCACACCCAGCCGCTCATCCAGCCGAAGGACGGGCCGAGCAGCCGGCGTCCCCACTGGTAGGGCCCGCCGGCGAGCGGCCACTGGGAGGCGAGTTCGGAGTAGACGTTCACGACGAGGCACTGGCCCAGCAGCACGATCGGCAGTGCCCACACCCAGGCGGGCCCGGCGATCATCGTGCCGACCATGGAGACGGCGTACAGGGCCACGACCGGCGAGACCACGGCGAAGCCCATGGCGATGTTGCCGAGGACGCCGAGGCTGCGGTTCAGCTCCTGGGTGTAGCCCAGGTCGGTCAGCCGGGCCGCGTCCGTATCGGTGCTCGCGTCCGTGACGGCGCCCGTGAGCGCGTCCGTACGGGGGGAGGGAAGGTCTGGCATGCGTACCTCTCAAGGCGCCGGGGCGCGCCAGGACGGCCCGGCGCGTCCCGGCAGCTAAATCTAACGTCGTTAGGTTGCGGGATTGCGGGGACCTTAACCCGACCCGGACCTCAGGGGAAGACCCTGCCAACGGGTAACCTGACGGCCACCGACGAGGGGGATCACACGTGGGCCGTCCGAACCAGCCGCTGCTCAGCCGTGGGAACATCGCCCGCGCGGCCCTCGAACTCCTCGACGAGGAGGGCCCCCAGGCCCTCAAGATGCGGACGCTCGCCGACCGGCTCGGGGTCAGGGGCGCGTCGCTCTACCACCACGTCGCGTCCAAGGAGGACGTGCTGGACGCGGTCTCGGAACTGATCAACGAGGAGATCGACCTGAGCCCGCTCGACGGGCCCGACTGGCGCGAGGGGATCGCGGCGTACGCGCGCGGCTACCGCCGGGTGTACCTGCGCCACCCGAACGCGATCGCGCCCGCGGCCCGGCGCCGGGTCGAGGCGGACCGGGCGCTGCGCGGCTACGACGCCCTGCTCGCGGCACTCGTCCGGGCGGGCTGCACCCCGGCGCGGGCCGCCGAGGCGGCCGCCGCCATCGACTACCTGGTACTGGGCTCGGCACTGGAGACCTTCACCGCGGGCTTCACCCGCCCCGCCGCCGAGTACCGGCCCGCATACCCGGCGCTCGCGGACTCCCTCGCAGAGTCGGCCGCCACCGGGGAGGGCCTGGCCGCGCTCGACGACCGCGGCTTCGAACTGGGCCTGCGCCTCGTCCTCGACGGCCTGGCGGCCTGACCCGGGACACCTTTGCCCGTTTTGTGAGAACCGTTACCTTCTCTCCCGAATCGCGGATTTCCGTGGTCATGATGGATGACCTCAACCGTCATCTACGCGCCCCTGCCGCGGCCCCGAGCCGCCCGGCGACCGGTCGGCGCCACAAGGAGAGATGTGCGACCTGCGGGCAGCTGGACAGGTAACTGGCGGATCGCCGCGATGACGACGGGCGGCGCCCTGGCCCTCGGGCTGGGCGGTCTCTACGTCGCCGGACTCGCGGCCGGGGACGACCTCGCCCCCGGCACCCGGGTACGGGGCGTGGACATCGGCGGCATGAGCCCCGCGGCGGCGGAGCACAAGCTGACCGGCGCCCTCGGGCCGAGCGCCGCGGCTCCGGTCACCGTGCGCATCGGCGAACGCGTCGAGGAGGTCACCCCGGCTGCCGTCGGACTGTCCCTCGACACCGCCGCGACGGTCGACCGCGCCGCCGGCTCGGGCCCCGGGCCGTTCGGCGTCATCGGCCGGCTGTTCGCCTCCGGGAACCCTGACGTCGAGCCCGTGATCCGGACGGACGAGAAGACCGCCCGCGCCGGGGTGGACAGGCTCGGCGAGAGCACCGCGCAGCAGGTCCGCGACGGATCCATAGCCTTCGACGCGGGCCGGCCGAAGGTGGTCGCCGCGCAGAGCGGGGTGACCCTCGAACGGGACGCGGCCTTCGACACCCTCCGGGACGCCTACCTCCGGCCCCGCCCGGACGCCGGGCCGCTCGAACTGCCGGTCCGGCGCACCGAGCCGCGCGTGGGCGCCGACGAGACCGAGCGGGCCCTGCGCGAGTTCGCGGAGCCGGCGGTCTCCGGGCCCGTCACCCTCACGGTGGCCGACACCCGCGTACCGGTCAGCCCGGTGGTCCTCGGCGAGCACCTGAAGATGAAGCCCGACTCCGCCGGACGCCTCGTACCGGCTCTGGACTCCGGCGGCCTGCTCGCCGACCCCGCCGTGGCCGGCCCGCTCGGGGAGGCCGCCAGCTCACCGCGCGACGCGGTGCTCGGCCTCGACGCGAACGGCCGCGCCGTGGTCACGGAGTCCGGCCGCTCCGGGCACCAGGTCACCGAGGAGGCCCTCGGCCGGGCCGTGATGCCGCTGCTGACCCGCTCGGGCGCCGAGCGGAGCGCCACGGTGGCCACCACGGCCGTCCAGCCGCAGCTCACCGACGCGGAGGCGGAGCGCCTCGGCATCAAGGAGAAGCTCTCCTCCTTCACCGTCGAGTTCCCGGCGGCCCCGTACCGGTCCAAGAACATCGGCCGGGCGGTGGAGCTGATCAACGGCTCCGTGGTGATGCCCGGGCAGGAGTGGAGCTTCAACCGCACGGTCGGCGAGCGGACCAAGGAGAACGGTTTCGTCGACGGCATCATGATCAACGACGGCCGGTACGTGAAGTCGCCGGGCGGCGGCGTGTCCGCGGTCGCCACCACGATGTACAACGCCATGTTCTTCGCCGGTCTCAAGCCGCTCGAGCACGGGGCGCACTCCTTCTACATCGAGCGCTACCCCGAGGGCCGGGAGGCGACCGTCGCCTGGGGCACCCTCGACCTGCGCTGGCTCAACGACTCCGGCCACGCCGTCTACGTCCGGGCACGGTCGACCGACACCTCGCTGACGATCACCCTGCTGGGGACGAGGAAGTACGACGAGATCCGCGCGACCAAGGGTCCGCGCACCAACGTCACCCCGCCCGCCAAGCACACGGACTCCGGCCCGAAGTGCGAGGTCCAGACGCCCCTGGAAGGCTTCGACGTCAAGGTCGGCCGGATCTTCGTCAAGGACGGCCGGGAGGTCAAGAGCGAGGAGTACTCCACCCACTACACCCCGCGCGACGAGATCGTCTGCGAGCCCGCCCCGGCGCCCTCCGCGACACCGGGCGCAGGCCCGACGGCCGCCGCGCAGGCCGCGCCGGCTCCGGGGTCGGCATAGCCCCGGCCTACCGCGTCACCACCAATAGACGGGGTAGGTCGGAGCCTTCCGGCGCACCCGGGAAGCGGCGTACCCGGTCAGTACGAGCAGGACGGTCGCCCCGAACAGCAGGGGGATGAACCGGCCGGGGGCGGGCGTCTGGAGCACGATGATCACAGCGGTGGCCACGGCCGGGGAGTGCGGGGTACGGGCGAGCATGTTGAGGCCGAGCGTGAGCCCCGCCGCCACGGCGGCCGCCCAGGCACTGCTGCCCGCCGCCGCGAGTACGGCGTAGCCCACCGCACTGCCCAGCAGGTGGCCGATGACCACGTTGCGCGGCTGGGCCAGCGGCAGGGTCGGAGCGCTGTGGACCAGTGCGGCGCTCGCGGCCAGCGGGGGTATCAGCACCGGTTCGTGGATCATCGCGCCGATCGCGACGAGACCCAGGAGCACGGTGGTCGCCGCCGCGATGCTGTGCAGGGCCGCCGCCGGGCCGGGCCTGGCCGGAGCCCGCACGGTGAGCCCGGGCCACCGGCGCGCCGGAGCGCTGTCGGCTGCCGGAGCGGGGTCGGCGGGGGTGGGCGTGGGCTGCGGGCGGAGCGCGGCGTTCGAACTCATTTCAGCGGTTTCCGGGCAGGCGGCCGCGCAGCGGCCGGGGAGGGCAGGACGACGCCGGGCAAGGGTGGTGCCGGGACGGGTGCGAACGCCCCCGGGACCGCGGGTGGACCGGGGACATTTCAGACGACCCTACCTGGCGGGTGCCTGGCAACCGCTGCCGAGGGGGGTGACTTTGCTCCTATGCGCGGCCCGGCCCACCTGCGGCGGAACCGCCGCCGGTCGCGATCCTCCGCGAGCCGCGCCCGATCGAGGGGACGCCGGCGGGAAGATCCCGGCCGTGTCGCGGACCGGTTGCACGCGGGTGTGACCGTCCCCTTGAATCGGCGGGTGACCACTTGGCTCGTCGGGCCGATCGGCGGTGTCCGCCGCTTCGGCGGACGGCAGGCCGCAACAACGCACCAGGGGGAGCGCAGCATGCCGGTCGTCCACTTCTGCCTGCACCGAGACGGCGAGCCGGAGTTCGGCGCCGATGCAGCCCGCGCCACCCGGCCCCTGCCGTATGCGACCGCGACGATCAGCGAGGACGGCACCCGGTACCGGTGCCCTCGGTGCGGGGGCCGCAAGTGGGACGCCAACGGCGACGAATGCCACTGGTGCGAGGTGACCGGCTGGTTGGACATGCCCGTCGGCTACGAGTGCTCGCCCAGCCCCCGGGAGCTGGTTGCCTTCGTCGCCGAGCGCGGGCGGCCCGCCGCTGACGGCGACCGCGTCATCGCCTTCGAGGGAACGGTCACCACCGACCGCGACGGCCCGCGCCTGCTGTACTACGGCATCCCGACCCACGTCGTGGAGAGCCTGACCTGGGAGCGGTTCATCGCCCGCCACCTTGCCGACCGGCTAGAGCCTGACCCTCCACCCGGCCGTTGAGCGCAGGGTCTTCATGATCTTCGGGTCGCGCACCGACGGGGTCCGGTCCTCGGCCGTCACCGACAGCCGGTGCGTGCGGAGGTCGAAGAGCCGGAGTTCCGCCACGGCCACCTCGGTACGGCCCTCGAAGCGCTTCAGCTCCTTGCCGTCGAGGAACCACCGCACCGTCAGCCGGCGGCCGTCCGTACTCTCCAGGGCCGGGACGGCCACCTTCGCCCGGTCGCGCAGCCGCAGGGTGCCGTCGATCGGGGTGAGCGCGGTGACGATCCTGGCGTGCTGGTAGAAGCCGGCGATCATCGACTCGGCGCCGGGGAGGTTGAACGGCTTCCCGAGCACCCGCATGATCGAGTTGTCGGTGGGCCGGTACAGCCCGGTCACGTAGTAGCCGCCGCCTTCGTACGCGCCGACCGTGCCGCCGTCCGGGGACGGCTCGCCCAGCCAGCGGTACCACTTGGCCCGCTGGGTCGCCATCCGGTCGGCGGGGAGGCCGGAGACGTTGGATTCGCCCGGCTCGGGGCCGGTGTACTTCTCGTAGTCCGGGACGCCCGGGTAGAAGTACTCGTCGGCGAGCTTGCCCAGCGAATGACCCGTCTCGTGGATGGCTACCTGGCCCGACTTGGGGTGGCCCGCAGAGGCCGTCGAGATCCCCTCGTAACCCAGGGTGGCGCTGCGTTCGTTGTAGCCCGCGCCGCCGTACTTGGCACTGTTGGCCAGCACGATCACCAGGTCGGCCTGCGGCACCCTGGCCACGTACGCGTCGACCTTGGCCTGGTCCACGCAGAGCAGCCGTTCGATGTCCTCGCACCAGAAGTACGAACCGAGGGCGGTGTCGCGCACGGTGGCGCGGTCGGGGTCACCGGTGACTCCGGAGTCGTGGGAGACCGCGTCGACGGTCCACACGTTGAAGAGGTTGCGGTAGGTGGAGTACGGCTCGACGGCCGTCACCTCGGCCCACTTCCGGGCCGCGTCGGCGTGGAAGCGGTCCAGTTCGCCGGCGGTGTAGCCGTCCCCGATGACGACGACGTCGAGGCGGTCGGCGGTGGGGCCGTTGTCGACCGGTTTTGCCACCTCGCCGTCGGCGGCCCGTTCGGCCGGGCTCAGCCCGCCGGCGGTCTTCGCCGGTCCGGCTCCGCCCGGGGCGACCAGGACGTGCCCGGATCCGGCGTCGCCGCCCTGTTCCGGCCCCGGTATCTCGACGGCCACCCGCGGCTTCGCCGGTGGTTCGACGCTCGCGGCGCGGGCCGGGCCCGCGGCCACCAGCAGGGCCGTCGCACAGGCCGCCGCGGCGACCGCGCGCAGGGTGGCGCGCGCGCCCGGGCGCATACCGACGTCCATGAAGTCCTCCCCCGTGAAAGGCAGTTAAGCAAGGCGTTAAGTCCGGTGAAGCAGCTGCTTAAACTAGGCGGGGTGCCGGGGCGTGCGCAATGGCCCACTCCCCCTGAATACTGGGGAGTTCGAGCGATCAGGGAGTCTCCATGGACGAACCGGCCGACATCGGGCGCAGAGTTCAGCGCCTGCGCGGCGAACTCGGTCTTACTCAGCGCCAGTTGGCGGAGCCTTCGTACACATCCGCCTACATCTCCACCCTGGAGTCGGGCAAGGTCCGCCCGTCCGAGACCGCGCTGCGCTACCTCGCCGGGCGACTGGGGACCTCGTACGAGGAACTCTCCACGGGACGCCCCGCCCACCTGGCCACGGAGCTGCGGCTCGCCCTCGCCGACGCCCAGCAGACCCTGGCCACGGGCGAGGCCGACGAGGCTGCCGACCGCTACCGGGGCCTGCTGGCCCGGGCGGAGGAACTGGCCCTGGCACCCGAGCAGGCGGAGGCCCGCCTCGGGCTGGGCGAGTGCGCACTGGAATCAGGCGAACTGGCCGATGCGATAGGTCACTTCGAGGAGGCGGAGCGGCTGCTGGCCGACGAGCCGCTCCCCCGGCGGGCCCGGCCGATCCGGGGACGCGCCGTCGCGCACCTGCTCTCGGGCGAGCTGCGCTACGCCTGCTACCTCCTCGAATCCACCATCGAGGAGCTGGGCGCGAGCGGGCTCGCCGATCCCGAGGCGCTGGTGCTGCTCTATGCCGCGGTGATCGGGCCGTACATCGACATGGGCGCCCACGCGCGCGCCGCGCGCGCCGCCGAACTGGCGCTCGCGCTGGCCCCTCGGGTCGGCGATCCGGCGCTGGTGGCGGGGATGCACCGGCAGGTGGCACGGACCTTCCTCGCGGAGGGGCGGGTCGCCGACGCCGACGCCTCCCTCGCCAAGGCCCAGGAGATCTACGGGCAGCTGCGCCTGCGGACCGATCTGGCGCACTGCCACTGGATGCGCGGCTACGTCCAGGCCCAGAACGGCGAACTCGCCTCGGCGGAGCAGGAGCTCCGCACGGCCCGGTCCATGCTCTCGGCCCGGCGGGCCGCCCTGTACACGGCGCAGGTGGAGGTGGAGCTCGCGGACGTACTGCGCCGGCTCGGCCGGTACGAGGAGGCCGCCGCGCTGCTGTCCGCGCTGCTGGAGCTCGGCGAGCGGCACGGAGCGGTGCACGCGGGCGGTGCCCACCGGCTCCTCGGGCTGATGGCCGAGGAGCGCGGTGAGACCGATGCCGCCGAGCGGCACTACGTACAGGCACTGGCGCTGCTGGAGCGCAGCGGGGCGACGGGTGATCTGGCCGACCTGTGCCGGCTGCTGGGCGATCTGCTGCGGCGGACGGGCCGGGTGGAGGCGGCGCTGGACGCGTACCGCACGGGGCTCGGGCACCGCGCGGCGCCGGGCACCACCACGCTGGGCCCGGCGCCGGCGGAGCCGGGGGGCGTCTCGTGGATCGCGCCGTGAATCCGGCGTGATCCACGGGACACCCCCCGAGGTCGGTCAGTGGTTCTCGGTGGGCCGGAGGTCGTGCGGAATGAGCGTCCAGGTGGTGGCCGCGGCGGCGACGGCGAGGGCGCCCGCCATCAGGAACGCGGGTGTGATCGCCAGGGTGTAGGCGTGCGAGGCCGCGTCGAGCAGGGTCTGGCCGACCGCGCCGCCGAGGCGCTCGGCGGTGTGCGCCGCCTCGCCCACGGAGTCCCGTACGGCGGCCGCGGTGGGGCCGTCCAGTTCCAGGGCGGGCAGGTTGCCCCGGTAGAGGGCGGCGGCCGTGGAACCGAGGATGGCGACGCCCATGGCCGAGCCCAGTTCGTAGCAGGTCTCCTCGATCGCGGCGGCGCTGGAGACCTCCGCCGCGGGGGCGGCGGAGATCAGCGTCACCGAGGCGACCGTGGTGGCCATGCCGGCGCCGAGGCCCATGACGGTCAGCGCGGCGGCGAAGGCGGGGTAGCCGAGGTCGGTGAACTGCTGGAACGCCCAGGGCAGGGCCATTCCCGCGGCGAGTACGACCAGTCCGGCGCCGAGCACGTGGCGGATCGCGAAGCGCTGCATGAGGGTGGGGGCCACCATCGAGGCGACGATCAGCGCGAGCGGTGCGGGCAGCAGGCGCAGGCCCGCCTCCAGCGGGGTGTAGCCCTGGCCGTACTGGAACCACTGGGTGACGAGGAACAGGATCGCGCCCATGCCCACCATCGGCAGGAAGATCGCGGTGGCGGCGACGCTGAAGGCCGGCTTGGCGAACAGCCGCACCTGGAGCAGCGGGTTCGGCACACGCAGCTGACGGCGTACGAAGACGGTCAGCGCCACGGCGGCGACGAGGAGCAGGGCCCAGGGCAGCGGGTCGGCGACACCGCTCTTGCCGAGCTGCTTGATGCCGCCCGCGAGGGCGAGCATGCCGACGATGGACTGGCCGACGCCCCACCAGTCCCAGGCGCCGGTGGTGCGCGGGGCACGCGATTCGGGGAGGTAGCGCAGACCGGTCGCCATGATCACGGCGGCGACGGGGAGGTTGAGGAGGAAGGCCGAGTGCCAGCCGTAGTCCTGTACGAGCAGCCCGCCGACGACCGGGCCGAAGGCCATGCCGCCACCGAAGACGGCCGCCCAGACGGCGAGGGCGAAGGCGCGCTCCTTGGCGTCGGTGAAGACGCTGCGCAGGATCGACAGGGTGGAGGGCATGATGGCCGCGCCGCCGACGCCGAGCAGGGCACGGGCCGCGATCACGTGCCAGGCCTCGGTGGACAGCACGGCCACCAGGGAGGCCAGCGAGAAGATCGCGAAGCCGGTCATGAGCAGCCGCTTGCGGCCCCAGCGGTCGCCGAGCGCGCCCGCGGTGACGAGCAGGCCGGACAGGGCGAGCGCGTAGATGTCGATGATCCACAGCTGCTGGACCGCGCCCGGCTGGAGGTCGCCGACGAGGGAGGGGAAGGCCACGTTGAGGATCGTGGTGTCCATGGAGATCAGCAGGAGGCTGCCGGAGAGGATCGCGAGGACGATCCACCGACGGGGGTCCTGCGTGGGGGTGTGCATGGGAATCCGTTCAGGGTTGAGCGGGGCTCGGGTTCGGGGTTTCGGGGGTTCGCGGTTCGGGTTTCGGCCGCGCGCAGGGCGCCGGGCGGGACCATGCGCCGAGCGGTGCGCCGGGCGGTCGGCCCTGCTCCGGGCGGTCGGCCGTGCTCCAAGCGGTGCGCTAGGCGGTCGGCCGTGCTCCGCCGAGGAAGGAGGTGAGGACCAGGTGGCCGATCTGGCGGGGCGCGAGGTGGCCGTCGCGCACGCCCTCGGCGGCGGCGTCGAGCAGGCCCCAGAGCGAGTACCAGATCCAGTAGGGCGGGAGGTCGGTGCGCAGCCGCCCCAGCCGCTGGCCCAGCGCGAGGAAGGCGAGGGCCCGCTGGTCCTGCCGGTCCAAACCGGCCCGGAACTCGGGGTCGGCGAGCACGGTGGCGTCGCGCGAGGTGAAGCCGTACAGGTGCGCGGCGGGCAGCAGTGCGACGACCAGTTCCTCCAGGGCGGCGTCGAAGGCCGCCCCGTCCGCGCTCTGCGGCAGATCGGCCGGGGTGAGGCAGGCGTCGACCACCTGGATGGCGCGTACGGCGACGGCCTTCAGCAGGGCCTCGCGGGTCGCGTAGCGGCGGCTGAGGGTGGCGCGGCTGGTGCCGATGCCCGCGGCGATCTGCACCATCGAGGCGCTGTGGTCGCCGGCGAGGACACGGGCGGCCGCGTCCAGCAGTTCTTCTTCACGCACGAGAGTGAGCCTCCTTCGCCTCGCTTGATACAAAACTGTCTCATGCGAGGCGAAAAAGGTCCACTCCTTGCGCCTGTTTCCCTACCTGATCACGATCACGTGGCGCCGGCCGGGCCGCCGGCCGGACCTACTCCCCGTTGGTGCGCGCGCGTGCGCCCTCGCGGGTGCGGGACGCGGTCTGGGCGCGCTGCGGGTGGCGGCGTACGTACTCGTGCTCCAGCTCGTTCATCCGCTTGGTGTGGGTGACCAGGGCATCGTCGGACCCGTGCAGCAGGGTCTCGTGGCGCGTGCGGTGGATGGCTTCCAGCTCCTTGAGGAGCCTGCCCTCCTCCAGCTTGCTCGCCGACGGACCGCCGTCGTGCTCCGTCATGTCGCGTGCACCTCCTCGGCACGAGTCCTGCGGGCTTCGTCCCCCGCCTCCATCATGCGCCGCCGGGGCCCCGGCCGCCGATCTCCGCCACGAGGGCGCCGCAGAAGGCCTTGAGGTCGCGCGGCCTGCGGCTGGTGATCAGGGTGGCCGGGGCCGCGCGACAGACGTGGACCTCCTCGTCGACCCAGGTGCCGCCGGCGTTGCGGATGTCGGTCGCCAGGCTGGGGTACGAGGTCAGGGTCCTGCCGCGCACCACGTCGGCCTCGACCAGGGTCCAGGGGGCGTGGCAGATGGCGGCGACGGTCCGGCCCGCATCGAAGAACCCGCGGACGAACGCGACGGCCCGCCGGTCCATGCGCAGGGCGTCGGGGTTGGCGAGGCCGCCGGGCAGCACGAGCGCGTCGAAGTCCTCCGCCGGATCCTCGCCCAGGACGTGGTCGACGGCATGGGCCCCGGCCTTGTCGAGGTGGTGGTAGGCGCGGACGACTCCCGGTTTCGTGGAGACGAGCCGGGGGATCGAGCCCGCTTCCAGTACGGCCTTCCAGGGCACGGTCAGTTCGACTTCCTCGACGCCCTCGGGCGCCATCAGGAACGCGATGCGCATGCGGGTGGCCTCCTTCCCTCCTCCCAGAGTGCCCGCCCTTGCGGGATCCGGGCGCGCGGGAGCCCGCGAACGGGGGTTCGCGGGCACGCGGACGGCAGGTGTAGACACTGTCTACGCCGACTGGTAGACAGTGTCCATGGACGACCGGGAGAGACCGCTCCGGGAGCGGCTGATCGACGTGGGTGTGGAGCTGGTGACGACCGAGGGCACCGGCTCCCTCGGGCTGCGGGAGATCGCCCGCCGGGCCGGGGTCTCGCACGGGGCTCCGCGCCGGCACTTCCCCACCCACCACTCCCTGCTGTCCGCGATCGCGCGGCGCGGGTTCGCGGATCTCGGGGCGCGGTTCGCCGCGGCGTGCGCCGGGGAGCCCTCCCCGCGCGGGCAGGTGCGGGCGCTGGGGGCCGCGTACGTCGGCTACGCGCTGGAGCAGCGCGGGATGTTCGAGCTGATGTTCCGTCACGATCTGCTCGACAGCACGGGGCAGGAGCCCTCGGACGGGCCGAGGCTCCGGGAATCGACGGTCCCGCTGTTCGGGCTGCTCGTCTCGCTCGTCTCGCGCTGCGGGGCGGCGGAACCGGCGGTCACGGCGGCCGCGCTGTGGGCCAACCTGCACGGCGTGGCGCAGTTGTGGGGCTGGGGCAGTCTGCAGCTGGCGGTGGCCGGTGACGGGATCGTCGTCGAGCGCCTGGTCGACGCGGCGCTGGACGCGCACCTCGGGCCGGACCCCGGGCCGGATCACGGGCCCGACCTCGGTCCGGCGGCCGGGAGCGCCTCGTGAGGCCCCGGCTCGCGCTGCTGGTCAGCGTGGCCGGAGCCATGATCGTCGCGCTCGACGGCACCGTGCTGAGCGTGGCCCAGCCGAGCCTGCGACGTGACCTGGGAGCGAGCCTGGCACAGGTGCAGTGGACCAGTACGGCCTATCTGCTCGCGGTCGCCGCGTTCCTCGTCGTCGCCGGGCGGCTCGGCGACCGGTACGGACACACCCGGCTGCTGCTGACCGGCGTGCTCGGCTTCGCCGCGGCCTCGGCGGGCATCGCGTACGCGCCCGGCGTGGGCTGGGTGATCGCGCTGCGCGGCGCCCAGGGGGTGTTCGGCGCTCTGCTCCAGCCCGCGACGCTGGCGCTGCTGCGCCTCGCCTACCCGCCGGAGCGGCTCGGCACCCCGGTCGCGGTGCGGACCAGCGCGATCGGGGTGGCCGCCGCGGCCGGTCCGCTGCTGGGCGGTGCGCTGGTCGGCCAGTGGGGCTGGCGGGCCGTGTTCGTGATCAACGTGCCGGTCGCCGTGCTGATCGCCGTACTGACCCTCGCCGTACGGGCGCCCGCGCCCCCGCGCGAGAGGTCCGGGCGGCTGGAGTTCACCGGCTCGGCCCTGCTCACGGCGGCGCTCGCGGTGCTCGTGCACGCGCTGGTGGGGGTGCCCGCGTACGGGTGGCTGTCCGCGCCGACGCTGCTGGGGCTCGGCGCGGCGGCGGGGCTCGCGGTGGTGTTCGTACGCTGCGAGCGGCGGGCCGCGCGGCCGCTGGTGCCGGTCGCCGTGGCGCGCTCGGTGCCGGTGGCCGCCTCGATCGGACTGCTGCTGGCCGTGTCCGCGGGGCTGTTCGGGGCGCTGTTCACGGCGACGTTCCGGCTCCAGGACGGGCAGGGGCTCGATCCGCTCGCCACAGGGCTGCGGGTGCTGCCGCTGACGTTGGCGATGGTCGCCGGGGCTCCGGTGGCCGGACTCGCGCTGCGCCGGTTCGGCCCGCGGCGGACCGCGCTCACCGGTACGGGGCTGGTCGCGGTCGGCATCGCGGGGCTGGGCCCGGCTTCCGGGGTCGCCTTCGGGGTGCTGGGCGCCGGGTTCACCGCCGTGATGGTCACCGCCACCGGGACCGTGGTGGGTGAGGCCCCGGCCGGGTACGCCGGGGTGATCGGCGGGCTCAAGCAGACGGCCATGAACATCGGCCCGGCGCTGGGCATCGCGGTCGCGGCGGGTGCCGGGGCGGGCGGGCTCTCCCTCGCGGCACTGGCCGCGCTGGCCCTCGTAGGACTGGCGCCGGCGTCACTGCTGCCCGGACCCGGCCGCGCGGGCCGTGCAGCTGCGGGCGACCTCGTCGGCGAAGACCAGGGCCGGCGGGGCGAGGGCGGACCAGCGGCGGACGGCCCAGCCGACCGCCAGGGGCGGCAGGCCGGGAATGGGGACGAGCCTGAGGGGGCCGTCGGTGCCGGGGACCCGCCAGCCGGGCAGCGCGGGCACGACGGCGTGGCCCAGGCCCAGTTCGGCCAGTAGCAGGGCGGTGTCCCAGTCGGCCACGCTGGTGTCGGAGCGGACCCGGATCCCCGATTCCGCGAGGGCGGCGTCGAGGTGGGCGCGGGAGGCGGAGTTCTCCGGGAGCCGGATGTGACGGATCCCCGCGAGGTCGGCCGGTTCGATGCGGGCGCGGGCGGCGAGGGGGTCGTCGGCGCCGACCGCGAGCACCCAGGGGAGCTCCATGACGGGAAGCTGTTCGATGCCCCGGACCGGCGCCCCGATGGTGATCCAGGCGAGGTCGAGGTCGTCGGCGGCGAGGGCGTCGAAGCAGCTGCGGCTGGAGTTCTCGGTCTGGAACTCCAGGCTCACCCCGGGGTGGCGGCGCCGGAAGGTGACCACGGCCTCGGACATGAAGTGGCGCACGGTGGTGGCGCCCGTGGTCACGCGCACCGTACCGCCGCCTCCCCCGGCGAGTTCGCCCAGGCGGCGCAGGGCGCCGTCGAGGCCCGCGATCCCGTCGGCGGCGGCCGCCTGCAGGATGCGGCCCGCCTCGGTGGGCACGACTCCGCGGGCATGGCGTTCCAGCAGGCTCATGCCGGTCCGCTGCTCCAGCCGCCGGACGTGCTGGCTGACGGCGGACTGGGTGCGGCCCAGGTCACGCGCGACGGCGCTGAGACTGCCCGCGCGGCAGACGGCCACGAACACACGGAGATCGTCCAGGGTCACGAGACCCAAGGTATCGCTTGGATGTGGTGAGCAAATCGGAGGATTGACTTGGGTTTTGGGCCGGCCCAGGATCGATGCAGGCCCGGGCGGCAACCCGTCCGACGCCTCCGCCACGGGGTCCGGACCCCAGGCTGAGGCGAGGACGGGTGCCGACCCGTCAGCAGTGGCTCACGGCGTGAAGGTCCAGCGTTGGGCCGGGCTGTTGTCGCAGGCGGCGCGGGTGAGGACGGTGCCGTTGGTGGTGGCGGAGCCGGCCGGGGCCAGGCACTGGCCCCCGTTGCGCAGGGTGCTCTGGGGGCCCGCCTGCCAGGTCTGGCCGGAGCTGCCGTCGCAGGTCTGGACGGTCACCCGGGAGGCCTTCGCGGCGTCGAGGCAGACCCCGGCGAGGCCGGTGAGGCGGCCGTCGGGCTGGAGGGTCCAGCGCTGGTTGGGGCCGCCGTGGCAGGTGTAGAGGGTGGGTTCGGTGCCCGGGGCGGTGGCGCTGTGGGGAAGGTCGACGCAGCTCGCGGAGGCCGCGTTGACGAGTTCGGCGTTGGCCGGGAGCGGGGCGGGGCGGCCGGTGAGGGTGATCTCGGCGGCGCTGCTCCAGGGGCCGCGGCCGCCCGCCTCGGTGAGGGCCTTGAGGCGGAGGTAGCGGCCCGCCTTCGGGGAGAGGGCGGTGGTCTTGGCGGCCGCGGTGTCCGCGAAGGTGCCGCTGCCCACCGGGGTGCCCCAGTCGGCGGTGGTGTCGGAGACGTAGACCTCGTAGGAGCCGATCCGTCCGTTGACCCCGCCGTCCTGGCGGGGCAGGTAGCCGAGGCCGTCGACGGTGTGGCGGGACCCGAGGTCGATCTGGATCTCGTGCGGGAGCGCGGCGGGCTTGGAGGAGGACCAGGCGGTGTGCCACATCGTGGCCGGGTTGCCGTCGAAGGCGTTCGCCGCGGCGCCGTTCTCGGCGGCGGTCTCCTGGCTGTCGGCGTACACCAGGGACCAGGCCGACTGCGCGATCGGCGCGGAGGAGGGCAGGGCCTCGGCCGCGGGGACGCCGGTACCGGTGGCCGAGACGGTGAACGCGCCCGTCTTCGTGCCGGTCTTGACCCACAGGACTCCGGAGCGGTCGGCGGCGTCGAAGAACCATCCGGTCGCGGCGGCGTCGTAGGCGGCCTTGGAGGTCTGCCGGGTCAGTGCGGCGCCGTCCGCCGTGACGGCGGTGGGCGCCGAGGCCACGTGGAGGGTGAACTCGTAGCCGCGGGAGGCCGGTTTGCCGGCGTAGTCACCCGTGGGGGCGCCCACGGAGACGGTGACCGTACCGGAGCCGGTGGTGGGGGCGGTGACGTCGACCTGCTGGCGGGCGTAGGCCCCGGACTGGTGGGCGCGGGTGAGGCCGTCGTCCTCGTACAGGCTGAAGGAGGAGGCACCGCGCGGGTGGATGTCGTAGGTGAGGGTGGAGACCGGCTTCTCCCCCGTGTGGTTCATCTGCGGCCACATGGGCACGATGCCGCCGCCCTTCACGAACAGGGGCAGGGTGTCGAGGGGCGCCTGGTAGCCGTTCAGCCAGCCGGGGCCCGCGTACGTCTTCCCGGTCCAGTAGTCGGTCCAGCTCCCGGCCGGGAGGTAGATGCCGTCGCGGACGGAGGTGTCGGAGACGACGGGCGCGACGAGGAGGGAATCACCGGCCATGAACTGGCCGCTGGTGAGGTTCCCCCTGGCCACCGGGTCGTCGGGGTACTCCAGGACCATCGCGCGGGTGCTGGGGACGCCGCTCTCGTGGGCGACTCGGCTCATCGTGTACAGGTACGGCATCAGCCGCATCTTCAGCTGGAGGTACTTGCGGTTGATGGACTGGTACGGCTCGGCGAAGCGCCAGGGCTGCTTGTCCTGGTAGCCGGCGGACGGATTGGTCGCGCCCCAGCCCGACATGGTCATGAAGGCCGGCGTGAAGGCCTTCCACTGGAGGTCGCGCGTGAACGTCTTGGGGCTGCCGCCGAAGATGCCGTCGACGTCGCCGGAGGCGTAGTTGAGAGCGGACAGGCCCGCGCCGGCGATGGCGGGGACGTGCCAGCGCATGTCCTCCCACGTGCCGTAGGTGTCGCCGGTCCAGACGACGGCGTTGCGCTGGGTGCCGGCCCAGCCGTCGACGGTCCAGACGTAGCGGCGGGCGTCGGAGTTCTTCTCGATGCCGTCGACGGCCTGCTGGACGCCCTGGAAGGCGGTCTTGTAGCCGCCGCCGATCCAGGCCACGTCGGTCTTGACGCCGCGGGTGCCGGCGGTGCCCACCTCGTCGGCGATGGAGCCGAGACCGGTGGAGGTCCACAGGCCGGTCTGGAAGCCCTTGGCCTTCAGGGCGTCGACGGTCGACTTGAGGGGCGCGGTGTAGCCGCAGCCGTAGCCGTCGTTGGGCAGGAACCAGCCCGAGGGCATGTCGGCGGCGCGCGCGTCGGTGGCGTACCCGACGACATCGGGGGTGGTCTGGTGGCGCAGCCGGTCGTGGTCGCCCTGGTAGGCGGGGTTGGAGGCGTTGAAACAGTCGGCGTTGCCCAGTTCGAAGCCCCACATCGGCGCCATGAACGGCTTGCCGCTCACGTCGGTGTAGGCGTCGAGCACGGACTTGAGGGAGTCGCCGGTGAAGTACCAGGCGTCGAAGCGCTTCTCGTCGTGGGTGAGGGTGCTGGGCGCGTTGAAACCGTACGAGCCCGGGGCCCAGGTGTTGCGCATGACGCCGTAGCCGTTGGTGGACATGTAGAAGGGGGCGGGGCTGGCGTTGTCGTTCTCGCGCCACTTGTTGTCGACGGCCACCGGGACGGTCTTGCCGCGCAGGGCCCATTCGCCGAGACGCAGGCCGGTGCCGTAGAACTGCTCGTCCGCGCCGCGGGCCAGGTACTGGGTGGTCTGGCTGTTGGTCCAACCGGTCGGCTGCGTCTCCTGCCAGACGAGGGTGGTGTTGTCGGCGCGGTAGACGGAGAACTGGAGGGGCGTTTTGTTCACCCTGATCGAAAGCGCTCCGGTGGTGATCCGGAAGTACGTGCCCGCGTCCGCGTAGGTCGTGGCGACGGATCCGAAGTCGGTGGTCGGAGCCAGGTCGGAGCCTGCCGGGTCGTTGGTGAAGGTGCCGTCCGGGGAGAGCCAGAGCCGGAAGATGTCGGCGCGGGCGATGACCACGCGGGCCTTGGCGCCACCGGACGCGGTCACGGTGAAGGTGTTCCCGGACTGGGTGAAGCCGGTGACGTTGCCCGCCGTCGCGGTGGCGCCGGAGGGGGCCGCGGCGGCCGGTGTGGCGACGGGCCCGGCGGCGGCCAGACCCAGGACGGCGAGGGCGCCGGCGAGCAGGGCGGCGCGCAGGCGGCCGGCCCGGGGGCGGATGCGGGGCAGTCTCATGGGGCAGCTCCTCGTGCGGTCCGGATCACGAACACAGCTCTTTGGCATGCACCTGGCAACTTGCACCGGCAACATAGCGCGCACGGGGCTCCACTTGAAGGATGATGCTCGAAATTGCCGCGGATCAAGCAACTTTGAGCATGAATCTCGCCCGGCTTCCTCCCGGCTCCGAAACGACCGAGTGCCGAACCGGCCTACCGGGAAGGCCGGTTGTCGGTGCCCGCCCCTATCGTGGCGCCATGGAGATCACCAAGGAGACTCTCGCGGAGGCCTGGCAGCGGACGGCCTCGCGGCACCCCCTGCTCGACGGGGTCGGACTGCCGCCCGTGGCCCTCTCGGACGACGAGCTGGAGGAGTGGGCCGATCTCGCCGAGGAGTCGGAGGACAGCGGCCTGTGCCTGCTCCTGCACGAGAACGGTACGGTGCACGGCCGTCACGCCTCCTACCAGGAGACCTTCGCCACCCGCGACCTCGACCAGGTGCTCTACCTCATCGCCGAGGCCACCGTGCGCCGGCGCGGCGGCAGCCTGGAGGAGGTGGCCGAATCCCTGGAGCGGATCGATCCGGTGTGGGGCAGACGGTTCCGCGGTGGCGGCCCGGACGACACGGGGACGGTCGAGGCGTGCGGGCACGACCCGCTGGAGGGACTCGCCTGGATGGCCCGGTCCTGGCGAGAGCAGGACCCGTACACGACGCTCGCCTTCTTCCGTGCGGCGCCCGGGCGAACCGTCGACGCCGAGCAGCTGGCCCTGCAGTACGGGGCCGATCCCGCACAGGTCACCGGGGGTACGCGGCTGAAGGACCTGCGGGCCGCGGACGACGGCCGGGCCCACTGGGACCGCCAGTGGGAGAGCTGCTGCTACGGGCAGGCGGGCGGGTGGACCTTCCTGCTGCACCACGACACGCCGCCGGGTTCCTTCGCCGACAAGGAGGCGTACGCGGCGCTCGGGATCAAGGAGAGCGTGTGGCTGACCGCCACCTCCGCGAAGGCCATGTACACGTTCGACTACGTCCGGGACGGTCGCCGCGTCGCCGACGACTCGGGCGCCCTGGAGCTGATCCGGTACGACCACGGCCGCGCCCCTCACCTGCGGGGCGGCGAGCTGGACTTCCTCAACCGGGCCCTGCGCCGCGCCGAGCTGGACCACCCCGGACTGACCGACACGTTCGAGCTGTACTTCCACGCCCTGGAGGAGTCCCTCGGCCTGCGTCTGCCCCGCCGGGACTTCGAGGAGGGGGAGGTGCGGGCGGCGTACTGGGCCGGAGACCGGCGGTGAGTGCGGCGTGGGGGTGCCCAGGCGCCCCGGGGCCGCTCAGAGGACGCTCAGAGCACGACCGTCAGCACGGGCGCGGCCGCGGAGATCCGCCGGTGGCCGCAGGGTTCGAAGGCCAGTACCACCGGCTCCCCCGGGCGCTGGCGCCAGGAGATCCGCTCCGCCGCTCCCCCGCACACCGGGCAGCAGGGCAGCGGGCCGGGCTCCGGCGGGCACTCGGGGGCCGCCGCGAGGGGCGTGCGTTGCGGATCGCGCATGGAGGCTCCCTGCTGGTGCGGGTGGACTGATCGCACTGTGCCATGGCGGGGCCCCTCACCGCACGGGCGAATCCTCCAGTGTTCTGGCTGGTCAGAGGTGTGGTCGGCAGGGGGATTCCGGTCCTCTTGGGGGCACTTGGTGATCAACCGCTCCCGCCCGCCGCCGAGACCAGGCCGGATTCGTACGCGGCGATCACCGCCTGCGCCCGGTCCCGGACGCCCAGCTTGCCGAAGATGCCCGTGATGTGGTTCTTGACCGTGGAGACGCTGATGTCCAGCTCTCGGGCGATCTCTGCGTTGTCCAGGCCGGTGGCCAGCAGCTGCCAGATCTCCAGCTCGCGCGGGGTCAGCTCGGCCGGGACCCCGGCCGCAGGCGGACGGGCCCGGGCGGGGGTGCGTACGTAGGCCGAGATGAGCCGGGTGAGCAGCCTCGGCGCGACGGCGGCCTCGCCGGTGTGGACGATGCGGACGGCCGCGCCGAGCTCCTCCGGGGAGATGTCCTTGGGCAGGAAGCCGTACGCGCCGGCGCGCAGGGCGGCGACCACGTACTCGTCCATGTCGAAGGTACTGAGGGCCAGGACGCGGGCGTCGGGGACGGTCCGCGCGAGCTCCTCGGTGGCCTTGACCCCGTCGAGGACCGGCATCCGGATGTCCATGACGACCACGTCGGGCCTCAGCTCGGCGGCGAGGGCGACGGCCTGCGCGCCGTCCTCGGCCTCTCCGACCACCTCGAACTCCGGGTCGGGGCCGAGGATCAGCGCGAGTCCGCGGCGTACGAGAGGCTGGTCGTCCGCGATGAGGATCCGGATCACCGGGTCGCCTCCGCTTCGGCCGGTGCCGGGAGGCGGGCCGCGACCCGGAAGCCGCCGCCGTCCTGGGCACCGGTCTCCAGGGTTCCGCCCTGCAGGGCGACGCGCTCGCCCATGCCGATCAGCCCGTAGCCGGGCCGGTGGGCGGTCCGGGCGGCAGGCGGCGGTGTTCCCGGGCCGTCGTCGCGGACCTCCACCGCCACCTCGTCGGGCCCGTAGGTGAGTCGGACACGGGCGCGCGCCGCACTGCCCGCGTGCTTGCGGGTGTTCGTCAGCGCCTCCTGCACGATGCGGAAGACGGTCAGGCCGACGGTGGGCGCCAGCGGGCGGACCGGCCCCTCCACGGTGAACTCGGTCTCCGTGCCCGACAGCCGGGCCTCCGCGACGATGCGGTCGAGATCGCCGGCGCCGGGCTGCGGCGCCGGCGGGGCTTCCTCCGGTTCCTCGCCGGCCCGCAGCACGTCGAGGAGCTGGCGCATCTCGCGCAGCGCGAGCCGCCCGGAGCCCTCCAGGGTGACGAGGGCCTCGCGCGCCACCTCCGGATCGTGCGCCAGGTTGGCGCGTGCGCCGCCCGCCATCAGCTGCATGGTGGTGATGTGGTGGGCGACGATGTCGTGCAGTTCGCGGGCGATCCGGCGGCGTTCCTCGGCCACCGCGCGGTCGGCGAGGAGCCTGCGGTGGGTCTCGGCCTCCCGCTGGCGGCGGCCCACCACCTCGGCCGCGACGACGATGAGCCCGGCGACGAGGGCGTTCCCCAGCAGCGCCGACCAGCCGAACGGCAACGGCCAGCCGCTCTGGCCCGCGGGGATGAGCGGCACCGCGGCGAGGGCCGTCGCCGCGGCCACGACCGGGGGACGGGAGCGGGCCACCGAGTACAGGGCGACGACCACGGTGAGGGGGAAGCGCGGGGCGAGCGGGGCGACCAGGTTCAGCACCACCCCGAGTGCCAGTACGGCCGCGAGGGCCGACACCGGGTGGGTACGGCGGGCGAGCAGGGGCAGCGCGCAGAGCACCGGGATGACGGCCAGGGCGAGGGAACCGCCCTCGGCGTGGGTCGCGAGGGAGAACCCGATGAGGTCGGTGGCGGCGGCCCCGACCGCGACGAGGGCGTCGTTGCGCGTCCAGGCCGAGCACTGGGCGGCGCCGTCCGCGCGACCCTCGGCGACCGGGCCCGCGGCCCCTTCTGTGGGCAGGCCCGCGGAACGCGGGGCCCCGCCATCGACGCCGCGGCCCTGCCCGCGCACTCCGACCCGGTCGGCGCCCTCGCCACGGTCGGCGGCCCCGGACACGCCCCCGTCGACACCCCGGCCCCGACCGTGGCCGTCGGCCCCGTCGGCGCCCACGCCCGCGCCGCGGTCCGTGGACCTGGGCACGCCTCCACCGACACTCCGGCCCCGACCGTGGCCTTCGGCCCGGTCGGCGCCGACGTCGGCGCACCGGTCTTGGGGCCAGGACGCGCCGACGGCGAGACCCCGGCCCGTTCCGTGGCCCCCGGCCTGAGCCGGGCCGCTGGACGCGCCCCGGATCGTGCCGCCATCCGCAGGCAATCGCGTACCGACCGGCCCCTCGCCCAACGTCATCGTCGCGGGTCCTCCCACTCCGGCCGGTCCCCCGGCCCGGTGCCGGGGAGCGCGTGGCCGCGTTGTCCGGTGGTCCATTCTGGCACCGGCCGCGCCCCCCGCCATCGGCCCCGGGCCGGATCCCGACCAGGACCCGAGTCCTGGTCGCGGCCCGCCCCCGGACCCCGGTACCGGCGCCCGGCTCCTCCCCCGACCCGACGCTTTCCGGGCCCGGCCCTGATGGTCTGGAGTCCGGTCGGGAACCCCCGGCCGACACCACACCGACCTGAGGAGAACAGTGATCCGCGCCCTGACCGGAGTCTCGACGAGGCATCCGTGGAAGGTCATCGCCCTCTGGGCGGTCCTCGGAATCGCCCTGACCATCCTGGGCCAGGCGTTCGTCTTCCGCGCCACCCAGACCGGCAACGGCGGGTTCCTGCCCGCCCAGTACGACTCGGCCGCCGCCCTGGAGATCGCCGAGGAACATTTCGGGGCCGATCCGGACGCCAACCCCCTCACCGTGGTGGTGGCCCGGTCGGACGGCGCCCCGCTCGGCGCCGCCGACGAGGCCCGCATCGACGCGGAGGCCGCGCGCCTGGCGCGGACCCGGGTCGTCATGCCGCGGACCAAGGAGACGATGCCGTTCGCGCAGGACCATTCCCAACTCCCCCGGGTCGGCCCCGCCATGACCGCGCCCGACCGCTCCTTCCGGCTGCTGACCGCCGAACTGACCGGCAATCCGGCCGATCCGGGGATGCTCGACACCTATCGGGCCTTCCGGGACTCCGTACGTGAACAATTCGCGCGCGAGGGCCTGCGCACGGGCTTCACCGGCGGGCTCGCCGACCGCGTGGACACGGCGGACGCCGAGAAGACCAGGACGATGGTGGTCGGCATCCTCATGCTCGGGGTCATCGTCCTCCTGCACGTACTGGTCTTCCGCAGCGTCCTCGCGGCCCTGCTGCCGCTGCTGGCCGTATCCGTCATCGGCGGGGCCGCGGCCGGTGTCGTGGTGTTCACGGCGCTGCTGACCGGGACCGGACTGGCCGATTCCACACCGGGGCTGATCAACGTGGTCCTGGTGGGCATCGGCATCGACTACTTCCTCTTCCTGCTGTTCCGCTTCCGCGAACAGCTGCGCCGCCACCCGGACCAGACGGGGCGCGAGGCCGCCTCCGAGGTCGCGGGACGCGTGGGTACGGCGATCACCTCCGCGGCGCTGACGATCGTCGCCGCGTTCGCCACGCTCGGGGTGGCCTCCTTCGGCCAGTTCCGGGTGCTCGGGCCCGCCATCGCCCTGTCCGTCCTGGTGATGCTGCTGGGCAGCCTCACCTTCATGCCGGCCCTGCTCGCGGTCGCCGGGCGCAGGATGTTCTGGCCCTCCCGGTCCCTGAAGCGCGAACCGCGTCCGGGCGCCGCCGCGCGTACGGGTGAGTTGGTGGCGCGGCGGCCGCTCGCGCTGGTCCTGGCCTCGGTGGCGCTGCTCGGCGGGCTGGCCGCGGGAATGCTGGGGATGCGGATGGACTACGGGCAGGGCGGTGCGGGCGGGGAGCGTACGGCCTCCGCCGTCACCGCGGCGGAGATCGCGCGGGCGCTGCCGGCCGGGATCTCGGAGCCGACCAGCGTGTTCGTCACCGCGAAGGACGGCTCCGTGCTCGGCGCCGAGCGGCTGGGCGGGCTGTCGCGGGCGCTCGCCGGGGTCGACGGTGTGGGCCGGGTCGCGGACACGGTGCTGAGCGAGGACCGCCGGGCGGCGCGGATCGACCTCTTCCTGACGGCCGACCCGCAGCGGCAGGAGGCACGCGACCTGGCGTCCGGCCCGGTCAGGCAGGCGGTCGCCGCGAACACTCCCGCCGGTACGCAGGCCCATGTGGGCGGGACCGCGGCCCTGTTCGCCGACGTCTCGGCGGCCGTGGACGAGGACCTGAAGGTGGTCTTCCCGGTGGCGGCGGCCCTGATCGCGCTGATCCTGTTCGCACTGCTGCGCAGTCTGCTCGCCCCGGTGATCCTGCTGGCCGCCGTCGGCCTGGGCTTCGCCGCCACGCTCGGCGCCTCGACCCTGCTCTTCCAGCACGCCCTGGGGCGGCCCGGGGTGGACTTCACGCTGCCGCTGGTGCTGTTCCTGTTCGTGGTCGCGCTGGGCACCGACTACAACATCCTGATGAGCGACCGGATCCGGGAGGAGATGGAGCGGCCCGGCCCCGCCCGCGCGGCGGTGGGGCGGGCCGTGCGGCACACGGCGCCCGCGATCGCGACGGCGGGCCTGGTGCTGGCCGCGTCCTTCGGGAGCCTGGCCGTCAATCCGGCCCCGTCCACGCAGCAGATCGGCTTCGCGACGGCCCTCGGGATCCTGTTCTCGGCCTTCGTGCTGTCGATCGTGCTCGTGCCCGCGCTGGCCGCCCTGCTGGGGCGGGCCACGTGGTGGCCGGTGCGGCCGCGCCCGGCCCGCGGGGCCGCCGGTCCCAAGGAGGCCCCGGACCGGGTCCTGGTCGGCTGAGCGGCGGGCCGTGTCCGGATGGGCCTGCGCGCGGGGCTCGACGGACCCCGCCCGCGCCCGGGACCGAACGGGCCTCGGCCGCGCCCGGGACCGAACGGGCCTCGGCCGCGCCCGGGACCGAACAGGCGCCGGCCGCGCCCGGGACCGAACAGGCGCCGGCCGCGCCCGGGACCGAACAGGCGCCGGCCGCGCCCGGGACCGAACAGGCGCCGGCCGCGCCCCGTTCCGGGCGCGGCCGGCGCCCTCGGCGTCAGGCGAGTTCGCCGACCTCGGGATGCTCCCCCAGCCAGGCGCGGACCGCTTCCTGCTCCCGGCCCTTCCCGGTCTCCTGGATCTTCGCCTCCAGGCCGGTCAGCTGCTCTTCGGTGAGCTTGAACGAGCGCAGCCAGGCCGCCACTTCGGGCTCGTCGGCGGCGAAGCCCTTGCGGGCCAGGCTGTGGATCCCGTCGCCCTTGCCCCAGGCCCCCTTGGGGTCCTGCAGCTTGGTCAACTCGTACGTGGAGTACGCCCAGTGCGGCGACCACAGTACGACCGCGACGGGCTCCTTCTTCTCGTAGGCCCGCTTGAGTTCGGCGAGCATGCCGGGGGTGGAGCCGTCGACGACCTCGTACTCCGTGTCCAGGCCGTACTCCTTGAGGACCTTGTCCTTGAGCGCCCCCATCGCGCCCGCGCTGGGCTCGATCCCGATGATGCGGCCCTTGAACTGCCCGGACCTGCCCTTCAGATCGGCCAGCGAGTGCACGCCCTCGACGTAAGAGGGCACGGTCAGCTCCAGTGAGGTGGGTCCGTACCAGGAGCCGAGGTCCTCGAGCCGGTTGCCGTACTTCTGCCAGTACTGGGCCTGGGTGACGGGCAGCCAGGCGTCGGTCTGGAAGTCCAGCTGCCCGCCCGCGAGCCCGGTGAACAGTGCGCCCAGCTCCAGCTGCTTGGCCTCGACCTTGAAGCCCCGGCGTTCCAGGAGTTCCTTCCACAGGAAGGTGGAGGCGGTGCCCTCGTCCCACGGGATGTAGCCGACGGACAGGGTGCGGCCCTTGCCGACGTTCTCGGCGCCGGTCGGCCCGTCCTGGGCGGAGGAGCCGCCGAAGGTGTTCAGGCCGCCCGCGACGAGGGCCAGGACGACGGCCCCGGTGACGGCGAACGCCGGCTGGGGGCGGTGGCTCCACACCTTGGCCGCGCCGGTGGCGGCGGACCGCGCCTTGGCGAGGGCGCGCCGGCCCAGCGGGGAGACCTGGCGGCCGAGCGCCCCGGTCATCCGGTCGAGGTACATGGCGAGGATGACGATGGCGATGCCGGCCTCGAAGCCGAGGCCGATGTCGACGCTGCCGATGGCCCGGTAGACGGCGCCGCCGAGCCCGCCGCCGCCGACCATGCCGGCGATGACGACCATGGACAGGCCGAGCATGATGACCTGGTTGACGCCCGCCATGATCGTCGGCAGGGCCAGGGGCAGCTGCACGCGGACGAGGGTGTCGCGCGGGGTGGTGCCGAACGCCTCCGCGGCCTCGACCAGTTCGGAGTCGACCTGGCGGATGCCGAGCTCGGTCATCCGTACGCCCGGCGGCAGCGAGAAGATGATCGTCGCGATGATGCCGGGCACCACGCCCACCCCGAAGAAGATGATTCCGGGGATGAGGTAGACCATGGCCGGCATGGTCTGCATGAAGTCCAGGACCGGCCGCAGCAGGGCGCTGACCCGGTCGGACCTGGAGGCCCAGATGCCGAGCGGGACCGCGAAGAGCAGGGTGACGAGGGTCGCGACCAGGACGAGGGAAAGGGTGGACATCGCGTCGGACCAGAGGCCGACGGAGTCGACGAGCGCGAAGCCCGCGAAGGCGAGGAGACCCGCGAGCAACCCGCGCAGCCACCAGGCGCCGAGCGCGAGGATGCCCGCGAACAGCAGCGGGGCAGGGGCGGAGAGGACGGCGTCGATGCCGTCGTAGAGGCCGGTGACGAGCGCGCTGATGGCGTCGAACAGCCAGGACAGATGGCTCTGGAGGAAGTCGACACCGCTGTCGACCCAGGCGCCGAGGTGCAGTCGGGGCATCAGACGGCCACTTCCGCACAGGCCATCGGGGGCCGTTGTTCGTCGCCGATGAAGGCGATGAGCCGGTCCTGCGGCACGGAGCCGACGACGGTGCCGTCCCCGTCGGTGACGGCGACCGGGTGCGGGACCAGGGCGCTGACCGCGCACAGGTCGGCGAGCGGGGTGTCGGCGTGCACGGTCGGGCAGCCGCAGGCGGCCGCCTCGGGCTCGTCCATGAGGGCTTGCGCCGTCAGCACCCGCGAACGGTCGACGTCCTGCACGAAGGAGGCGACGTAGTCGTCGGCGGGGCGGATGAGGATGTCCTCGGCGGTGCCCTGCTGGACGATGCGGCCGTCACGCATGACGGCGATGCCGTCGCCGATCCGCATGGCCTCGTTGAGGTCGTGGGTGATGAAGACGATGGTCTTCTTGAAACGTTTCTGCAGTTCGAGGAGCTGGTCCTGCATGTCGCGGCGGATCAGCGGGTCCAGGGCGCTGAACGACTCGTCCATCAGGAGCAGGTCGGCGTCGGTGGCCAGGGCCCGGGCGAGGCCGACGCGCTGCTGCATGCCGCCGGACAGCTCGTCGGGCCAGGAGTTCTCCCAGCCCTCCAGGCCGCACAGTGCCAGCGCCTCGGCCGCGCGCCGGTCGCGCTCGGCGCGGGGCACGCCCTGTACCTCGAGGCCGTAGCCGGCGTTCTCCAGGACGTTGCGGTGCGGGAAGAGCGCGAAGTGCTGGAAGACCATGGATATCTTCGTGGAGCGTACGCGGCGCAGTTCGCCCGCGCCGAGCGCGGTGAGGTCCTGGCCGTCGAAGAGGATGCGCCCCGCGGTGGGCTCCAGCAGTCCGTTCAGCATGCGCAGCAGCGTGGACTTCCCGGATCCCGACAGGCCCATGACGACGAAGATCTGGCCGGCCTCGACGCGGAACGAGGCGTCGATCACCGCCGCCGTTGTTCCTTCGGCACGCAACTCGTCGCGACCGGTGCCGCCTTCGAGCGCGCGCACCGCGTCGCCGGGTCGTCGTCCGAACACCTTGTAGACGTGCTCGGCTTGGAGCGTGGACACATACACCTCACGGGTCGTACGGGTACGGCGCGCCGGGCGGGCCGGCGGGCCGTAGAGCGGGACGGGATCTGCCCGTGTGCGCCTCGCCTCCGGCACGCAAGGCCGGAGTGCTCGGTTCCGCTCCACGTCGACCATGCCCCGCATTCATTCACCTAAGCAAACTCGGGCGTGATCCTCGTCACTTGAGGGGCCCCGGGTCCCCGCCGGAACCCACGCCGCGGGCAGGTCGGCCGACGGCGGGTGGCGCCCGCCCAGGACCGGAGTTGGATCGCCGGCCCGGCGACTCCGGGGCGGCCGGGGGATGTGAGCTACATAACGCGGTAGCCGCCGGCCGTGTGGTGGAGCCGGTCGCGGTGGAGGACCAGCCGGTCCCAGGCGGGGAAGGCCAGGTCGGTGACGGCGAGCAGTCGGCCGGAGCCGTCGTGCAGGGTGCGGCGCGCGGTGAGGCCGCAGGCGGCGGACGCGACCGGGGGGTGGGTGGTGCGGGTCATGGTGAGGGTCTCGGTGATCCGGCCGTCCACGGCGGCCCGGTCCAGCCAGCGGTGCAGTGCGCGCGGGTCCACGTCACCGGCCGCCGCCACCCGGTCGCGGCAGCGGGCGAGTTCGGGGCTCCCGGCGATGGCCCCGGGGCTGAAGTAGGTGACGGCGTCCCGCAGCACCTCGCCCGCGGGGCCGCGTTCACGCCTGTGGTGCACCAGCGTCCGGTCCCCGCCGCGCATGCCGAGCAACTCGGCGAGCGAGGGCGGGACGCCGACCAGGTCGACCCGGCTCAGGTCGGCCCGGTCCGGGGCGATCCGGGTCGAGGCGGTCCGGGTCGAGGCGGTCCGGGTCGAGGCGGCCCGGTTCGAGACGGACGGGCCGGGGTGGGGCGCGGCGCCGGGTGCGGATTCCGCGGCCCGGGTCGCCATGGCGGCAGCGACCGGACGGGTGCCCCGGCGGCCCGTGACCACGAGGCCGTCCTCGCGCAGGTGCTGGAGGGCGGCCCTGATGGTCTGCCGGTTGACCTGGTAGCGGGCGGCCAGGGTGCGCTCGGAGGGCAGCCTGGCCCCGGGGACGTGCGCGGTGCGGTCGAGTTCGTGCCGCAGCGCTGCGGCGATCCGCTGGTACTTGGGCATGGCGGCCGGGCCGCCGCCCCGCGAAAGGGAGGGCATGGCTTCTCCTCTGACGGGTGGTCAAGGACTGCGCGGTCTGCCGGACCAACCTAGCATTGGTCTATACCTCTGGTGAGGGGGTCTCCGCTGCCGCTGCCCACGTTGGCCGATTCCTTGCCTCGGCCGTACGCTGACGCACCGCGGAGCCCCCGGGCGACCGGTGCGCCCGGACCACCACCAGACCCACGCGAGGAGACCCCGGAAATGTGGCGCATACGATCGAACCGCCCGGCTCCCGTGCCCGTGCGGTGCGGTGACGGCCGCCACGTGCTCCACACGGCGAGACTGGTGCTGTTCACCCCCCGTGATGTGCTGGACATGGAGATCGGCAGGGCCACCGGAGCCGACGCCGTGGCACAGCGGTGGCTCGGCTGGCCCGTCGACACGCTCGTGAACGCCGAGACCGCCGAGCACCTCCTCGGCATCGACGACGGCAACCGCACCGAGCGGCTCCGCGCCTTCCCCGCCCCCATGCGCCGGGAGCTGATTCTGCCGACACCGCCCCCCGGCCCCGGGCTGACGCAGTGGCTGGTCGCCGTCGACCGGGCGACCGGCCGTGTGGCCGGGGCGAGTTCACTCACCCCGGCGGAGGACGGCTCCCTCGGCCTGCAACTCGCCCCGGCCTATCGCGGCCAGGGGCTGGGCACCGAAGTCGTCGCGGCGACCGCCCGGTTCGGCCATGCCCACTTCGGGCTGCGATCCGTACGGGCCGGCGCGGAGACGTCGAACGACAACTGCCGACGGGCCCTCGACGCCGCGGGATTCGAACCGTGCGACGGGCCCTCCCGGCACACGCTCCCCGACGGTCGGGTGATCGACTCGGCCTGGTACCGGCACACCGCGGACGGTACCTCCCACTGCGCCTCGGTCCGGGCGAGCGCGGCCGCACGGAGGTGACCGGGCCCCGCTAGTGCTGTGGCCGGAAAGGTTTGCCGGGTCGCGGTGTCCGGTGCGGTGCATCGCAAGGCGGAGGGCCTCGGCTCGTACTGGACGTACTTGCGAGGGCCGACAACGCCGCGAGGTGCCGTGCCGGGCGCCGTGACCCGGTGAATCTTTCCGGTCACAGCACTAGGTGTATTGCCCAGTGAGGTTGGTGACGCGGCTGGCGGGTGGTTTGCCTGCGAGCGCGGTGTGTCCGCGGTGGTGATTGTAGGTGTGGAGCCACTGTGGGAACGCGTCTCGTCGTTCCTGCTCTGACCGGTAGGGGCGGGCGTAGGCCCACTCGTCCAGCAGGGTGCGGTTCAGCCGTTCGACCTTGCCGTTCGTCTGGGGCCGGTATGGCCGGGTTCGCTTGTGGGTGATCCCGGCCGCCGAGAGGGCGTCGCGCCAGGGATGCGACCTGTAGCAGGCGCCGTTGTCGGTCAGGACGCGTTCGACGGTGATCCCAACGCTGGCGTAGTAGGCCTGGGCCCGCTGCCAGAAGGCGGTGGCGGTTTCCTTCTTCTCGTCGGTGTGGATCTCGCTGTAGGCGAGGCGGGAGTGGTCGTCGACGGCGGTGTGGATGTAGCTGTAGCCGGCGCTGGAGCGGTTCTTGCGGCCGGCCTGGCGGCCGAGGGTCTTGTGTCCGCCGCCGTCGGGGATGTTCCCGAGTTTCTTGATGTCCACGTGGACGAGTTCGCCGGGCTTGTCGCGTTCGTAGCGGCGAATAACGGCACCGGTGGCCCGGTCCAGGTGCGTGAGACGGGCCAGGCCGAAGCGCGTCAGGACCCGGTGCACGGTCG
>NZ_JBIWFI010000014.1:20879-173055 GCF_044762985.1 Streptomyces sp. NPDC096339 | reverse complement strand
TTTTGGCACGCTGTTGAGTTCTCAAGGAACGGACGCTTCCTTTGTACTCACCCTCTCGGGCTTTCCTCCGGGCTTTCGTTCTGCTGTCTTGCGTTCCAGACTCTATCAGAGTCTTTCTCGCTTGCTTTCCAGGTTCTTCGCTTTCGCGTTTTCCCTTTCCGGCGTTTCCGACTCTATCAGATTCGTTTCCGTGTCGTTTCCGACTGGATTGGAATTCCGATGGCCTTCGGGGGGCCTTTCCCTTTCGGGTGGATCAGACTTTATCAGGTTTCCCCGGTCTTGATTCCCACCCACCCGCACGACTCGACCGGACACACATGTGTGCCCGGTTGTTTCGCGGGGTGGAGACGTAAACGTACTGGAGCGGGGCCCCCGGATGCAAATCCGGTTGCCCCGCTCCGGTGACGTCGCTACGGCGAGGGTCAGACCTCGACGACGACGGGGAGGATCATCGGGCGGCGGCGGTAGCTGTCCGAGACCCACTTGCCCATCGTGCGGCGGATGAGCTGCTGGATCTGGTGCGGCTCGGCCACACCGTCGGAGGCCGCGCGGGCGATGGCCTCTTCGATCTTGGTGACCACCGGGGCGAAGGCGGAGTCTTCGATGCCGGAGCCGCGGGCCTGGATGTTCGGGCCGCTGACCACCTTGCCCGTGGTGCTGTCGACCACCACGTAGACCGAGATGATGCCCTCTTCGCCGAGGATCTTGCGGTCCTTGAGGTGGACCTCGGTGACGTCGCCGACCGAGAGGCCGTCCACGTACACGTAGCCGGCCTGGACCTTGCCGGAGATCCGGGCCTTGCCGTCGATCAGGTCGACGACCACGCCGTCCTCGGCGATGACGATGCGGTCCTTGGGGACGCCCGTCATGGCACCGAGCTCGGCGTTGGCGCGCAGGTGGCGCCACTCGCCGTGGACCGGCATCAGGTTCCGCGGCTTGCAGATGTTGTAGAAGTACAGCAGCTCGCCGGCGGAGGCGTGGCCCGAGACGTGGACCTTCGCGTTGCCCTTGTGGACGACGTTGGCGCCCCAGCGGGTCAGGCCGTTGATCACGCGGTAGACCGCGTTCTCGTTGCCCGGGATCAGGGACGACGCCAGGATGACCGTGTCGCCGGGAACGATGCGGATCTGGTGGTCCCGGTTGGCCATGCGGGACAGGGCCGCCATCGGCTCGCCCTGGGAACCCGTGCAGACCAGGACGACCTCGTGCGCCGGCAGGTCGTCGAGGGTCTTCACGTCCACGACGAGACCGGCGGGCACCCGCAGGTAGCCCAGGTCGCGGGCGATGCCCATGTTGCGGACCATCGAACGGCCGACGAAGGCGACCCTTCGGCCGTACTCGTGGGCGGCGTCGAGGATCTGCTGGATGCGGTGCACGTGGCTGGCGAAGCTGGCCACGATGATCCGGTTGTGGGCGTTCGCGAAGACGTTGCGCAGGACGTTGGAGATCTCGCGCTCGGGCGGCACGAAGCCCGGGACCTCGGCGTTCGTCGAGTCGGAGAGGAGGAGGTCGATGCCCTCCTCGCTCAGACGCGCGAAGGCGTGCAGGTCGGTGAGGCGCCTGTCCAGCGGGAGCTGGTCCATCTTGAAGTCGCCGGTGGCGACGACCATGCCCGCGGGGGTGCGGATCGCGACGGCCAGGGCGTCCGGGATGGAGTGGTTGACGGCGATGAACTCGCAGTCGAAGGGACCGAGGGCCTCGCGCTCGCCTTCCTTCACCTCGAGGGTGTAGGGGCGGATGCGGTGCTCCTGGAGCTTCGCCTCGATGAGGGCCAGCGTCAGCTTCGAGCCGATCAGCGGGATGTCCGGCTTCTCCCGGAGGAGGTAGGGGACGGCGCCGATGTGGTCTTCGTGGCCGTGCGTGAGGACGATGCCCTCGATGTCGTCGAGGCGGTCCCGGATCGACGTGAAGTCCGGAAGGATCAGGTCGATGCCCGGCTGCTCCTCTTCGGGGAAGAGGACGCCGCAGTCGACGATCAGCAGGCGACCGTCGAACTCGAAGACGGTCATGTTGCGGCCGATCTCACCGAGACCGCCCAGGGGGGTGACCCGCAGGCCGCCCTTGGGGAGCTTCGGCGGCGGGCCCAGTTCAGGGTGCGGATGGCTCAAAAGTTTCTCCTTCACCACACACGCCACGTACCCCTTAAGGCACGTGGCGCGCATGTCATTCGTGCACTTGCTGTTGTGTGTTTTGGTCTTGCTTATTCAGTTGTGAAGTCTGTTGTCAGAGCTGTACCCCGCCCGCGGCAAGATCGATCTTGAGCTGGGCCGTCTCTTCGTCGGTCAGCCCGATCAGCGGGAGCCGCAGCGGGCCGGCGGGCAGGCCCTGCAGCGTCAGGGCGGCCTTCGTGGTCATCACGCCCTGCGTGCGGAACATGCCGGTGAAGACCGGGAGCAGCTTCTGGTGGATCTCCGCGGCCTTCTGGACGTCCCCGCCCAGGTGCGCCTCCAGCATGGCGCGCAGGTCCGGGGAGACCACGTGGCTGACCACGGAGACGAAGCCGACCGCACCCACCGACAGGAGGGGCAGGTTCAGCATGTCGTCGCCCGAGTACCAGGCCAGGCCGCTCTGCGCGATGGCCCAGCTGGCGCGGCCGAGGTCGCCCTTGGCGTCCTTGTTGGCCACGATACGGGGGTGCTCGGCCAGCCGGACGAGGGTTTCCGTCTCGATCGGGACACCGCTGCGGCCGGGGATGTCGTAGAGCATGACCGGCAGCTCGGTGGCGTCGGCGATCGCCGTGAAGTGCCGGAAGAGGCCCTCCTGCGGCGGCTTGTTGTAGTACGGGGTGACGGCGAGCAGGCCGTGGGCGCCCGTGCGCTCGGCCTGTCGGGCCAGTTCGAGGGTGTGACGGGTGTCGTTGGTGCCGATGCCGGCGACCACATGGGCGCGGTCTCCGACGGCTTCGAGGACGGCTCGTACGAGGTCGTTTTTCTCCGCGTCGGTGGTGGTCGGCGACTCACCGGTGGTGCCGTTGATGATCAGGCCGTCGTTGCCTGCGTCCACCAAGTGGACGGCGAGCTGCTGCGCGCCGTCGAGGTCGAGGTCGCCATCCGCCGTAAACGGCGTGATCATGGCGGTGAGGACCCGCCCGAAGGGGGTCTGCGGAGTCGAGATCGGAGCCATGGGTAACACGCTACTCGCTGCCACGCTCGCGGTGTCCCCTCGGGGGACGTCAACAGGGTGTTGGAGCCCGGCACTGCCTGCTCGGGGGTTCAGGCAGTGCCGGGTCCGTTTGATCAGCCTAGATGAACTTTACGAAACGTCGCAATACGGACACTTCGGACTTGGCTCAGCACATCTGTACGTGGCACGCGTATCAGCCCTTACGGGGCAACCCGGCCGTTGCCGTTGAAGGCCGCGTACGTGAGCGGCATGAGCTTCGCCCAGTGCCGCTCCATCCCCTCGCCGACCATCTCGATCTCCCGCTGCGGGAAGGACGGCACCGTGGCCAGCTCGTGCTGGGTGCGCAGGCCGAGGAAGTGCATCAGCGAGCGTGCGTTGCAGGTGGCGTACATCGAGGAGAAGAGACCCACCGGCAGGACCGAACGGGCCACCTCGCGGGCGACGCCGGCGTCCAGCATCTCCCGGTAGGCCTCGTACGCCTGGCGGTAGGAGTCCTCCATGACCCGGCCGGTCAGCTCCTGCTGCGCCTCGGTGCCCTCGACGAAGACGTACTTTCCCGGGCGGCCCTCCTGGACGAGCTTGCGCTCGGCGTCCGGGACGTAGAAGACGGGTTCCAGCTCCCTGTACCGGCCCGATTCCTCGTTGTACGACCAGCCCACCCGGTGGCGCATGAACTCGCGGAAGACGAAGATCGGGGCGCTGATGAAGAAGGTCATCGAGTCGTGCTCGAAGGGGCTGCCGTGGCGGTCCCGCATCAGGTAGTTGATGAGGCCCTTGGAGCGCTCCGGGTCCTTCTGCAGCTCCTCGAGGGACTGTTCGCCGGCAGTGGACACCCGGGCGGCCCACAGGACGTCGGAATCGGCGGCGGAGTGCTTCACCAGCTCCACCGTCACATCGCTGCGGAAGCTGGGTTTCGGATCTGAAGCGACGGTCTCGCTCACCGGGGTCCTTCCAAACGTGCGTTCCTGGGGCGCGCCCACTCTACGTCGGCGCTGGTGGCTGCCCGTGCGCCCGAACAGCTGACGTGGCGACATGAAATCTGTCGAATGTCCGGAAAATCGGCACCGATTGACCGGTTCGTACGTCTGACAAGGAGAACGCACGAACAGAACACACCCGTCCACCCCGAGGGGGCTCACCCTGATGTTCCGCCGGCGCGAACCCGTCCCGTTCGCCTTCGTCGCCGAGGCCGACCGTTTCCGCAGCAACGTCACTCCGCCGCCGCGCGAGAGTCTGAGCAAGAGCCAGTTGGCCGCCCGTAGTCTGGTCGGTCTGACCGTGGTGGCGGGGCTCGTCGGCTCGCTGCTCTTCGGCATGCCGGCACTGCAGCCGAGCAAGGCGCCCGAGAAGTCGCAGCAGTCGGAGGCCTCCGAAGGGCGGTAGCCTCACGGGCACAGCCCAACCGAACGTGCATGTGAGTGAGGTCCAGCCGTGCCCCTGCCCTTCCTGACGGCCGACGGTGCGTCCGATGCGGACGACGACGGTGACGCGGTACTGGCCCATGTCGACCACGACCGCTGGCGGCGGCCCTACCGGCCGGGCCCCTGGCGGGTGGCGATCGCCTCGGTGCTGCTCCTGCTGTCCGCCTTCATGCTGCTGGCCACGATGATCGTCGCCTTCGTGGGCGCGTGGGCCGGGGCGGGCGTGTGCCTGCTCGCCGCCCTCTCGGTGGTCGGGTCGGCGCTGCGGATGCTGCAGGTGGGCGTCTGGGTGAGCCGTACGGGGCTGCGCCGGGTGGGGTTCCTCGGGAGCCGCACCGTCGCGTGGAGCGAGATCGTCGAGCTGCGCACGGTGCAGCAGCCGGTGCGCTGGCTCGGGCTGCCGAGGACCGTACAGGGGCAGGCCCTGACGGCGACCGTGCGCGGCGGTGCGGAGATGCCGGCGCTGCTGACCGACCACAGCGCCGATTTCCTGTCGCGCTCCGAGGCCTTCGACCGGGCCGCCGACACGGTCGGGGCCTGGGTCGAGGAGTACCGGCCCGTGGCCGTGTGACCTCGTAGGCGTCGCAGGAGAGCTCGGACGGGAAGCCCGTACAGGTCAGGCCTGTACGGGCTTCTTGTCGTGCAGGGCGATGGCGCGCTGCATCGCCGTGCGGGCCCGCGGGGTGTCGCGGGCGTCGCGGTAGGCGACGGCGAGCCGGAACCAGTTGCGCCAGTCCCCCGGCGCGTCCTCGGTCTCGGCCTTGCGGCGCGCGAAGACCTCGTCGGCGGAATCCCGCAGGATCCGGCCGTACTGGTCCCGTTCCAGCTCGTCGACGGGCAGGCCGCCCTCTGCTTCCAGCTCGGTCGCGAGCTGGTTGGCCTTGGTGACGAACTGCGTGTTCTTCCAGAGGAACCAGATGCCGATGACCGGCAGGATCAGCACGGCCACCCCGAGGGTGACGGTGAGCCAGGTCCCGTGCCGGATCAGCATCAGGCCCCGGCTGCCGGCCAGGACGAAGTAGACGACCAGGACGGCGGCCGTGAGGAAGTACGTGATCTTCGCGCGCATCGTGAAATCAGTCCGGTCAGCCCAGGTCGAGGAAGTTTTCCAGGCCGAAGGTGAGGCCCGGGGTCTGCGTCACGCGGCGCGCGCCGAGCAGGATGCCCGGCATGAAGCTGCTGTGGTGCAGGGAGTCGTGACGGATGGTCAGGGTCTCGCCCTCGCCGCCGAGCAGCACCTCCTGGTGGGCCAGCAGGCCCCGCAGGCGGATGGCGTGCACCGGCACCCCGTCGACGTCCGCGCCGCGCGCGCCGTCGAGGGCGGTGGCGGTGGCGTCGGGCTGGGCGCCGAGGCCGGCTTCGGCGCGGGCGGCCGCGATGAGCTGCGCCGTACGGGTCGCGGTGCCGGAGGGGGCGTCGACCTTGTTCGGGTGGTGCAGCTCGACGACCTCGACGGACTCGAAGTATCGGGCGGCCTGGGCGGCGAACTTCATGGTGAGGACGGCACCGATGGAGAAGTTCGGGGCGATGAGCACACCGGTCGCCGGGGAGCCGGCGAGCCAGGTGTTCAGCTGGGCGAGGCGGTCCTCGGTCCAGCCGGTGGTGCCGACCACCGCGTGGATGCCGTGGCGGACGAGGAAGTCCAGGTTCCCCATGACCGAGGCGGGGGTGGTCAGCTCGACGGCGACCTGGGCGCCGGACTCCGCCAGCGTCTCCAGCTTGTCGCCGCGGCCGAGGGCGGCCACCAGCTCCATGTCGTCGGCGGCCTCGACCGCCTTGACCGCTTCGGAGCCGATGCGGCCCTGAGCGCCGAGGACCGCCACGCGCAGCTTGCTCATATTGCTTCCCTTACATCCGTACGGAACTAGGCGACCGCTTCGTCGAGGCGGGCCGCCTGCTTCTCCTTCAGGGGGCCGATCACCGCGAGCGAGGGCCGCTGGGCCAGTACATCCTGTGCGACCGAGCGGACGTCGTCCGGGGTCACGGCGGCGATGCGGGCCAGCATGTCGTCGACCGACATCTGGTCGCCCCAGCACAGCTCGCTCTTGCCGATGCGGTTCATGATCGCGCCGGTGTCCTCCAGGCCGAGGACGGTCGAGCCCGAGAGCTGGCCTATCGCCCGCTTGATCTCGTCGTCGGCGAGCCCGTCGGAGGCCACCTTGTCGAGCTCGTCGCGGCAGATCCGCAGGACGTCGTGGACCTGGTTGGGGCGGCAGCCCGCGTACACGCCGAAGAGGCCCGTGTCGGCGAAGCCCGAGGTGTACGAGTACACGCTGTAGGCCAGGCCGCGCTTCTCCCGTACCTCCTGGAAGAGGCGGGAGGACATGCCGCCGCCGAGTGCCGTGTTCAGCACGCCGAGCGCCCAGCGGCGCTCGTCGGTGCGGGCCAGGCCGGGCATGCCGAGGACCACGTGGGCCTGCTCGGTCTTGCGGTTCACCAGGTCGACGCGACCGGCGGTGCGGATGCGCTTGGCGCCGGCGCGGGGGCCGATGGGCTCGGCGTCGGTGTGCTTCAGCGCGCCGGCCTTCTCGAAGGCGGCGCGGACCTGGCGTACGACCTTGTTGTGGTCGACGTTGCCGGCCGCCGCGACCACCAGGTGGCGGGGGTCGTAGTGCTTCTTGTAGAAGCGGCGGATCCGGTCGGCGCCGAGGGCGTTGATCGTGTCGACGGTGCCGAGTACGGGGCGGCCCAGTGGGGTGTCCCCGTACATGGTGTGCGCGAACAGGTCGTGCACGCAGTCGCCCGGGTCGTCCTCGGTCATCGCGATCTCTTCGAGGATGACCCCGCGCTCGGCGTCGACGTCCTCCTCGCGGATCAGCGAGCCGGTGAGCATGTCGCACACGACGTCGATGGCCAGCGGCAGGTCGGTGTCGAGCACCCGCGCGTAGTAGCAGGTGTACTCCTTCGCCGTGAAGGCGTTCATCTCGCCGCCGACCGCGTCGATCGCGGAGGAGATGTCGAGGGCGCTGCGCGTGCGCGTGCCCTTGAAGAGGAGGTGCTCCAGGTAGTGCGTGCTGCCGGCCAGCGACGGGGTCTCGTCGCGGGAGCCCACGTGGGCCCAGATGCCGAAGGTCGCGGAGCGGACCGAGGGCAGCGTCTCGGTGACGACGCGCAGGCCGCCGGGGAGGACCGTGCGGCGGACGGTGCCGATGCCGTTGCTGCCCTTGAGGAGGGTTTGGGTACGGGCGACGGCCCGCCCCTCCGAAGAGGGGCGGGCCGTCACACGGGAACTACGCGACGTCACTTGTCGGAGTCGTCCTTGTCAGCGTCGTCACCGGCGGCCTCGCCGTCGATCACGGGGATCAGGGAGAGCTTGCCGCGCTGGTCGATCTCGGCGATCTCCACCTGGACCTTGGTGCCGACCGCGAGCACGTCCTCGACGTTCTCCACGCGCTTGCCACCGGCGAGCTTGCGGATCTGCGAGATGTGCAGCAGGCCGTCCTTGCCCGGGAGCAGGGACACGAACGCACCGAAGGTGGTGGTCTTGACGACCGTGCCCAGGTAGCGCTCGCCGACCTCCGGCATGGTCGGGTTGGCGATGCCGTTGATCGTGGCGCGGGCGGCCTCGGCGGCCGGGCCGTCGGCGGCACCGATGTAGATGGTGCCGTCGTCCTCGATCGTGATCTCGGCGCCGGTGTCCTCCTGGATCTGGTTGATCATCTTGCCCTTGGGGCCGATGACCTCACCGATCTTGTCCACCGGGATCTTGACGGTGATGATCCGCGGGGCGTTCGGGGACATCTCGTCCGGCGTGTCGATCGCTTCCATCATCACGTCGAGGATGTGGAGGCGGGCGTCGCGGGCCTGCTTGAGGGCCGCGGCCAGGACGGAGGCCGGGATGCCGTCCAGCTTGGTGTCGAGCTGGAGCGCGGTGACGAACTCCTTGGTGCCGGCGACCTTGAAGTCCATGTCGCCGAAGGCGTCCTCCGCACCGAGGATGTCGGTGAGGGCGACGTAGTGGGTCTTGCCGTCGATCTCCTGGGAGATCAGGCCCATGGCGATGCCGGCGACGGGGGCCTTCAGCGGCACACCGGCGTTCAGCAGCGACATGGTGGAGGCGCAGACCGAGCCCATGGACGTCGAACCGTTGGAGCCGAGGGCCTCGGACACCTGGCGGATCGCGTAGGGGAACTCCTCGCGGGTCGGGAGGACCGGCACGATCGCGCGCTCGGCGAGCGCGCCGTGGCCGATCTCGCGACGCTTCGGGGAGCCGACGCGGCCGGTCTCGCCGACGGAGTACGGCGGGAAGTTGTAGTTGTGCATGTAGCGCTTGCGGGTCACCGGGGAGAGGGTGTCCAGCTGCTGCTCCATGCGGAGCATGTTGAGGGTGGTGACGCCCAGGATCTGGGTCTCGCCACGCTCGAACAGCGCCGAGCCGTGCACGCGCGGGATGGCCTCGACCTCGGCGGCGAGGGTACGGATGTCCGTGATCCCGCGGCCGTCGATGCGAACCTTGTCCTTGATGACGCGCTCGCGCACCAGGGCCTTGGTCAGGCTGCGGTAGGCGGCGGAGATCTCCTTCTCGCGGCCCTCGAAGGCCGGGAGGAGCTTCTCGGCGGCGATCTCCTTGACGCGGTCCAGCTCGGCCTCGCGGTCCTGCTTGCCCGCGATGGTCAGCGCCTGGGAGAGCTCGCCCTTGACGGCGGCCGCGAGGGCCTCGTACACGTCGTCCTGGTAGTCCAGGAAGACCGGGAACTCGCCCTCGGGCTTGGCGGCCTTGGCGGCCAGGTCGGCCTGGGCCTTGCAGAGGACCTTGATGAACGGCTTCGCGGCCTCGAGACCGGCGGCGACGATCTCCTCGGTCGGCGCCTCGGCGCCGCCCTTGACCAGCGCGATGGTCTGCTCGGTGGCCTCGGCCTCGACCATCATGATCGCGACGTCGCCGTCCTCGAGGGTGCGGCCCGCGACGACCATGTCGAAGACGGCGTCCTCGAGCTCGGTGTGCGTCGGGAAGGCCACCCACTGGCCGCGGATCAGCGCGACGCGGACGCCGCCGATCGGGCCGGAGAAGGGCAGGCCGGCCAGCTGCGTGGACGCGGACGCGGCGTTGATCGCGATGACGTCGTACAGGTGGTCGGGGTTGAGCGCCATGACCGTGGCGACGACCTGGATCTCGTTGCGCAGGCCCTTCTTGAAGGACGGGCGCAGCGGGCGGTCGATCAGGCGACAGGTGAGGATCGCGTCCTCGGAGGGGCGGCCCTCACGGCGGAAGAACGAGCCGGGGATCTTGCCGGCGGCGTACTGGCGCTCCTCGACGTCCACCGTCAGGGGGAAGAAGTCGAGCTGGTCCTTGGGCTTCTTCGACGCGGTGGTCGCGGAAAGCACCATCGTGTCGTCGTCCAGGTAGGCAACGGCGGAGCCGGCGGCCTGGCGGGCCAGACGGCCCGTCTCGAAGCGGATGGTGCGGGTGCCGAAGGAACCGTTGTCGATCACGGCTTCGGCGTAGTGGGTCTCGTTCTCCACTAGCGTTTTCTCCATTTTCGTCGTCTCCGTCCGCCGCCCGTGTGGCGGTGGACGGTTGCGGAGAAGCGCGCCTGGCCTGAGGCCGGTCTTCGATCGAAGCACCCGGTTCCGTGCCCCTGGGCATTCCGGGTACCACTACCGAGGACCGGCGGCGTAGGGAGGGCGCTCCTCCTCTTCAGTTGTGCGCGTCTTCGTCAGGCGCGCACGGCGTCCGTTCCAGACTACAAAGGGTCCGGTCCGGTGCGCACGTACAGCAAAGGGAGCGGCCCCCGGAAGTGGGAACCGCTCCCTCCACGACGCTTTACTTGGCGCCGGCCGCACCGCGGCGGATGCCGAGGCGCTCGACCAGCGTACGGAAGCGCTGGATGTCCTTCTTGGCCAGGTACTGCAGCAGGCGGCGACGCTGGCCGACCAGGATCAGCAGACCACGACGGGAGTGGTGGTCGTGCTTGTGGGTCTTGAGGTGCTCGGTCAGGTCCGAGATGCGGCGGGACAGCATGGCGACCTGGACCTCGGGGGAGCCGGTGTCGCCCTCCTTGGCACCAAACTCTGCGATGATCTGCTTCTTCGTAGCGGCGTCGAGCGGCACGCGTACTCCTCGTATGGGTCTTCGTAGCCACCGAGTGCCCCAGGTCTGAGTCTCTGGGGAGCTTCCGTAACTCGGGAGGCGGGGCTCGCTGAGCGCAGTCTCCAGACGATTCCGGGGACGCGTACACAAACGGCCGTCACACAGCGTACCAGCCTGCCGGGTCGCGACGTCTCAGCTGGTGAGAGAGCGGGCCCGGGAGTAGACGTCCAGCACGGCCAGGGCCAGGGGGACCAGGCTGAGCAGGACCGCCGCCTCGGTGAGGTCGAGCAGCCTTCCCCAGAAGGGTGACAGGCCCTTGCGGGGGATGACAAGCGCAATTCCCGCGAGGAGGGCCGCGCCGCCCGCGACCGCGGCGGTCAGCCAGATCGTACGGATGGCCATCCCGCTGTGGTCCTGCTTGGCCAGGGCTTCGAGGAGCTCGACCGGCGGGTGCAGGGCCACGCCCAGGATCAGCAGTGCGATGGCGATCAGTCCGGCGGCCAGGGCGCACACCACCTGCGAGGTGTAGCGGAAGAGCCGGGCGCGCAGCAGCATGGCGAGCCCGGTGGCCAGGGCGAGCAGGCGGCCCCAGGTGTTGTCGGAGAAGCCGAGGACGGCGGCGGAGCCGACGGCGACCGCGGAGCAGCCGGCGACGAGGCCGAGCAGCATCTCGTGACCGCGGCGGGCCTGGGCGGCGATGGCCTCGGCGTCGAGCGGGGCACCCTGGTCGGAGCCGTCGGAGGCGGACTGGTCGCCGTACGGCTCCCTGTCGTAGCGGTCCGGTGTCCCCGCGTAGTCGACGTACTCGTCCGTGGCGCTCTGCGGGGCCGCGTAGCCGATGGGCAGCCGGGCGACGCGGGCGGAGAGGCCGGGCAGGAAGGCGACGAGGCCGATGGCGACGGGGGCGCAGGCGGCCGCGGTGTAGGTGGCGGAAGCCTCGGTGGAGATGGCCGCGAAGGTGGCGAGGGTGCCGGTGACGGCCACGAAGGTGGCCGCGACGAAGGGGGCGTCCCCGCTGGGGGTGAGCGCGACCAGGGCGACCGAGGCGACGAGGACGCAGACGCAGCCGAGGAGGAACTGGAGGCGGCCGGGTCCCTCGCCGGCGGCCGGGGCGATGATCCCGGAGCCGGCGATCAGCAGGAGCGGGAGGGAGCTGAGGCCGAGCGCGACGGCGGAGCCCCGGTCGCGGTAGACGCGTGCGCGGACCCCGGCCAGGGCGGTGAGCAGGATGCCGACGGCGCCGGCGATGACGCCGGGCAGTCCGTGCATGTCGTGGCGGATGGGGTCGGCGTACCAGAGGACGAAGCCCAGCATCACGAGGAGCACGGAGGCCCCGGCCAGGCCCGCGCCGCGCAGCATGTCGTCGCTCCAGCGGTGCCGGTCGCGGACGACGGCGGAGGCGACGGCGTCGGAGACGTCGTCGAAGACGGCCGGCGGCAGGGACTCCGCGAAGGGGCGCAGGCTGAGCACCTCGCCGTCGAGGACCTGCTGGGCGGCGAGGGTCCGCGCGCCGTCGAGGACGGTGCCGGAGCGGCGCACGAGGTGGAAACCGGTGGGGGCGCCCACGGGCTGGGTCTGGCCGGTGAGGCGCAGCAGCTCGGGGTAGACGTCGGCGACGGCGATGTCCTCGGGGAGGGCGACGTCGATGCGACTGTCCGGGGCCACGACGGTGACCCTGCAGAAGCCCGTCGTTGCGGCCGTACTCACCTGTGTGACCCCCGTTGTCGATGCCCGCGGCGGCGGACGGTTCGCGGATGCGCATGCCGGGACCTGCCCGGACAGGGCCCAGGCGCGTCACCCTACCGGGCATATGGCGGACTGTCGGCAAGTAGGATCACGGTCGCGCGGAGGAGACCCTTCCGCGCCCGGGACTTGGGGGCGCCGGTGGCGACGCCCTGTCCGTTTTCGAGGGGATGCTCCGGTGAGCCAGATCGTCGTCAAACGCCCACCGCGGTCCCTGCCGCCCGAAGTCCCTTCGGACGAGGTGAGACTGGAGGCCCCTCCGGAACTCCCGCGCGGTCAGCAAGAGGGCATGCTGATGCAGGTCCTGCCGATGCTCGGCATGGGCTCGTCGGTCGTGTTCTTCTTCATGACGCCGAGCCCGGTCATGCGGATCATGGGCACGCTGATGCTGGTGTCCACCGTGGGCATGATGGTCGCCCAGTTGGTGCGCTACCGGCGCGGTACGCAAGGGCAAATGGCCGACATACGCCGGGACTACCTCAAGTACCTCGCGCAGACGCGCCGTCAGGTACGGCGCACCGCTCGGGCGCAGCGTGACGCGCAGTTGTACCTGCACCCGGCTCCCGAGCAGTTGTGGTCGGTGGTGGCGGAGGGTTCGCGGCTGTGGGAACGGCGGGTCGGCGACCCGGACTTCGGGCAGGCCCGGCTCGGTCTCGGCTCGCAGCGGCTGGCGACGCCGCTGGTGGCGCCGGACACGGCCCCGGTGGACGAGCTGGAGCCGTTGACGGCGGGCGCGATGCAGCGCTTCCTGAAGGTGCACTCCTCCCTGGACGGGCTGCCGGTGGCGGTTTCGATCCGGGCCTTCTACCACGTGACGGTGTCCGGTGAGCCGGAGTCGGCCCGCAGTACGGCGCGGGCGCTGGTGGCGCAGCTGGCGACGCTGCACTCCCCCGAGGACCTGGTGGTGGCCGTGGTGGCGTCGCCGGGTGCGGTGCCGGCATGGGACTGGACGAAGTGGCTGCCGCACACGCAGGTGCCCGGTCAGGTCGACGGGGCCGGTACGAAGCGGCTGTTCGGCGACGACCTCGCGGAGTTGGAGGGGCTGCTGGGGTCCCGGCTGGAGGGGCGGCCGCGGTTCAGCCGTGACGTGTCCCCGGTGCTGGACCAGCCGCACCTGGTGGTGGTGCTGGACGGCGGGATGGTGCCCCCGGACTCGGTGTTCGCGGCGGCGGAGGGTCTGCAGGGCGTGACCATCGTCGAGGTGGTCGCGGGTGAGCTGGACGAGCTGCGCGGCGGGCTGTCGGTCGTGGTGCGGCCGGGTCGGCTGCGGCTGGAATCGGGTGGCGGCGTGGCGTACGAGGGCGTCCCGGACGCCCTGTCGCTGCCCGCGGCGGAGGCCCTGGCCCGGCAGCTGGCGCCGATGCGCACCGGTGGCGGGGACGAGGACGAGCCGCTGCTGGCCAATCTGGACTTCACCGACCTGCTGAACCTGGGCGACGCGGCCTCCATCGACGTGGCGCGGACCTGGCGGCCGCGGTCGGCCGGTGAGCGGCTGCGCGTGCCGATCGGCGTCGGCGAGGACGGCGCCCCGGTCATGCTGGACCTCAAGGAGGCCGCGCAGGAGGGCATGGGCCCGCACGGCCTGTGCGTGGGCGCGACCGGTTCCGGCAAGTCCGAGCTGCTGCGCACCCTCGTGCTGGGTCTGGCGGTCACGCACACCTCGGAGACGCTGAACTTCGTCCTCGCCGACTTCAAGGGCGGTGCGACCTTCACCGGCATGGGGCAGATGCCGCACGTGGCGGCCGTCATCACCAACCTGGCGGACGACCTCACGCTCGTGGACCGCATGGGCGACTCGATCCGCGGCGAGCTCCAGCGCCGCCAGGAGCTGCTGCGCTCGGCGGGCAACTACGCGAACATCCACGACTACGAGAAGGCCCGCGCGGCCGGCGCTCCGCTGGAGCCGCTGGCCTCGCTGGTGCTGGTCATCGACGAGTTCAGCGAGCTGCTGACGGCGAAGCCCGACTTCATCGACATGTTCATCCAGATCGGCCGCATCGGCCGTTCGCTGGGCGTGCACCTGCTGCTGGCCTCGCAGCGGCTGGAGGAGGGCAAGCTGCGCGGCCTGGACACCTACCTGTCGTACCGGATCGGTCTGCGGACCTTCTCGGCGGCGGAGTCGCGGACCGCGATCGGCGTGCCGGACGCCTACCACCTGCCGTCGGTGCCCGGTTCGGGCTACCTGAAGTTCGGTACGGACGAGATGACGCGGTTCAAGGCGGCGTACGTCTCTGGCACCTACCGTTCGGGCGGGCAGGACCTGTCGGTGGGCCTGTTCCCGGTGGAGCGGCGGCCCGCGCTGTTCACGGCGGCTCCGGTGCCGGTGGTGTACGCGGCCCCGGACCCGGCGTACCTGGCGGCGCAGTCCTCGCGGGAGGACGACGCCCTCGCGAACACGGTGCTGGACGTGATCGTGGGCCGGCTGGAGGGTCAGGGCGTGCCGGCGCACCAGGTGTGGCTGCCGCCGCTCGACCAGGCTCCGCCGTTGGACCAGCTGCTGCCGGCACTGGCGCCGAGCGCGGAGCGCGGGCTGCACGCGGAGGGGTACACGCGGCCCGGCGGGCTGGTCGTACCGCTCGGCCTCATCGACAAGCCGTTCGAGCAGCGGCGCGAGGTGCTGTACCGGGACTTCTCGGGTGCGGCGGGCCACATGATGGTGGTCGGCGGTCCGCAGTCGGGCAAGTCGACGCTGATGCGGACGCTGATCTCCTCCTTCGCGCTCACCCACACCCCGCGCGAAGTGCAGTTCTACGGGCTGGACTTCGGTGGTGGCAGCCTGTCGGCGGTCGCCGAGCTGCCGCACGTGGGCGGGATCGCCTCGCGTCTGGATCCGGAGCGGGTGCGGCGCACGGTCTCGGAGGTGGCGGGTGTCCTCAACCGTCGCGAGGAGTTCTTCCGCTCCAACAACATCGATTCGATCACCACCTACCGGCGCCGGCGCGCGGCGGGTGACCTGCCGGGTGAGGCGTGGGGCGACGTGTTCCTCGTCATCGACGGTTGGGGGAACTTCCGGGGCGAGTACGAGGGCCTGGAGCAGGTCGTCAACGACATCGCGGCCCGCGGTCTGGGCTACGGCATCCACGTGGTGATCACCGCGGCGCGGTACATGGAGGTGCGGGCCGCGCTCAAGGACCAGATGCTCAGCCGGCTGGAGCTGCGGCTCGGCGACGTCATGGACTCCGAGTTCGACCGGAAGGTCGCGGCGAACGTCCCCCCGGGGATGCCGGGGCGCGGTCAGGTGGCGGAGAAGCTGCACTTCCTGGGTGCGCTGCCGCGGATCGACGGCTCGCACGAGGCGGGCGACCTGTCGGAGGCCACCGCGGCCTTCGTGGAGGCCGTCAAGCAGAACTGGGCGGGGGCATCGGCTCCCGGCGTACGGCTGCTGCCGCGTCTGCTCCACGCGGACCAGCTGCCCAAGGGCGGGGAGCACCCGGGTCGCGGGATCGCGATCGGCATCGACGAGACCGATCTGGAGCCGGTGTTCGTCGACTTCGAGTCCGACCCCTTCCTGCTGGTCTTCGGTGAGAGCGAGTCGGGCAAGACGAACCTGCTGCGGCTCATCGCCCGGCAGATCGCCGAGCGCTACACGCCCGACCAGGCCCGTCTGGTCGTCGGCGACTACCGGCGGAGCCTGCTGGGGGCGCTGCCGGAGGAGCACCTGCTGGAGTACGCGCCGATGGCGAGCTCCCTGCAGATGCACATGGAGGCGCTGGGCGGGGTGTTCTCGCGCCGGCAGCCGCCGACCGACGTCACTCCGCAGCAGCTGCGGGACCGCAGCTGGTGGACGGGCCCGGACGTCTTCATCATCATCGACGACTTCGATCTGGTGGCCACGAGCCAGGGCAATCCGCTGGCGCCGCTGGTGGAGTTCCTGCCGTTCGCCCGGGACACGGGCGTGCGCTTCGTCATCGCGCGGAACTCGGCGGGGGCCTCGCGCTCCCTGTACGACCCGTTCATGCAGCGGATCAAGGAGCTCGGCGCGCAGGGCGTCCTGCTGTCCGGCGACCCGTCCGAGGGCGACCTGGTCGGCAACGTCCGGCCGCGTCCGATGCCGCCGGGCCGGGCCTTCTACGTCTCGCGCAGGAGGGGTACGTCGCTGGTGCAGCTCGGGCGGATGCCGGGGATGTGAGCCGGTGATGTGGGGAAACCCGTCCCCTCGGGGGGCGCAGCGCCGATAATCGGCGGTGAAGACCGCGCCACCGAGGGGAAAGGCCGCACATGGGCACCCAGCAGGAGAAGGACGAGCTGTACGCGCTCGACATCAGCGGCGTGGAGTGGGAGGGTCCGCCCGGGACCAGCCCGGACGAGGAGCGGGTCGAGATCGCCCGGCTGCCCGAGGGCGCGGTGGCCATGCGGTCCTCGCTGGACCGGGAGACGGTGCTGCGGTACACGGCGGCCGAGTGGGAGGCCTTCGTACTGGGTGCCCGGGACGGCGAGTTCGATCTGGACCGCCACCACCCCTAGGCGGTTCAGGGCACGCGGAAGGGGCGCGCCCGCAGCGGGCGCGCCCCTTCTCGCACACCTGGCTCAGAAAGCCTCGGTGAACAGGCGCGAGGCCTTGACGTCGGTGGCGCGGTAGTCGTCCTTGCCGCGCTCGATGAGCTGGGCGACCTGCTCCAGCTGGTTCTTCATGTGGTCCGCCTGGCCCTTGTACTTGGCCTGGAGCTGGACGTACGCGGCGTGGGCCTCACCGTCCCAGGTGTCCGTGACGACCTTGAGCGCCTGGTCCATCGCGGCCAGGTCGTCGACGATCTTCTTCGAGACCGTGCGGATGCGGTTGGCCATCTGCTGGACGGACTCGTATGCGACCTTGGTGTGGCCGTCAGTGGCAGCCATGTTCTTCTCCTTAGCGCTGAGCGGGGCTTACCTGAATTCGACGTGCCTCAGATGGAGTTGAGGCCCGAGCTGTTGCCACCCGCGTTGGACTGGACGGCGCTGAAGGCCGCGCGCACGTCGTCGTCCTGGGCGTTGCTCAGGTTCTTGGTCTGGGCGACCGCGTTGTGCAGCACGCCGAGCAGGCGACGGATCTGGTCGTGGTCCTCGTTCACCACCGTCTGGGCGTTGACGAATCCCTGGGCACCCACACCGGTCCAGCCCGCGCTCACGGTGGCGAGGATGTCGGCCAGCTCACGGGCCTGGGTGGTGACGGCATCGGCCGTTTCGGAGATCTTGTTCTTGGCCTGGACGATGGGATCGTCTGCAAGTCCGAAATTGTTGCTCATCCGAAGCTCCTCACTTCTCAATTCGCCGGCAGGAACGGCGGATCACGTGGCGGAGCGGACACTTCCGGCGCGGTTTTCGGCCACGCGCCTCGGAGATCCCCCTCCGCTTCACGAGAATCCCCCGATCACAGTCGTGAAGCCTGCCGTCACTCTAGCCAGTTCGGCGGCCCGGCCCAACACCAGCGGTCCGCCGCTGTTGATGAAGCGTGACCGTTCACTGCAAACGACGTCTGCGGTTCCGCGTGTCCCGCACGACGGTCGCGGTCCCCGCGATGACGGCGATGAGGACCGCGCCCAGGCCGAGAGCGTACGTGCCCAGGCGCTCCTGGCGCTCCTGCGCCGTCTCGGCGAGCGTCAGCTCCGCCGCCTCCGGGGCGGCCGCGGGCGGCGGCCCGGGGTCGGGTACCGGGGCCTTGGGGGGCTCGCGGTCCTGGGTGAGGGCGCGCACCGGATCGATCACGCCCCAACCGACGTAGTCGTCACGGCCTTTGACCGACCGTTCGGCGGTGTTCTGGATCTGCCAGACGATCTGCTGCACGCTCCAGTCCTCGTGCTCGGCGCGCAGCAGGGCGGCGACCCCGGCGACGTACGGGGCGGAGAAGCTGGTGCCGTTGTCGATGCACTGGCCGAAGCCGGGGACGGTGGAGACCATGTCGACGCCGGGGGCCGCGACCCCGATGAAGTCGCCGGGCTGGGAGAAGGCGGACCGTTCGTTGTTGCGGTCGGAGGCGCCGACGGCGAGCACTCCCGGGAAGGCGGCCGGGTACGTCTTGCGCTTCTCGCCGTTCATGCCGTCGTTGCCGGCGGAGGCCACGACCACGACCTTGGCGTCGATGGCGCGCTGGACCGCCTTGCCGAGCTCGGAGTCCGGGAACATCGGTACGTCGGTGTCCTGCGAGATGTTGATGACCTGGGCACCCTTGGCCACCGCGTGGTCGATGGCGTCGCTCAGCGACTTGGCGTCGCCCTTGCCCTGCCCGTCGTTCTGCCGGATCGGGATGATCGTGGCTTCCGGGGCCAGGCCGACGAAGCCCGTGCCCTCCTGGGGGCGCGCCGCGATCAGCCCGGCGACCTTGGTGCCGTGGCCGATGGTGTCGGCCGTGCCGTCACCGCCCTTCGGGTCGATGAAGTCCTTGCCGGCCGCGGTGTCGACGGCGCCGGCGAGCTGCGGGTTCACCCGGTCCACTCCGGTGTCGATGACGGCGACCCGGATGCTCTTGCCCTTCTTGTCCTTGCCCTTGGTCTGCGCCCAGAGCTCGTCGAGGAGCAGCCGCTGCAGGGCCCAGGGGCGGTCGGCGATCTGCTTCTTCATCGGGAAGCTGCACTCGCCGGCGCCGTCGAGGCGAAAGGCGTACGGAGGCTGCGGCGCGGCCGCGGCGGGCGGCGCGGCGCAGGCCCCGAGGAGGGCGAGGGCGGCGGTGAGGAACCGCGCTCGGCGGTTGCGGCTGCGGGGCTGGTGCTTCGGTGGCATCGGCGGCTTCCTCACGAACCCTGCGGCTGACGGGCGGAGTTGGTGTCCAGCCGCGGGCCCTTGGAGAGGAACTCCGACCAGGCGATGGGCACCAGGGAAGGGGTCACGCCGCCGTAGCCGAGCCGGATCTGCGCCTGGCTGGCCTCGGGGCGGACGTCCGTGGAGCCCTTGGCCTGCGGGTCGGCGGCGCCGATCTTCGACTTCTCGGCGTCGCTGTCGCCGTTGGCCTGCACGGCGTACCGCAGGCCGGTGTCGGTGACGAGGAAGAGGGAGCCGCCCGCGGTGGTCTGCTTGCCCTGGACCTGGGTGTAGAGCAGTCCGGAGCCCGGGGTGACGTAGGAGCTGGTGCCGCTGGCCGTGATGTCGATGGGGAACCCGGTGCCCGCCCATGTGCTCAGGGTCTGGCCGCCCTGGGCGTCGACGGAGTGCAGGACGTTGCAGACGGTGTCGCGGCCGCTGCCGCCGGAGCCCGCCGCCTGGCCGCCCGCGCCCCGGGCCGCCTCGTTGATCCGCTCGGACTTCTTCTGCGGCCACCTGGCGTCGCCGGCGAACCGGGTCGCCTCCGGATGCAGTGTCTGCAGGTCGACCTCGCGGGCCTTGCCGTGCATGTTGAGGCCGTCGGTGGCGGGGGCCGAGATGAGCAGCCAGGCGACGAACTCGGAGACCGGAGCGACCTTCCCGGGCAGCACCACGTAGTTCTGGGTGCCGGCGCCGGTCTGTGCCGTGAGCACCATGCCGACCTTGTTGTCGGCGGTGCCCAGGCCCTTGACGTCGGCGTTCGTCGCGGCCTTCGCGGGCAGTTGCGGGAAGGCCAGGTCGTCGCCGGGGTTGAGGGTGGCCAGCCACTGCTCGGTGACCAGCTGCGGGGTGGCGCCGGTGCCGACCAGGGCGTTGGTCATCGTCCCGGCGTCCGGAGCGCCTTCCGGGAACTTGTACTTCGTGCCCGAGCCGTCGACGAGGTAGCGCTCCTTGCCCACCCCGGTGCTCTGCACGTACAGCACCTGGTTGTCGGTGAGCTTGCGCTGGTCGTCCATGCGGACGGCCTCTCGGTCCGCGAGGACGAAGGTCGCCGTCTGCACGCCCTTGCCGTTGCCGCCCGGCTGCTGGCAGACGGCCCAGCGCTTGGCCTTGCCGGCGTCGTTCTTGGAGGGCAGCCGGTCGGGGGCGTACGGGATGCCGATGATGGGTCCGCGCGGAACCTTGCCGCCGTCGAGGACGGCGTCGGCGACGGTGACGACCTTGATGGACTTGGCCGGTTCGAGGAGGAGCCGGGCCGAGGCGAGGTTCAGCACCGGGTGCAGCCTCTTCTGCTCCTTGCCGTCCACCTTCGTCGTCAGGACCACGTACCTCGTCGTCGACTCCTTGCCGACGATGACCTGCACTCCCGGAGCGTCCCAGCCCTGGGGGGCGGTCGGCTTGAACATGCCCCACGCGCCGAAGCCCGCGATCACCAGCGCCCCCGCGATCAGCCCCGGCAGGACGGCGCGCAGCGGGCGCGGTGCGCCCTCCTCGGTTCCCGTGGCGGAAGGCTGGAGGAACGCCGCCACCGTGCGCCGCTTCGCAAAGGTGTACGCGTTGAGCTCATCACGTCGTGATGCCATGACCGCCTGCTTCTCCCCGCACGGCCCGGTCGGTGGGTACTCCCCCGGCTACCACCGGGAGGTGCCCCCGCCCCCGGGCCTCGATTGTCGGACCGGGCACCTACTATGCCTCTTGACGGACCGTATGCAGGGGCCGGGTAGGGTAAGGCAGCCGCTCAGCGCCTTCCGGACCACAGCATTCAGGATCATCGGGGCGTCAGGGCTCGTTGGGGTGGATTGGGGAGATTCCGGCGGTCGTGCGGCGGTGCCGCGCAGTGCCGGAATTCATGGGGCCCGGCCCCGGAAAGGGGACCTGCGCGAGTGATGGCCACCGCGACGCGGCCACGGACTGGCACGGCCGCACCCGCACGCGGCGGAGTGGCTCCGCATCCGAAGTCGAGCCCCGGCCGCTTCGGCCCGTTCCGACTGCAACAGCTCGTACTGCTCCAGATCGCCGCGGCCGCCCTGTTGGTGGCGTGGGTCGTGGAGCCGATGCTGCTGGTCCCCGCCGGCGTGCTCGCCCTGGCCCTGGTGGTGCTCGCGGTCGTACGCCGTCGCCGGCGCTCCCTGCCGGAGTGGCTCGGCGGCGCCCTCGCACTGCGCGCGCGCAAGCGGCGCTCCGCCGCCCTGGCCGTGCCCGCCGGCACCGAGCCCGGGCTGGCGCCGCTGGTCGAGGCGGATCCGGCGCTGCGCACGCTCACCTTCAGCGACCGTGACCGGCGGCCCGTCGGAATGGTCGGCGACGGCACCTTCCTGACCGCGGTCGTCCAGGTGGACACGGACGCCACCGCGCTGCGGCCCGACCGGTCGGAGCGGCCGCTGCCGCTGGGACTCGTACGGGACATCCTCGAAGTGGACGGCATCCGGCTGGAGTCCGCGCAGCTGGTGCAGCACACCCAGTCGGCCCCCGCCCCGCACCTGCCGGCCCAGTCGATGGCCACGCGCAACTACGCCCCGCTGCAGGCCCGCGCGGGCACGCCGGCGGTGCGCCTGACGTGGATCGCCCTCAAGCTCGATCCGGAGCTGTGCCCCGAGGCGGTCACCGCGCGCGGTGGCGGGCAGGCGGGCGCGCAGCGGTGCGTGGTGCGGGCGGCGGACCAGCTGGCGAGCCGGCTGACCGGTGCCGGGTTCAAGGCCACGGTGCTGACCGAGCAGGAGCTGACGGCGGCGCTGGCGACCTCCTCGTGCGCGAACCCGATGGCGATCACCCAGGCGGGCCGGTCCGGCAGTACGGGCCGGCGCACCGAGGAGACCCCGCGGACCTGGCGCTGCGACGACCGGCGGCACACGACGTACTGGATCGCGCGCTGGCCGCTGCTGGGCGGCTCGGGGGCGGCGCTGCCGCAGTTCGTGGCGCTGCTGACCTCGCTGCCCGCGCTGGCCACCAACTTCAGCCTCACGATGTCCTCCGCCGAGCGACAGGGCGTCACGCTGTCGGGACACGTACGGGTGACGGGGCGCAGTGACGAGGAACTGGTGGCGGCGCGGCGGGAATTGGAGCGGACGGCGCGCGGCGTGAAGGCCGGGCTCGTGCGTCTCGACCGGGAACAGGTGCCGGGGCTGCTGGCCTCGCTGCCGCTGGGAGGGGCCCGATGAGGGGTGGCTTCGGACTGGTCGGCCCGCGCCGGGAGCGGCACGTGGTGTCCGCCGCGGATCTGGACGCGCTGGCGGTGCCCGTCGGTGACGACGGGGTCGTCATCGGCGTGGACGCCGAGGGCGGGCCGGCGGTGCTCGGCATCAACCGGCCGACGCCGTACGAGGTGACGCTGATCGGCGGTCTGTGGACGTCCCAGGTGCTGGCGCTGCGCGCGGCGGCCACGGGTGCGCGGGTCGCCGTGGAGACCGGGCGCGCGCACGTGTGGTCCGGGCTGGCCCAGGCGGCGGGTGGCGGGCAGCAGTGCGTGACCCTGCACGACGTGGGCCGGGTCCCGCCGCAGGGCGCGTCCGCGGGCAGCCCGGTGCTGGTGATCCGCGACTGCGGGATGCGGCCGCCGCGCGGGCGCGTGGTGGCCGGTCCCTGGCAGTCGGTGCTGACCCTGCTGCCGTACCTGAGCCCGACGGCGCCGCGGCTGCTGCAGCAGTCCGCGCTCGTGGGCGTGCAGCGCGTGTCGCCGGACGAGGCGGAGCAGGTCGGGCGGCTGATGAACCTGTCACGGCGGGCGGTGGATTCGCTGCCGACGCTGGGTGACGGGGTGACGCTGTGGTGCACGCCACGGGACCGGCAGTTCGTCATGACCCAGGGGACGGAAGCGGAGACGGGCCTGCTGGGGGCGGCCCGGCGCATCGACTGACGGTCGACTGACCATCGACGGGGCCCGGTTGGCCATCGGCCGGCCGGGGGATGGCCCGTCGCCCCGCGCACGAGCGCGCGGGGCGGGGCCGACGCGGGCGGACACGGGCGGCGGGCCGCGATTAGGCTGAGCGCGGGCGCGCGTCGAGGTGGGCGCCGGACCAGTGTTCGACAGACCAGGAGGACCAGTGAGCGGCGATCGGAACGAGAGGCGCGGCGGGACGTGGGACGTCCCGACGGACGATCAGTCCGACGCGGAGCCCGAACTGACGGGCGAGTTCACCATCGACTACACCCCGCCGGCCTGGTACACGCAGGGCGCGAGCCCGGCCGCGGTGCCGGGGCTGCCCGAGGGCAGCGGTTTCGAGCCCCACCGCCCGTCGGAGCTCGACTCCCCCCGGACGATGCGGGTGGGCCCGCCTGCCCAGCGGCCGTCGCCGGACGGGACGGCCGCGCCATCGGCTCCGCCCGTCGGCATGCCTCCGGCGGTGGACGCCCCCGCGGGCCCGGCGGGGGCCCTCCCGCCGTATCCGGCACCGGCGTTCCCGTCGGCCCCGTCGAGCGGCACTCCCCTGCCCGACGCCACCCCGGCCTTCCCGTCGCCCCCCACGGGCGGCGCGCCCGCGCACGAGGCGCCCCCGGCCTTCCCCTCGCCCCACACGGGCGGCGCGCCCGCGCACGAGGCGGCGCCGCCGTACCCGGGTCCGGCGTTCGCCCCGAACCCGGTCGGCGCCGCGCCCACGCCCGACCCGGCTCTGCCGTACCCGGCACCGGCGTCGCCGTCGGCTCCCGGCGCCGGCACGCCCGACATGGCTCCGCCCTACCCGGCGCCGCCGTCCACCCCGGCCGACGGGGTGCCCGGGCCGAACGCCGCACCGCCGTACCCGGCACCTGCCTCGACTCCCGTCGGCGGTACGCCCGTACCCGACGCGGCCGCGCCGTACCCGGCACCGGTGTTCCCCCCGGCGCCGGACAGTGGGACGCCCGACATGGCCCCGCCCTACCCGGCACCTGCGCCTACAACGGCTTCCGGCGGGGGCACTCCGGCGCTCGACGCGGTCCCGGCGTACCCGGCTGCCGGCGCACCCGGGCCGGACGCGGCACCGGCCTTCCCGGTACCGGCAGCGGCACCGACGTCGACGCCCGTCGGCGGTACGCCCCTGCTCGACGCCGCCCCGGCGTCCGACCCGGCCGGCGACGCACCCGCGCAGGCGCTGCCTGCGGCGGCCGACTCCGGTGTCGGGCCGCTCCCTCCGTTCCCCGTGCCGACGCCGGGCCTGCCGCCCGCGCAGGACGCACCCACCGCCCCCGCCGAGGCGCTGGCCGCTTACCCTGCTCCGGCCCTGCTGCCGGCGGCGGTCGGCCCCGTGGCCGCGCCCGACGCGCCCGCCGAGGCGCTCCCGGCGCTCCCGGCCCCGGTGGCGGACTCCCCCGCGCCCGGCGCCGGGCCGCACGACACCCCGGCCGACGGGGTGCCCGTACTGTCGGCCGCTCCCGAGGACCGGCCCGGTGGTGAACTGCCGCCGGTGCCGACCGCGTTCGGGGACGAGGACGGCGGCTACTCCTTCGCACCGCCGCAGCCCCAGCAGCACCTGCCGCAGCCGCAGCCGCAGGCCCCCGCGCCGCAGCCGACCCCGCAGTACGACCCCCGCTCCGGCGGCCAGTGGCCCGCGCCGCAGCACCAGTTGCCGCCCCAGCCCCACGACCCGCACTACTCCTCCGGCCAGACCACCGGCGGGGCGCCGCTCGGCTACACCGCCGCCGTGGAGCTGTCGTCCGACCGCCTGCTGCGCAACAAGCAGAAGCCGAAGAGCAACAACAACGCGGCCGCCGGAGGCCGTTTCCGCTTCGGCGGCAAGGCGGCCGAAGCGGACCGCCGGCGCAAGCTGGAGCTGATCCGCACTCCGGTGATGTCCTGCTACCGCATCGCCGTCATCAGCCTCAAGGGCGGTGTCGGCAAGACCACGACCACCACCGCCCTCGGTGCCACCCTCGCCTCCGAGCGCCAGGACAAGATCCTGGCCATCGACGCGAACCCCGACGCCGGCACCCTCGGGCGCCGCGTCCGCCGCGAGACCGGCGCCACGATCCGGGACCTGGTCCAGGCGATCCCGTACCTGAACTCGTACATGGACATCCGCCGGTTCACCTCGCAGGCGCCCTCCGGTCTGGAGATCATCGCCAACGACGTCGACCCGGCCGTCTCGACGACCTTCAACGACGAGGACTACCGCCGCGTCATCGAGACGCTGGGCCGCCAGTACCCGATCATCCTCACCGACTCGGGCACCGGGCTCCTCTACTCCGCCATGCGCGGGGTCCTGGACCTGGCCGATCAGCTGATCATCATCTCGACCCCGTCGGTGGACGGCGCGAGCAGTGCCAGCACCACCCTCGACTGGCTCTCCGCGCACGGGTACGCCGACCTCGTCTCGCGCTCCATCACCGTCATCTCGGGAGTCCGCGAGACGGCCAAGATGATCAAAATCGAGGACATCGTCCAGCACTTCGAGACCCGCTGCCGCGGAGTCGTCGTGGTGCCGTTCGACGAGCACCTCGCGGCCGGCGCCGAGGTCGACCTCGACATGATGCGGCCCAAGACGCGCGAGGCGTACTTCAACCTCTCGGCGCTCGTGGCGGAGGACTTCGTACGGGCCCAGCAGCAGGGCGCCCACGGCCACTGGGGTGCGCAGCAGCCCGGGCAGCCCCAGCCGCACCAGCAGCCCCCGTACGGCCAGCCGCAGTACCAGCAGCCGCCTCAGGCCCCGCAGCCGCATCAGCCGCAGCAGCCCCAGCCACCGTACGGCCAGCCGTACCCGCAGCCCGGCCAGCCCTGGCAGCAGCCCCCGGCGCCCCAGCAGCCGCAGAACCCGCAGAACCCGCAGCAGCAGCCCCCGCGCGACCCGCGCCTCGGCTGAGAACGACCGAGGGCCCGTACCACCACTGGTACGGGCCCTCGGTCGTTCACGTCAGCGCGGCAGGTCGTACGCGTCCGTCAGCGTCCGCGCCCGCTTCACGTCGTCCGCGATCGCCTCCAGCAGCCCGTCGAGCGACTCGAACTTCGCCATCCCCCGCACGTACGCGAGGAAGTCCACCGCCACGTGCATCCCGTACAGGTCCAGGCCGATCCGGTCGATCGCGTACGCCTCGACCGTCCGCTCGGTCGCGTCGAACTGCACGTTCGTCCCCACCGAGATCGCCGCGGGCATCCGCTCGCCGCCGGCCGTCAGCCAGCCCGCGTACACCCCGTCCGCCGGGATCGCGGTGTGCGGAGCCGTCTCGACGTTCGCCGTCGGGTAGCCGAGCTCGCGGCCGCGCTGCGCACCGCGCACCACCACGCCCTCGACCCGGTGCGGGCGGCCCAGGATCTCGGCCGCGCCCTCCATGTCGCCCTCGGCGACGAGCCTGCGGGCGAGCGTCGAGGAGAACGGCACGCCGCCGCCCGCCTCGCCCCGCTCGACCAGGTCCACGACCTCGACCGTGTAGTCGTAGGTGGAGCCCAGCTCGCGCAGGAAGTCGACGTTCCCGGCGGCCCGGTGCCCGAAGCGGAAGTTCGGGCCCTCGATGACGGCCCGGGCGTGCAGCTTGTCGACGAGCACCTTCACGATGAAGTCGGCCGGGGACAGCTGCGAGAACTCCGCCGTGAACGGCAGGATCAGCAGCGCGTCGACGCCCAGCCCGGCCATCAGTTCGGCGCGCCGGTCGTACGGGGCCAGGATCGGCGGGTGGCTGCCGGGGCGGACCACCTCGCTCGGGTGCGGGTCGAAGGTGACCACGACCGACGGGACACCGAGCTCGCGCGCCGTCGCCACGGCCCGTCCGATGATCAGCTGATGACCACGGTGCACGCCGTCGTAGGAGCCGATGGTGACGACGCTGCGTCCCCAGTCCTGGGGGATGTCCTCCAAGCCACGCCAGCGCTGCACTGTGACCGCTCCTCGCCCGAACCCGTTTAGGCCTTGTATTTGAATGCCGATTGCAGGTCTAAGACTGCCATGCCGCCGCCCGGTGCCCAGCATCGGCGTCTGAGTGCGACAACTGCCGTGTCAGATCGTCACGTCACATCCTGCGCGGCCATGCTGAGGGTCTCCACCGTCCGCCGCGCGCTCGGCCCCAGCAGCGCCGCCGCCTCCGCGCCGGCCTGGGCCAGCCAGCGGGCGACGAGCGCCCCGAACACCGGTGAGGTCCGGGCCAGCTCCACCGTCCTGCGCTCGAACACCGCCGCCCCTCCGGGGGCCCGCAGCAGCTGCCGCCCCGTGCGGCGCAGCAACTCCCTCGTACGGTCCTCCGGGCGGGTGGCGGCCCCGGCCGCGAGGGAGCCGAGGAAGGCGTCGAGCACCAGCGGGTCGGTCTCCTCGCGCAGCAGTACGTCGGCCAGCTCGCGCCGCAGCGCGCAAGCGGGCTCCTCCCCGCCCGGCGCGGCCAGTACGACGGCCAGCTCGGCCCGCACCCCGGCCGGGGCGCCGCGCAGGAGGTCCAGCACGAGCGGGCGTACGACGGGCCCGGCCGCTGGGCCCTGCTCCAGGCGCAGGCCCACGAAGGCGGCGGCGTGCGGTGCGTCCTCGGGGCGGCGCGCCAGGTGCTCCCGTACGAGCTCGGCGGCGCGGCGGGCGAGCCCCGGCGTGGTCAGTGCGGCCAGGGCCCGCACCACCTCCCCGTCGGCCCGGGCCCGCAGGGCGGCGAACACCGCGTCCGGGTCGGGCAGCACGGGCAGGGCCGCGACCAGGGCGGAGGCGGGCAGCCGGGTGCCGTGCTCGGGGTCGCGGAAGCAGGCGAGGGCGTCGGGGAGGTAGCTGCCGCGGGTCTGCGGGTCACGGAGCAGGGTGGCCAGCGCGCTGCCGTGGAGGGCGGCGTCGCCGGGGCGGGCGAGCAACGCCTGGGCGGCGTAGCGCAGCAGTTCGCGGTCGGCGGGGGTGCGGACGTGGGGGGCGGTGGCGAGCCCGTACGCGGCGGCCGCGACCCTTCGCCCGGGCCGTTCGTCGTGGGCCCAGCGGTCCACGGCCCGGCACATGGCGGAGGGCTCCTCCTCGGCGAGTACGGCGAGCAGCTCGTCGCCGCGGGGGTGCGCGGCGGCGACGAGCTGCTCGGTGAGGTCGTCGAGGGCGAGCCGGCGGTGGGTGTGCAGCAGGGCCTGCGCCGCGCCGGCGACCGTGGCGCCGGGTCGGCCGCGCAGGCGGCGGCCGTCGCCGAACCAGGCGCAGAGCAGCGGCTGCACCGTCTGCGGGTCGCGGGCGAGGCGACGGGCGGCGGCGTCGAGGTAGCGGTCGCCGGGGAGCGCCTCGGCGGGGTCGGCGGGCAGCAGGCGGCGCAGCAGGTCGAGCCGCTCGGGCTCGGGCAGCCGCAGCCGGTTCCAGAACCACCCTCCGAACTCGCCGGGCCCGGCGCGGGCGACGTGCTCGGCGAGGGCGTGCAGGACGGGGAGGTGCGGTTGGGCGTCGGCGGCCCGCAGCAGGGTCTCCCGCAGCAGGCCGGCGGCCCACCAGGCGGGGTCGGTCCCGGTCGGCCCACCGCCCGGTTCCGACGGGGTCGGGGGTGTGCCGGGGCGTCCCCGCAGGGAGTCGAATGCAACCACGCCGAACTTGTCCGCTCCCTGGAAACGTTCGACGCCCGAGGAGGCGCCCCGGCGCGGCCCCGGCACCGGCACAACCCCCGGGACCCCGGCCGCCCCGGGCGGGGGCTCCGCGAAGGTGTTCAGGGCTTGGACCAGGCGGGTGAGCTCGGTGCGGAGCCGCTCCGGGGGGAGTCTGCGCAGGGCCTCCAGGACCGGGCCGATGCGGTGGCGGGGCACGGGCAGGCCCGAACCGGTGGGCTCGTGGACGAGCGCGCGCAGGGCCGCCGGGACGTCCAGGTGGCAGGCCTGGAGCCAGTCCGACAACTCCTCGTGGGCGAAGCGGTAGCCGGGTCCCGCGGGCACGAGCAGCCCCTCGGTGAGCACGGCGGAGGCCCAGCCGGTGCGCCACGGGAACAGCTCCTCGAACGAGGCCCGGTCCAGCTGTCCCTGCCCGGGCCCCAGGCAGCGGCGGGCGGCCTCGTGCACCCGGCCGGCCACACGGGCCGCGAGCCGCCGGACCCCGGGGCCGTGGACGGCGCCGCGGCCGGGCGGGCCGCCTGCCTCGGCGGCGATCCGGACGGCCGCCCGCAGGGCCACCAGGTCCAGGTGGGCGCCGAAGACCTCGTCACGGCCGGGCCGCCCGGCGGTCACCTCGGCGGCACGGACGCCGGCGAGGAGGGCCAGCGTGAGGGGGTGGCGGGCATCGGCCTCCCGGACCGCGTCGGCGGGGATGCCGAGACGGGCCCGGGCGGCCTCGGCCTCGGCGGGGGCGAGGTCGCCGAGCGGGAGGGCGGGCGGCAGCCGACGGGCCGGGCGGGCGGGGGTGTGCAGTACCCCGGGCGGGTAGAGCGCGCCGGCCCGCTCCCAGTACTCGGGCCGTGCCGCGACCACGAGGCGGGTTCCGGTCGCGCGCAGCCAGGCGGCGGTGGCTTCGGTCCAGGGGGCGAGGCGGTGCGCGAGTTCGGGCGGCATCTCCTCGGGTGCGTCGAGCACGACGAGCAGCCCGCGCCCCGCGGCCGCCGCGGCCCGCGCCACGCCCTCGGCGATACCGGGTGGCCGCGCCGCCCGGGCGGGGTCGGGGGCTCCCGCTCCGCCGAAGCCGGGGACCCCGGATGGCTGCGCCGCCCGGGCCGGACCCGAGACCCCGCCGGGGCCGGGAGACTGCGCCGCCCAGGCCGGGACCTCAGCCCCTGCAACGCCGGGAAACCGCGCCGCCCAGGCCGCGTCAGAGGCCCCGCCGTAGCCAACCGGCTGCGCCGCTCCGGCGGGGGCGGGGGTTCCGCCGGGGCCGCACCGGGGCGTCTCCTCGGGCTCCGAACCTTTCCAGGGGCCGGATGTGTGGAGGGTGGTTGTGTTCGGAGCCCTGCGGGGACGCCCCGGCACACCCCCGTCCCCGTCGGAGCCGGGCGCCGCGATGATGCGGGACGCCATGGTCAGCGCACGGGTGAGGGCCGTGGCCAGGGAGGTGTCCTGGGCCTGGAGGTCCGCGCCTCGGAGCCAGAGCGTCGGGGACGGGTGGGAGCCTCGGGAGCGGCGGGCGGCGAGGGCGGCCAGGGCCGTGGTGCGGCCCGTGCCCGGGTGTCCGATCAAGGCCAGGACCAGTGCGTCGGCCGCCGTGAAGGCGTCCAGGTCGGCTGCGACGGCCGGTCGGTCGACGGGCGCCGACTCGAAGTCGTCCAAGGCGCAGCCCAGGGTGGTGCCGGTCAGTTCCAGGGCTCCGGCCAGGTTCAGGTCCGCCCCGTAGGCCGGTACCGTCGCCGCGTTGCGGTCCAGCAGCTCGGCCAGGCCGGGGTCGGCCGCGGCCGCCGCGCGGAGTGCCACCGCGCCGCCGCCCGACAGGACGGCCAGCACCGCTCCGGTCTCCGCGTCGATGACGGGGCCCCCGCAGGCCTCCCCGCCCATGCTCAGGGCGTCCCGTCCGTCGGTGCCGATCGCCAGGTCCACCACCAGGGCGTTCGACCCCAGTACCCGTGCCTGTCGCCAGCCGCGCGCCGGCACCCGTACGTACGCCCCCTGCGGGATCACCTCGCGCGTCGCCACCGGCAGCGGCCGTACGCCGAGCCCGTCCGTCCGTACGAGCGCCACCTCGGCCCCCGCCAGGACGGTGACCTCGGCCAGGCAGCTCCGCCCGGCCGGTCCCCTCAGCAGGACCCTGGTCAGCCCGTCGACGGCCTCATGGCTGGTGACCACCGTGCCCCGGTCGTCGGCGACGAACCCGCTGCCGCGCGGCCGCCCGGCCGGATCGCAGATGGTGACGAGCTCAGCCATGGCACTCCCCCGCAACTCCCCGTTCTCACGAACGGTAGGCAGGTGAAGATCAGCACGAAAAGCACGCGAGGCGAAAGCGCCCCCTTACGCTCCCTCCATTCACTCCGAGCGCCTGCTCGGACGGGTGAATAGCGGCGTCCGGGTGGATAGAGACCTACCCGAGGGGGGTCGTGGAGCGGTGAGCGTCGGATGATCGGCGCTCACCGCTCCACGTCAAACGCTCACCGCTCCGCGTCAGACGAAGACCGCGAGGGACTTGGCCTTGCCGCCCTTGCTCTCCACGAGACCGAGCAGTGTTCCCTCCGGTCCGAAGACCGCGACCGTCTGGCCGGCCGCGTAGGCGTCCGGCATCTCGATCCGCACGCCGTTGGCGAGCAGGGAGGCCCGCCGTGCGTCCAGGTCCCAGCGCGGGAAGGCCGCGGCTGCCGCCTCGCCGATCGGCATGACGGTCAGCTCCTCCTGGAGCTGGTCCAGCGTCCGCGCCCGGTCGAGCTTGTACGGGCCGACGCGCGTGCGCCGCAGCGCGGTCAGGTGACCGCCGACGCCGAGGTCGGCGCCGAGGTCCCGGGCCAGGGCGCGGATGTACGTACCGCTGGAGCAGACGACGGAGACGACGAGGTCGAAGACCTTGGTGCCGTCCTCGGCCTCGGCTTCGCGCATGTCGTACACCTGGAAGGAGGAGATCGTGACCGGCCGGGCCGGGATCTCGAAGTCCTCTCCGTCGCGGGCGCGCTTGTAGGACCGCACGCCCTTGATCTTGATGGCGCTGACCTTGGACGGGACCTGCATGATCTCGCCCGTGAGCTTGGCGATGCCCGCGTCCACGGCGTCCCGGGTGACCCCGGAGGCGTCCGCGGAGGAGGTGATCTCGCCTTCGGCGTCGTCCGTCAGGGTGTTCTGGCCCAGACGGATCGTGCCGAGGTACTCCTTCTCGGTGAGCGCGAGGTGGCCGAGGAGCTTGGTGGCCTTCTCGACACCGAGGACGAGGACGCCCGTCGCCATCGGGTCGAGCGTGCCTGCGTGGCCGACGCGGCGGGTCTTGGCCATCCCGCGCATCTTGGCGACCACGTCGTGCGAAGTGAAGCCGGACGGCTTGTCGACGATGACAAGGCCGTCCGGCGTCTTTTGTGCGTTGCTCATTCGGCGGCTGCGTCCTCGTCGTCGCCCGGCTTCTTGTACGGGTCGGCGTCGCCGGCGTACTGGGCACCGGAGGAGACCTCGCGCACCTGGGCGTCGGAGGCGCGCGCCTTGTCGAGGAGGTCCTCGATGGTCTTGGCGGTCTCCGGGAGGGCGTCCGCGACGAAGGTCAGGGTGGGCGTGAACTTGGTGCCCGCCGCCCGGCCGACCGCGGAGCGCAGTACGCCCTTGGCGCTCTCCAGGCCCGCTGCCGCGCTGGCCCGGTCCTCGTCGTCGCCGTAGACCGTGTAGAAGACCGTGGCCTCCCGCAGATCGCCGGTGACCCGGGTGTCCGTGATGGTCACGTGCGTACCGAGGCGGGGGTCCTTGACGCCGCGCTGCAGCTTCTCGGCCACCACCTCCCGGATGAGGTCCGCCAGCTTCTTCGCCCGCGCATTGTCGGCCACTGGTCCGTCTCCTTCTTATGTCTTGCTATCAGTCTTCATCACCGTGGAGGCGCCGTCGTACGGACAGCAGCTCCACTTCCGGACGCGCCGCGACCAGCCGCTCGCAGCGGTCCAGTACGTCCGAGAGGAAACCCGCGTCCCCACTCACCAGAGCGACCCCTATGCGGGTCCTGCGGTGCAGGTCCTGGTCGCCCACTTCGGCCGCGCTCACGGAGAACTTTCGTTGGAGCTCGGCCACGATGGGCCGGACCACGGAGCGCTTCTCCTTGAGCGAGTGGACGTCGCCGAGGAGCAGATCGAAGGACAGAGTCCCCACGTACATGCAGTTCCGGATATCCCGCCGGTGCGGGTTCGGTGGCCTGCCGGCCGTCGCTCGGCAGGGTCACCAGAACCGTACACGCAACGGCCGGGGCCGATCGACGGATATTCCGTCGACCGGCCCCGGTGTCAAACCGCCTGGCGCTTACGCGCGGGGCTTCTCGCGCATCTCGTACGTCGCGATGACGTCGTCGATCTTGATGTCGTTGTAGCTGCCGAGGTTGATACCGCCCTCGAAGCCTTCGCGAATCTCGGTGACGTCGTCCTTGAAGCGGCGCAGACCGGAGATGGTGAGGTTCTCGGCGATGACCTTGCCATCGCGCAGGAGCCGCGCCTTGGTGTTGCGCTTGACCTCGCCCGACCGGATGAGGACACCGGCGATGTTGCCCAGCTTGGACGAACGGAAGACCTCGCGGACCTCCGCCGTACCGAGCTCGACCTCTTCGTACTCGGGCTTGAGGAGACCCTTCAGGGCCGCCTCGATCTCCTCGATGGCCTGGTAGATCACCGAGTAGTAGCGAACGTCGACGCCCTCGCGGTCCGCCATCTGCGCGGCACGACCGGCCGCACGGACGTTGTAACCGATGACGATGGCGTCGGAGCCCATCGCCAGCGAGATGTCGGACTCGGTGACCGCACCCACACCGCGGTGCAGGACGCGGATGTCGACCTCTTCGCCGACGTCGAGCTGGAGCAGCGAGGACTCGAGGGCCTCGACCGCACCGGACGCGTCGCCCTTGATGATGAGGTTGAGTTCCTGGACCAGACCGGCCTTGAGGACCGAGTCGAGGTCTTCCAGGGACACCCGGCGGACGCGCTTGGCGAAGTTGGCGTTGCGCTCACGCGCAGCACGCTTCTCGGCGATCTGACGGGCGGTGCGGTCCTCGTCGACGACGAGGAAGTTGTCGCCGGCGCCGGGGACGTTGGTGAGACCCAGGACCAGGACGGGGGTCGACGGACCCGCTTCCTCGACGTTGTTGCCCTTGTCGTCGAGCATGGCGCGCACTCGGCCGTAGGCGTCGCCCACGACCATCGTGTCGCCGACGCGGAGGGTACCGCGCTGGACGAGGACGGTGGCGACGGCACCGCGGCCGCGGTCGAGGTGGGACTCGATCGCAATACCCTGAGCGTCCTGCTCCGGGTTGGCGCGGAGGTCGAGCGAGGCGTCGGCGGTGAGGACGACGGCCTCGAGCAGGGAGTCGATGTGCAGACCCTGCTTGGCGGAGATGTCGACGAACATCGTGTCGCCGCCGTACTCCTCGGCGACCAGACCGAACTCGGTGAGCTGACCGCGCACCTTGACCGGGTCGGCACCCTCGACGTCGATCTTGTTGACCGCGACGACGATCGGGACGCCGGCGGCCTTGGCGTGGTTGAGCGCCTCGATCGTCTGCGGCATGACGCCGTCGTTGGCCGCGACCACGAGGATCGCGATGTCGGTCGACTTGGCACCGCGGGCACGCATGGCGGTGAACGCCTCGTGACCCGGGGTGTCGATGAAGGTGATCTTGCGGTCTTCGTCGTTGACCAGAGCGCTGACCTGGTACGCACCGATGTGCTGCGTGATGCCGCCGGCCTCGCCCGCGACGACGTTCGTCTTGCGGATGGCGTCGAGCAGTCGGGTCTTACCGTGGTCGACGTGACCCATGACGGTCACGACCGGCGGACGCGGCATGAGGAATTCCTCGCCGCCCTCGTCCTCGCCGAACTCGATGTCGAAGCCCTCGAGGAGCTCGCGGTCCTCCTCCTCCGGGCTGACGATCTGAACGGTGTAGTTCATCTCGTCGGCGAGGAGCTGGAGGGTCTCGTCGGAGACGGACTGCGTGGCAGTGACCATCTCGCCGAGGTTCATCATCACGGCGACGAGCGACGCCGGGTTGGCGTTGATCTTCTCCGCGAAGTCGGTGAGGGAGGCACCGCGCGACAGGCGCACGGTCTCGCCGCCACCGCGCGGCAGCATCACGCCGCCGACGGACGGGGCCTGCATGGCCTCGTACTCCTGGCGCCTCTGACGCTTCGACTTGCGACCGCGACGGGCGGGCCCGCCGGGACGGCCGAAGGCACCCTGCGTGCCACCACGGGCACCGGGACCGCCGGGACGACCACCGAAGCCGGGACGACCGCCGCCACCGGCACCGGCCGGGCCGCCGCCGAAGCCGCCGCCACCCGGACGCGGACCGCCGAAGCCGCCGCCCGCGGGACGCGAGCCCGGACCGGCCGGACGACCGGCGAAGCCGCCGCCACCGGGACGACCGGCGCCACCGGGACGCGGGCCACCGGCACCGGGACCACGGCCACCGGGGCCGCCGCCGGGACGGGGACCGGGACCACCGGCAGCGGGACGCTGCGGCATCATGCCCGGGTTCGGACGGTTACCGCCGGGAGCACCACCGGGACGCGGGGCGCCACCCTGCGGACGGGGCATGCCGCCCGGGGTCGGACGGGCGCCGCCGGGACCCTGCGGACGCGGAGCGCCACCGGGACCGGCCTGCGGACGGGGGGCACCCTGGCCGCCACCGGCGCCGGGGGCACCGGGACGCGGGGCACCGGCCGGACGGGGCGCCTGCGGGCGCGCCATGCCGGTGGAGCCACCGGAGGTGAAGGGGTTGTTGCCCGGACGGGGACCGGCCGGACGGGCGCCGCCGGGGCGCGGGGCCTGGGCGCCGCCCGCGGGGCGGGGAGCCTGGGCGCCGGGGGTGGCACCGGCCGGGCGCGGGGCGCCGGGACGGGCACCGGACTGACCCGGGGCGGCCGGACGCTGCTGCGTCGGACGGGGACCGGGAGCCGCGGCGGGACGCGCCGGGGCGGCCGGGGCCGCCGGAGGCGCGGAGAACTCGGTCGCCACGGGAGCCGCCGGAGCGGGCTTCGGGGCGGCCGGAGCCTTCGGGCCGGGACGCGGGCCGGGGGCGGCCGGAGTCACCGGTGCGGGCGCTGCGGGGGCCGGAGCCTCCGCGACGACCGGCTTGGGGGCCGGTGCGCCGGGCTTCGGCGCAGCGGGACGGGCGGGACCCGGAGTCGGAGCCCCGGGCTTGGCGGGGGCAGCCTTGCGGGGCGCACCCGGCTTCGCAGCGGACTTGCCGGCGTTGCCGCCGGGGCCCTGCAGTGCGTCGGTCAACTTGCGCACAACCGGCGCCTCGATCGTCGAGGACGCCGAACGGACGAACTCACCGAGTTCCTGGAGCTTGGCCATGACGACCTTGCTCTCAACTCCGAACTCCTTTGCGAGTTCGTATACCCGGACCTTAGCCACTTCGCTCCTTTTAGGTCCGGGTTACGCCGGACCGTCGCTACTTCATGGGCGTACTCATCGCGTACTCATCGAGTGCTCATCGCAATCTCGACCTACTTCCAACTCGCGAGGTACCTGACCGCACGGGGCTCCGTGCCGTACTACTTCTTACGGTGTGACCACGGCCTCAACGGCCATGGCTTTGCGCAGCTCCGCCGTGTCGAGCGCCCCGGCGGACCGGAGGGCCCGGGGGAACGCGCGGCGGCGGACCGCCTGGTCGAGGCAGACCACGACCGGGTGCACGTAGGCACCCCGGCCGGGCAGCGTACCGCGATGATCGGGGACGCATTCGTCTCCGATCGCCACGATGCGCAGCAGATCGCTCTTGGCCGCTCGCTCCCGACACCCCACACAGGTGCGTTCGGGGCATGCGCGGGCTTGCGTCCGGCCAGACACGCCTAAGTCTACCTCCCCGTACCGACCTCACCCCTTCAGGCGAAAAATCGAACGGACGTTGTCGTGTTATTCCCTGTCTACCGTCCGGGAAGCCCCGGCGGGTACCGGTTTATTCCCCGCTGCCGTCCCGGTCGCGGTCCGCGTCCCGGTCCGGCTCGGTGTCCGGACGGATGTCGATGCGCCAGCCGGTGAGGCGGGCGGCGAGGCGGGCGTTCTGCCCCTCCTTGCCGATGGCCAGCGACAGCTGGTAGTCGGGCACGGTCACCCGGGCGGAGCGGGAGTCCCAGTCGACGACCTCGACCTTGCTCACCCGGGCGGGTGACAGCGCGTTCGCGACCATCTCCGCCGGGTCGTCCGACCAGTCGACGATGTCGATCTTCTCGCCGTGCAGCTCGGCCATCACGTTGCGCACGCGGCTGCCCATCGGGCCGATGCAGGCGCCCTTCGGGTTCAGGCCCGAGCGGGTGGAACGCACGGCGATCTTGGTGCGGTGACCGGCCTCGCGGGCGATCGCCGAGATCTCGACGCTGCCGTCGGCGATCTCCGGGACCTCCAGCGAGAAGAGCTTCTTCACCAGGTTGGGGTGGGTGCGCGAGAGGGTCACGGACGGACCGCGGACGCCCTTCGCCACCCGCACGACGTACGCCTTCAGGCGCAGACCGTGCGTGTACTCCTCGCCGGGGACCTGCTCCTGCACCGGCAGGATGGCCTCCAGCTTGCCGATGTCGACGAGGACGTTCTTGGGGTCCTTGCCCTGCTGCACGACGCCGGTGATGACGTCGCCCTCGCGGCCGGCGAACTCGCCGAAGGTCAGGTCGTCCTCGGCGTCGCGCAGACGCTGCAGGATCACCTGCTTGGCGGTCGTCGCGGCGATCCGGCCGAAGTCCGACGGGGTGTCGTCGAACTCCTTCGGCTCCTGCCCCTCTTCGAGGTCCCTCGGGTCTTCCGTCGCCCACACGACCACGTGACCGTTGGTGCGGTCCAGCACGACGCGGGCGCGGCGGAAGCTCCCCTCGGTCCGGTGGTACGCGATGAGGAGGGCCGACTCGATCGCCTCGACGAGCAGGTCGAAGGAGATCTCCTTCTCCCGGACCAGACCCCGCAGGGCACTCATGTCGATGTCCACGGCTACGCCTCCTCTTCCTTCTTGTCCTTGCGGTTGAACTCGATCTCGACACGCGCCTTGGCGATGTCGGTGAAAGCAATGCGGCGGGCGGTCGCCTTGCGGCCCTTCACGCCCGGGACCTCGAGGTCCATTCCCTCGTCGTCCACGTCGAGGATGCGGGCGATCAGTTCCCCGCCCTCGGCGAGCTGGAACTTCACGAGGCGGTCGATCGCCCGGACGTAGTGACGGTGCTCGGTCAGCGGGCGGTCCGCGCCCGGCGAGCTCACTTCGAGGACGTACTCGTCCTCGCCCATCACATCGGATTCGTCGAGCTTGTCGGAGACCTCACGGCTCAGCTCGGCGCACGCGTCCAGCTCCACGCCCTCGTCGGAATCCACGATGATCCGCAGCATCCGGCGCTTGCCCGCCTTGGACATCTCGATCTCCTCGAGGTCCAGGCCCTTGGCGGCGACGAGCGGCTCCAGCAGTCCGCGCAGCCTGTCGCTCTGGGTGGTGCTCATCCGGGTGACTCCTCGGCCGCGTGTGCTGTTGTGGTTTCCGTCGTGCGTCAGGTCAAAGGGTATCCGGTCGCGGAGGGTGTTGCCGTCCGCCCTGTGGACAGGGCCCCGGGTACCGTGATCACACCCTGCCCCGCCCATCACCCCCGAGGACGTCCCCGTGCCCTGGACCATGCCTTTCAGGCCCTCGCGAAGGAGCCTGCTCGCCGGCGCCGCCGGTGCGGCGGGCGCCGCGCTGCTCACCGGGTGCTCCGGCGGCCCCTCTCCCGAGGAGGAAGCGCGGATTCCACTCGAACGGCGGATGCGGGAGGCGGCCGTTCGTGACAGCGAGCGGCTGCTGGAACGTTACGACGCCACGCGCGCGGCCCACCCCGCCCTGGACGGGCAGCTCGCTCCGCTGCGCGCTGCCGTCGCCGCGCACGCGGCGGCCCTCGCCCCGGCCGCCGCGGGCTCCCGCTCCCCCGGCCCCGCCTCCCCGTCCGGTGCCGTGGGGGCCGCCGCGCCCACGGGGAGCGCCGAGCCGGTGCCGCCGAAGCCCGCCGAGGCTCTGACCGCCCTCGCGGACGCCGAGCGCAAGCTGTCCGAGGCGCGCACCATCGACCTCGCCGGAGCCCCCGGGGAGCTGGCGCGACTGCTCGCCTCGGTGGCCGCCTGCGGAGCCGTCCACGCCCACCTGCTGACCTCGAACCCCGGAGCCGCGTCGTGAGCAACGGACCCTCCCCCGACGGGAACCCCCTGCCGGCCGCCCAGGCCGCCCTCGCCGCCGAGCACGCGGCGGCGTACGGCTACGGCGTCATCGGCGCGCGCACCACCGGCGCCCGCGCGACCCAGGCCCGGGAGGCCTACGGCGGCCACCTCGCCCAGCGCGACGTGCTCACCCGCACCGTGCGGGAGCTGGGCGGCACGCCCCGGGCGGCGGAGGCCGCGTACGCGCTGCCCTTCGAGGTGCGCACCCCCGCCGACGCCGAGCGGCTGGCCGCGGAGATCGAGGACCGGGTGGCCGGCGCATACTCCGATCTGGTGCGGGCCGCGCAGGGCCCGCTGCGCCGCGCGGCGGCCGACGCGCTGAGCGCCGCGGCCGTGCGCGCGGCACGCTGGCGCGGTGTCGGCGTAGCCTTCCCTGGGCTCCCGGAACGATCGGATCGAGCCAAGCAAAGCTGAAAGGGACCACGCACGCATGGCTTTCGAACCGCCGCAGCGGCTTGTGAGGGCGCTCGGCGAGATGCCGCAGACGGAGCAGGACGCGAAGTGGCTGGGGCAGCTGCCCGGGCTCACCGCGGTCGCGCTGTCCCGGCGCGGGCTGCAGGCCCAGCGGGTGCAGGCTCCGGGCGGCCGGAGCAGTCTGGTCGTCCTCGTCCGGTACTCCGACGGGACCCCGGCCGCACTGAAGATGGCGCCCCCGTACGCCCGTCCCGACCTGGAGCTGGCCGCGCTGGCGCATTGGGGCGGCTTCGGGGCCGTACGGGTGCTCGACACGCGGTACCACGAGGAGGACGGGGCGCTGCTGCTGGAGCGGCTGCACGCGGAGGTCTCGCTGCGGTCGCTGCCCGAGGCGAAGGCGCTGCTGGAGGCCGGCGGCACCCTGCGCAGGCTGTGGGTGGCCCCGCCGGCCGGGCACGCGTTCGAGTCGGTGGCGACCCGTACGAAACGGCAGTCCGAGGCGCTGCGGGCGGCCCCGCCGGAGGTCCGGGCGCTGGCCGACACCGCGCTGGCGGTGCGCGAGGAACTCGTCGCCTTCCCCCCGGAGGAGCTGCTGCTGCACGGCAACTTCCGGCAGGGCAAGGTCCTGGCGGGCGACCGGGCGCCGTGGCTGACGGTGGGTCCCGAGCCGCTGGTCGGTGAGCGGGCGTACGACCTGGCGCGGCTGGCCCGGGACCGGCTGGAGGACCAGGTCGCCTCCTCCACGGGTGCGGCGGGAGCCCGCCGGCGGGTGCAGCGGCTGGCGGACGCCCTGGAGGTGGACCGGGACCGGCTGCGGGGCTGGACGCTGTTCCGGGCGGTGGAGTCGGGCAACCGCGCGCTGGCCGCCGGGCGGCACCGGGACGCGGAGCAGCTGTTGGAGTTCGCGGCCTGGTTGTAGGGCATACCGTGGATAGGTAGGCATGTCCGGTATGCGGCATGCCGCAGGTCCAGCAGGGGGCCGTCATGGTCGAACAGCTGCTGACGGCGGCGATCGCCGCCGGTGTGGGCATCGTGGTCTACATGGGCGCGGCGGCCCGGGTGGTGAAGCAGTACGAGCGGGGCGTGGTCTTCCGCTTCGGCCGGCTGCGCGATGAGATACGGCCGCCCGGTTTCGCGGCGATCGTTCCCGGGATCGACCGCATGCGGAAGGTGAACATGCAGATCGTGACCCTCCCCGTGCCGGCGCAGGAGGGCATCACCCGGGACAACGTGACGGTCCGGGTGGACGCGGTCGTGTACTTCAAGGTCGTCGACCCGGCCAACGCGATCGTGGCCGTGGAGGACTACCGCTTCGCCGTCTCGCAGATGGCGCAGACCTCGCTGAGGTCGATCATCGGCAAGTCCGACCTGGACGACCTGCTCTCCAACCGGGAGATGCTCAACCAGGGCCTGGAGCTGATGATCGACAGTCCGGCGGTGGGCTGGGGCGTGCAGATCGACCGGGTCGAGATCAAGGACGTGTCCCTGCCGGAGACGATGAAGCGGTCGATGGCCCGGCAGGCGGAGGCGGACCGGGAGCGGCGGGCGCGCGTGATCAACGCGGACGCGGAGCTCCAGGCCTCGCACAAGCTCGCCGAGGCGGCGGGGGTGATGTCGGACCAGCCGGCGGCGCTGCAGTTGCGGCTGCTGCAGACGGTGGTGGCGGTGGCGGCGGAGAAGAACTCCACCCTGGTCCTCCCCTTCCCGGTGGAACTCCTCCGCTTCCTCGAACGCGCGGCCCCGCCTGCGGCGACGCCGTCGGAGACCACGGATTCACCGCCCTCCCTGGCCGCCGGGCCACCGGCCGCCGGCCCGGAGGACGTGGCATCCGTTGCGGGCGCGGAGAACGCGGCACCCGCCCCCAGGACGGACGTTGCGACCCCGCCCGGGGTCGTGAACGGGTCTGCGCCGCCGGCACCGAATGCCGGAGGGCCGGTCCGGCCGCGGTCGGTGGCGGACGGAGCGCCGGAGTAGCCGCTGCGCGGGGCCTGTCCCCCACCCGCCCTTCCGCCCCGGCTACCGCTGGGAGGTGCCCCCTGTTCCCCGGGGCTCCGCCCCGGACCCCGCGCCTCGAACGCCGGCGAGGCTGGATCTTGCAGCCGTCCAGGGGCACCTCCCAGCGGTAGCCGGGGGAGTTCGAGGACCAGGGGTCCGGGGGCGAAGCCCCCGGTTTCGGGAAGGGGCGGGGTCGGGAAGGGCCCCGCGCAGCGGCACCCGGCACCCGGCACCCGGCACCCGGCACCCGCCGCACGGCACCCGCCGCACGGCAGCGGCGCCGCGTCCGGCCCCGACCGCCGCCCCGGGGTCACGTCAGGCGGGACAGGGCCTCCTCCAGGGGGAGTTCCTCGCGGGTGCCCGTGCGGCGGTTCTGGAGTTCGACCACCGACTCCGCGGCCCGGCGGCCCGCCACCAGGATCCACGGGACCCCGATCAGCTCCGCGTCGGTGAGCTTCACCCCCGGGGACAGGCCCGCGCGGTCGTCCAGGAGGACGCGCAGCCCGGCTTCCGCCAGGGCGTCCGCGGCCGAGGCGGCCAGTTCCTGCTGGGCCGACTTGCCCGCGGCCACCACGTGGACGTCCGCCGGGGCCACCTCCGCCGGCCAGCACAGTCCGCGCTCGTCCGCCGACTGCTCGGCCAGCGCCGCCACCGCCCGCGAGACGCCGATGCCGTACGAGCCCATGGTGACCCGCACCGGCTTGCCCTCCCGTCCCAGGACGTCGAGCCCGAACGCGTCCGCGTACTTGCGGCCGAGCTGGAAGATGTGGCCGATCTCGATGGCCCGGTCGAGCCGCAGCCCGGCGCCGCAGTTCGGGCAGGGGTCGCCGGGTTCGACGACGACCACGTCGAGGTACTGGTCGACCTCGAAGTCGCGGCCGCAGACCACGTTCCGGGTGTGGGTGTCGACCCGGTTGGCGCCGGTGATCCACGAGGTGCCCGGCGCCACCCGCGGGTCGGCCAGGTAGCGGACCTTGTCCAGGCCCTGCGGGCCCACGTAGCCGCGTACGAGGTCGGGACGGTCGGCGAAGTCCTCCGCCGTCACGAGCTCGACGACGGCCGGGGCCAGGTGTTCGCCCAGCTTTCCGAGGTCGACCTCGCGGTCCCCCGGCACGCCCACGGCCACGATCTCGCCGTCGACCTTCACCAGGAGGTTCTTCAGCGTCGCCGAGGCGGGCACGCCCAGCTGCGCCGCCAGTGTCTCGATCGTCGGGGTGTCGGGGGTGTCCACGTCCTGCGGCGCGGGGTGCTCCCCGGCGACCGGCGTCAGGGCGAAGGTGACCGCCTCCGTGTTCGCCGCGTAGTCGCAGGACGGGCAGTCCACGAAGGTGTCCTCGCCCGCCGCCGCGGGGGCGAGGAACTCCTCGGACGCCGAGCCTCCCATCGCCCCGGACACGGCCGACACGATCCGGTGGTCCAGGCCGAGGCGGGTGAAGATGCGGACGTACGCATCGCGGTGCAGCCGGTAGGACTCCGCCAGGCCCTCGTCGGAAACGTCGAAGGAGTACGAGTCCTTCATCTGGAACTCGCGCCCGCGCAGCACCCCGGAGCGGGGCCGCGCCTCGTCCCGGTACTTGGTCTGGATCTGGTAGAGCATGACCGGCAGGTCCTTGTACGAGGTGCACTGGTCCTTCACGACCAGGGTGAAGATCTCCTCGTGGGTGGGGCCGAGCAGGTAGTCGGCGCCCTTGCGGTCCCGGAGGCGGAACAGCAGGTCCCCGTACTCGGACCAGCGGCCGCTGACCTCGTACGGCTCCTTGGGCAGCAGCGCGGGGAGCAGCACCTCCTGGGCGCCGATCGCGTCCATCTCCTCGCGGACGACGCGCGAGACGTTGTCCAGCACCCGCTTGCCGAGCGGCAGCCAGGTCCACACGCCGGCCGAGCTGCGCCGGACGTAACCGGCGCGGACCAGCAGCCGGTGGCTGAGGGTCTCGGCGTCGGCCGGGTCCTCGCGGAGGGTCTTGGCCATGAGGCTGGACATGCGCTGCACGGGAGGCGTGCGGTGGTGTGTGGACATGTCCGGAGGCTACCGGGGCGCGCGCGGGCCCCGGAAACCGGTTTCGCCCGTTCGTCAGTGCCTGCGGAGCGGTAGTTCGGCGCCCATCACGGCGTACGGGAGGCTCGCGCTCGGGAAGAGGACCTGGCGGGCGAGGTCCTGGTAGCCGAGGGCGCGGTAGAGGCCCCGGGCGGGGCTCTCGGTGTCGATGGCGGAGAGGATCGAGCGCGGCTCGGCGGCGCTGTCGGTGATGCGGGTGATCAGCTCGCGGCCTACGCCGTGGCCCTGGAAGCCGGGGTGGACGTGCAGTTCGGTGATGACGAAGGAGCCGTCGAGCCAGGCCTCGTGGCCGCCGACCCTCAGGTAGGGCTCGACGATGCCGGACCACCAGTGACGGCGGTCGTTCGGCATCCCGTAGACGAAGCCGGTGAGCGCGCCGTCCTCGGTGAACGCGCCGAGCGCGCGGGCTCCGGGGCAGGTCATGTGGCGCTGGACGATGTAGCGCCGGATGCCGACCTCCTCCTCGCTGAGGCCGAAGGCGACGGCCTGCACGCGCAGGGCCTCGTCCACGCGGGCGGCGAGGTCGAGGGGGCCGATGCGGAGTCCGGAAGGCAGCATGCGGCTGACCTTACTGCGCGGTACCGGCGTGCCGGTATGCCAGCCCCCGTTCGGGGCCGGGGCGTTCAGAAGAGCACGCTCATGAACGCGCCGACCTCTCGGAAGCCGACGCGCCGGTACGCGGCCCGCGCCGCGGTGTTGAAGTCGTTGACGTACAGGCTGACCACGGGTGCGACGTCGCGCAGGGCGTAGTCGACGACGGCGGCCATGCCGGCCTCGGAGTGGCCGCGGCCGCGGAATTCGGGGGCCACCCACACGCCCTGGATCTGGCAGGCCTTGGCGGTGGCGGCGCCGATCTCCGCCTTGAAGACGACCTTGCCGTCCTCGACGCGGGCGAAGGAGCGGCCGGTGCCGACGAGCTCGGCGACCCGGGCCTGGTAGAGGAGTCCGCCGTCGCCGGCCATCGGGGAGATGCCGACCTCCTCGGTGAACATGGCCACGCAGGCGGGCATGATCAGGTCCATCTCGTCCTTGCGGATCCGGCGGACCAGGGGGTCGGGGGCGACGGTCGTGGACGAGTGCTCGATGACCATGAGCGGCTGGTGGGAGCGGATCTCGCGGGCCGGTCCCCAGCCTGGCTCCAGGAGCCGCCACAGCAGCCTGGTGGGTTCGGCGGGGCCCACGATGGAGGAGCAGCGGCGGCCGGTGCGGCGGGCCCGGTCGGCGAAGGCGCGTACGGCGTCGGGTCCGGCGCACACGGGGACCAGGTTGGCGCCCGCGTAGCAGAGGGAGCGGAGCTCTCCGTCGGCGTACCAGCCCCACATCTCGCCGCCCAGGCGCCAGGGGTCGAGTCCGGCGACCTGGACCCGGGAGGTGACGAAGGCGTTCTCGACCGGCTCGCGTCCGAGGACTTCGAGCGCGGCGTCGAGATCACTGGGTTCAAGGACCCTTGTGGTGGTCTGCGTCAACACGGGGGCCTCACGGTACAAGTCTGCTGATCTCCGCACTGTACCCGCCGGGGCCGGAGGATGCCCGGTCCAGCGGGTCACGAAAAGGCCCCGGCCCCGCCCGCGAGCTGCGGTAACGGGGCCGGGGCCGGTGCCTTCGAAGGCCGGGTGCCGGGTCCGGATCAGACGCCGATGGCGACGGTGGGCTCGCCGCTCATCACGCCGTCCTTCTCCATCTGCTCGGCGATCTTCAGCGCCTCTTCGATGAGGGTCTCCACGATCTTCGACTCGGGGACGGTCTTGATGACCTCGCCCTTCACGAAGATCTGGCCCTTGCCGTTGCCGGAGGCGACGCCGAGGTCGGCCTCGCGGGCCTCGCCGGGGCCGTTGACGACGCAGCCCATGACGGCGACGCGCAGCGGGACCTCCATGCCCTCCAGGCCCGCCGTGACCTCCTCGGCCAGCTTGTAGACGTCGACCTGGGCGCGGCCGCAGGAGGGGCAGGAGACGATCTCCAGGCGGCGCGGCTTGAGGTTCAGCGACTCCAGGATCTGGATGCCGACCTTGATCTCCTCCACCGGCGGGGCCGACAGCGAGACGCGGATCGTGTCGCCGATGCCCTCGGAGAGCAGGGCTCCGAAGGCGACGGCGGACTTGATGGTGCCCTGGAAGGCGGGGCCGGCCTCGGTGACGCCGAGGTGCAGCGGGTACGTGCACTGGGCGGCCAGCTGGCGGTAGGCGTTGACCATGACGACCGGGTCGTTGTGCTTGACCGAGATCTTGATGTCGCTGAAGCCGTGCTCCTCGAAGAGGGAGGCCTCCCACAGCGCGGACTCGACCAGCGCCTCGGGGGTGGCCTTGCCGTACTTCTTCAGCAGCCGGGCGTCGAGGGAGCCCGCGTTGACGCCGATCCGGATCGGCGTACCCGCGTCGTTCGCGGCCTTCGCGATCTCCTTGACCTTGTCGTCGAACTGCTTGATGTTGCCGGGGTTCACGCGGACCGCGGCGCAGCCGGCGTCGATCGCGGCGAACACGTACTTCGGCTGGAAGTGGATGTCGGCGATGACCGGGATGTTCGACTTCTTCGCGATCACGGCGAGCGCGTCGGCGTCGTCCTGCGTCGGGCAGGCGACGCGCACGATGTCGCAGCCGGAGGCGGTGAGCTCGGCGATCTGCTGGAGGGTCGCGCCGATGTCGGAGGTACGGGTCGTGGTCATCGACTGCACCGAGATGGGTGCGTCGCCGCCGACGGCCACGGAACCGACCTGGATCTTGCGGCTGACCCTGCGGTCGGCAAGCTTCGTCGGCACGGCCGGCATTCCGAGAGAGATGGCAGTCATCTGCTGTGCAACCCCAAGGTGTGGATCAAGGTCCCGAATTCGGCGGGCTCCAGCCTCCGAGATTACGGCAATCCCCGCGCGCCCCTTGCATCCGAGGGGGGTGCGCCACCCGAACGTAGGGAGCCGGGCACGATCCGTGCCCGGCTCTCCGGTGGGTGGGGTAACGAACCCGGCCGCTAGGTGATCTTGATCGGGTTCACCACGTCCGCGATCATCACCAGCACCGTGAAGCAGATGAACACCCCGGCCACCACGTACGCGACGGGCATCAGCTTCGCCACGTCGAACGGGCCCGGGTCGGGGCGCCGGAAGACCCGCGCCAGGTTGCGCCGGACCGACTCCCACAGGGCGCCCGCGATGTGCCCGCCGTCCAGCGGGAGCAGCGGGAGCATGTTGAACAGGAACAGCGAGAGGTTGAAGCCGGCCAGCAGGTTGAGGAAGAAGACGAGCTGGTGCTGGGCGGGGATGTCGAGGGTGAAGATCTCCCCGCTGACCCGGGCCGCGCCGACGACGCCCATCGGGCTGTCCTGCTTGCGCTCGGCGCCGTTGAAGGCCGCGTTCCACAGGTCCGGGACCTTGGACGGCAGCTGGACCAGCGACTGCACGCCGGCCTGCATCATCTCGCCCATGCGGTCGACGGACTGGCCGAAGGACTGCGGGACGTAGCCGGGGGCGGGGGTGAAGCCGAGGAAGCCCGCGGTGACGTACTGGTCCTTGACGTACTTGCCGTTGCCGTCCGTCTTGGCGACCTTGTTCTCGATCAGGGTGGCCTTGAGGTCCACGCGCTGACCGGCCCGCTCCACGGTGATGCTCGCGGGGCCGACGGTGGCCCGGATGTCCTTCTGCAGGGCGGACCAGTCGTCGACCCGGCGGCCGTTGAAGGCGACGATCTTGTCGCCCGCCTTCAGGCCCGCGGCCTTGGCCGGGGCTGCCGGGTCGCCGGGGGCGCACTTGTCGCGCTTCTCGCTCTGCTGGATGACGCAGTCCGAGACGGTCTCGACCGAGGTGGTCTGGGTGTTCAGCCCGAAGGTCATCAGGGTGGTGACGAAGATCGCCACGGCCAGGACCAGGTTCATGAACGGCCCGGCGAACATCACGATCACGCGCTTCCACGGCTTGCGCGTGTAGAAGAGCCTGCTCTCGTCGCCGGGCTGGAGCTCCTCGTACGCCGCCGAGCGGGCGTCCTCGATCATCGACCGGAACGGCGAGGTGGACCGGGCGGTCACCTTGCCGTCCTCGCCGGGCGGGAACATCCCGATCATGCGGATGTAGCCGCCCATCGGGATGGCCTTGATCCCGTACTCGGTCTCGCCCTTCTTCCGCGACCAGATGGTCGGGCCGAAGCCGACCATGTACTGCGGCACGCGGATGCCGAAGAGCTTGGCCGTGGAGAGGTGCCCCAGCTCGTGCCATGCGATGGACACCAGCAGGCCGAAAGCGAAGATCACGACCCCGAGCACCGTCATCAGAACTGTCATGCGCGCGCCTCCGCGGCGGCCCGAGCCGCCATCTCCCGCGCCCGGGCCCTGGCCCAGGCCTCTGCTTCAAGGACGTCTTCGACGGTCAGGGAAGTTCCCGACGCCGGCGTCCCGTGCTCACCGACCACGGCAGAGACCGTATCCATGATTGCCGTGAACGGCAGCCGGCCGGCCAGGAAAGCCTCGACGCACTCCTCGTTGGCGGCGTTGAACACGGCCGGGGCGGTGCCGCCGAGGGTCCCGACGTGCCGGGCCAGGCCCACCGACGGGAAGGCCTCGGTGTCCAGCGGGAAGAACTCCCAGGTGGACGCCTTGGTCCAGTCGAAGGCGGGGGCCGCGTCCGGGATCCTCTGGGGCCAGCCGAGGCCGATCGCGATGGGACCGCGCATGTCCGGCGGGGTGGCCTGGGCGAGGGTGGAGCCGTCCGTGAACTCCACCATCGAGTGGACGTAGGACTGCGGGTGGACGACGACCTCGATGCGGTCGAAGGGGATGTCGTAGAGCAGGTGCGCCTCGATGACCTCCAGCCCCTTGTTGACCAGCGTCGCCGAGTTGACGGTGATGACCGGGCCCATCGCCCACGTGGGGTGGGCCAGGGCGTCCTCCACGGTGACGGCGGCCAGTTCGGCGCGGGTGCGGCCGCGGAAGGGGCCGCCGGAGGCGGTGACGACGAGCTTGCGGACGTCGGCCCGGGTGCCGGCGGCGAGGGCCTGGAAGAGGGCCGCGTGCTCGGAGTCCACCGGGATGATCTGGCCGGGCTTCGCGAGGGCCTTGACCAGCGGGCCGCCGACGATCAGCGACTCCTTGTTGGCGAGGGCCAGCGTACGGCCCGCGCGCAGTGCGGCGAGGGTGGGCGCGAGGCCGATGGAACCGGTGATGCCGTTGAGGACGGTGTGGCATTCGGAGGCGGCGAGCTCGGTCGCGGCGTCGGGCCCGGCCAGGATCTCCGGCAGCGGCTCGCCGGCCCCGTACTGGGCGTTCAGCGCCTCCTTGAGGGCCGGCACGACGTCCTCGCGGGCGACGGCGACCTTCTCGACCCGCAGCCGCCGGGCCTGCTCGGCCAGCAGTCCGACGCGCCCGCCGGCGGCGGACAGCGCGGTCACGCGGAACCGGTCGGGGTTGCGCAGGGCCAGGTCGATGGCCTGGGTGCCGATGGAGCCGGTGGACCCGAGGATGACGATGTCCCGGCGGCCGGCCGCGGGGTCGAAGAGGAGGTGCGGGTCGGCGAGGGGGGCTGGGCTGTCGCTCATGCCCCCATTGTTGCCGCAACTCACGACGGCTTGGACACGGAGTCCCCCTGGACGACGGCGGCGAGGAGCTCGGGCAGGGTTCCGGCGAACTCGGGGAGCGAGCGGGCCGCGCGCCACCAGGCACCGGTGTCCCTGCGCAGGGCGGCTTCGAAGAGCCGGTCCGCCTCGGCCCGGGCGTCCAGCACGGCCTGCGGGCGGTCGTGCCGGTCGGGGTGGTCCACGTCCCCGAGCCAGTGGTCCTCGTCCAGTGCCCAGGCCGCGGGGGCCTTGTGCCGGATGACATCGGTGCCGGTGAGCACCCCGCCGTCCAGACAGGCGCGGACCCAGCGGATGTCCTCGCCGAGGTCGCCCATGGCGTTGGGCACCGCGAGGCTGGCCAGGGCCAGTTCGCGCTGCGGATCGTCGCCGGGCGCCACGGAGAGGGGGGCCAGGGCGTCGATGGCCCGGGTGAGACCGGGCACGACGGGCGCGGGCGGGTCCGCGGGCACCGGCACGGTCCCGGCCGCCACCGCGGCGGCCAGTTCCGGGAGGGTGCCCGGGAAGGCGTGGGCGTGCCGGTGCAGTTCCGCCCACAGGCGCGGGTCGTCGCCCAGCGCGGGGCGCAGCACCCGACGCAGCGCCGCGCGGATGCCCGCCCACTCGTCGAGGTTCCAGGCGAAGCGGCCGATGGCGTGCGCCTGGCCGAGCAGCAGGGCGCGGTGGGCCGGGGCCACGGAGTGCGCGAGCTCGTCGAAGGTGAGGGTGCCGGTGCGCACGGCGCGGACGGCGGGCCGGTGCCAGTGGGGCCCGTACGAGCTCTGCGCGCGCGTGTCGAGCAGTGCGAGGCACTCCCTCCGGCCGAGCCCGCCCACCAGCAGCAGCGCCTCGGCCGAGCCGGGCGGCAGCGGGGCGCGGGCGTGCTCGCGCAGCAGTGCCTCCGGGTCGAGGGCGTGGGGCAGGGCCAGCACTCCGAGGGGGATGCGCGGCCGGTGGGTGCCGTGGCGGCGCAGCAGCGCGAGGACCTCCTCGCCCGTCAGGGGCGGGGCGTCGGGGCCGAGCTCGCGGCCCAGCTCGGCGCCGAGGGTGGCGAGCAGTTCCGGGGAGGGCCCGGGGCGGCGCGCGTACCGTGCGGGGCCGGGCAGGCCGGGCAGTGGGCGGCCCCGCACGTGCGGGTTGCGGGCGATGGTGCGGCGGTCCTCGTCGGTGCCGTCGCGCAGCAGGAGCGTGACGACGGGGGCCGGGAGGTGTTCGTCGCGGCTCAGGTAACGGCGGGTGGACGCGTCGAGGCGGCCGAGCAGGTTCGCCGCGACGGTGTCCGGTGCGTGGCGCAGGAGTAGTGCCACGCACCAGGCCAACCGCCTGCTCTGTCTGTCGACGTCCACATGCATCCGATTCCCCGTCGCCGCTCCGGTACGCCTTTCCGCGTGCGGAGATGATCTCAGTCGACGGGCCCGGAGTCAGCGGATGGGGCGGTGAACGTTCGGGTGGGTGGAGGGGCCGGGGGCGGCGTCCGCGATCCAGGGGCCGTCGCCGGAGGGGTCGATGATCCCTTCTTCGAGCCAGGCGTAGGTGCCGGTGAGGACGCCCGCGACGACCTTGCGGTCGAGGTCGTCGGTGTTGGACCACAGGCGCCCGAAGAGTTCCTCGACGCGGAGCCGGGACTGCTCGCAGAAGGCGTCGGCGAGCTGGTAGGCCTCGCGGCCGTGGTCGCCGGAGGCGCGCAGGTGCTCGGCGCGGACGCAGGCCGCGCTCATCGCGAAGAGTTCGGCGCCGATGTCGACGATCCGCCCGAGGAAGCCCTGCTTGGTCTCCATCCGGCCCTGCCAGCGGGACATCGCGTAGAAGGTGGACCGGGCGAGTTTGCGGGCACTGCGCTCGACGTAGCGCAGGTGGCCGGAGAGGTCGGGGTGACCACCCGGGTGGAAGGCGCGGTAGGTGCCGGGGACCTGGCCGGCGCCGGTGGCGAGCTTGGGCAGCCAGCGGGCGTAGAACCCGGCGGCGCGGGCGCCCGCCTTCGCCTTGTCGCCGAGCGCCTTCTCCGGGTCGATGAGGTCGCCCGCCACCGACAGGTGGGCGTCGACGGCCTCCCGGGCGATCAGCAGGTGCATGATCTCCGTGGAGCCCTCGAAGATCCGGTTGATGCGCAGGTCGCGGAGCATCTGTTCGGCCGGGACGGCCCGCTCTCCGCGCGCGGCCAGGGATTCGGCGGTCTCGAAGCCCCGTCCGCCGCGGATCTGGACGAGTTCGTCGGCCATCAGGCAGGCCATCTCGGAGCCGTAGAGCTTGGCGAGGGCGGCCTCGATGCGGATGTCGTTGCGGTCCTCGTCGGCCATCTGGGAGGCGAGGTCGACGACCGCTTCCAGGGCGAAGGTGGTGGCGGCGATGAAGGAGATCTTGGCGCCGACGGCCTCGTGCTTCGCGACCGGGCGGCCCCACTGCTCGCGTACGCCGGCCCACTCGCGGGCGATCTTCAGGCACCACTTGCCGGCGCCGACGCACATGGCGGGCAGCGAGAGCCGGCCGGTGTTCAGGGTGGTCAGGGCGATCTTGAGGCCGGCGCCCTCGGCTCCGATGCGCTGGTCGGCGGGGACCCGTACCCGGTGGAAGCGGGTGACGCCGTTCTCCAGGCCGCGCAGGCCCATGAAGGCGTTGCGGTGTTCGACGGTGATGCCGGGCGAGTCGGCCTCGACGACGAAGGCGGTGATCCCGCCGCGGTGGCCCTCGCTCTTCGGTACCCGGGCCATCACGACGAGCAGGTCCGCGACGACCCCGTTGGTGGTCCACAGCTTCACGCCGTCCAGGACGTAGTCGTCGCCGTCCGGAACCGCTGTGGTGGCCAGCCGTGCCGGGTCGGAGCCGACGTCGGGTTCGGTGAGCAGGAAGGCGCTGATGGCGGTCGTGGCGCAGCGCGGCAGGTAGGCGTCCTTCTGGGCCTGGGTGCCGAACATCTTCAGCGGCTGTGGCACGCCGATCGACTGGTGCGCGGAGAGGAGGGCGCCGATGGCGGGGCTGACGGAGCCGACGAGGGCGAGGGCCTTGTTGTAGTAGACCTGGGTCAGGCCGAGGCCGCCGTACTTGGGGTCGATCTTCATGCCGAGCGCGCCGAGCTCTTTGAGCCCGCGCACGGTCTCGTCGGGGATCTTCGCCTCGCGCTCGATGCGCGCCCCGTCGATGGAGGTCTCGCAGAATTCCCTCAGCCGGGCGAGGAAGGCCTCGCCGCGCCGGACGTCCTCGTCGTCGGGGAGCGGGTGGGGATGGATCAGGTCGAGGCGGAACCGCCCCAGGAAGAGCTCCTTGGCGAAGCTCGGCTTGCGCCAGTCCTGTTCCCGGGCCGCTTCCGCGACCTGCCGTGCCTCGCGCTCGGTCACCTTGGGCGTTACGGGACGTGCGGGCTGTGTTGCGGACATGAGCGGGCTCACCTCGCCGCGGGAGTCGGTGGAACCGGCCTACCGGCCGGTACTACCTGTGAGACGTACCCGTTTCGTCGGCGCGGGAAAATCCGGGCTGGGCCGGATGGGCGAAAACCGGGCTGGGCACGGTGGGAGAAAAGGAGACGGCCGGAGCCCCCGCACAGTAGGCTCCGGCCGTCGGCTCAATGGCCGTACGAGATCAGATGTCGAGGCCGGTCAGGACCAGGACTCGCTCGTACGTGTAGTCGTCCATCGCGTAGCGGACGCCCTCGCGGCCCACGCCGGACTGCTTGACGCCGCCGTACGGCATCTGGTCGGCGCGGTAGGACGGCGCGTCGCCGATGATCACACCGCCGACCTCGAGCTCGCGGTGCGCGCGGAACGCGGTCTGGACGTTGCGGGTGAAGACGCCCGTCTGCAGGCCGAACTTCGAGTCGTTGACGGCGGCGAAGGCCTCGTCGGTGTTCTCGACCTTCAGCAGCGTCAGGACCGGTCCGAAGACCTCCTCGGTGGCGAGCTTGACGCCGTCCGGGACGTGCGCGAGGACGGTGGGCTCGTACGAGGCACCCTCGCGCTTGCCACCGGTCAGGAGCTTGGCGCCCGCGGACACGGCCTCCTCGACCCAGGACTCGACACGCTTGGCTGCGTCCTCGGAGACGAGGGGGCCGACGTCGGTGGCGTCGTCGTTCGGGTCGCCGGTGACCTGTGCCTGGACCTTCGCGACGACCTTCTCCACGAGGCGGTCGTAGACGGAGGCGTCGGCGATCACGCGCTGCACGGAGATGCAGGACTGGCCGGCCTGGTAGTTCGAGAAGGTCGCGATACGGGTCGCGGCCCAGTCGAGGTCGGCCTCGGAGGTCCAGTCGTCCAGGACGACGGCCGCGGCGTTGCCGCCGAGCTCCAGGGTGCAGTGCTTGTGGGGCACCGACTGCTGGATGGCGTAACCGACGGTGTCGGAACCGGTGAAGGAGATGACGGGCAGGCGCTCGTCCTTCACCAGGGCCGGCATCTTGTCGTTCGCGACCGGCAGGACCGACCAGGAACCGGCCGGGAGGTCGGTCTCGGCGAGCAGCTCACCCAGGATCAGGCCGGACAGCGGCGTGGCCGGGGCCGGCTTGAGGATGATCGGCGCGCCGACGGCGATGGCGGGGGCCACCTTGTGGGCGCACAGGTTCAGCGGGAAGTTGAACGGCGCGATGCCGAGGACCGGACCCTTGACGAAGCGGCGGGTCAGGGCCAGACGGCCGACGCCACCGGCGTCGGTGTCGAGGCGCTGGGCCTCTCCGCCGTTGAAGCGGCGGGCCTCTTCGGCGGCGAAACGGAACACCGACACCGCACGGCCGACCTCACCGCGGGCCCACTTGATGGGCTTGCCGTTCTCGGCGGAGATCAGCTGGGCGATCTCCTCGGTGCGCTCGACGAGCCGCTTGGACACGTGGTCCAGGGCGGCGGCCCGAACGTGGGCGGGGGTCGCGGAGAACTCAGCCGTCACGGCGTACGCCGCGGCCACGGCCTCTTCGACCTGCGCGTCGGTGGGCACGCTGACGGTGCCGACGAGGCGTCCGTCCCACGGGGAGTGGACGTCGAAGCTGTCCTCGCCGGTGGCCTGGCGGCCGGCGAGCCAGAAGGCGTGGGTGGAAGTCATGCGAATCCCGGCCCTTCGGAGTGTGCGGTGGGTCCTTGTCCCCTCCACCGTAGGACTCCGTCGGGGATTCGGCGTTTATCCGGGGTGTAGTACCTGGTGTCGGGGGCGCGCCGGTTTGTCACTGTCCCGGGCGGCCCGGCCTGTGCGGGCCCCTGCCGGGCTGCGCGGTGCGGGTGCTGCACCATTGCCGCGATCGCCCCGGGTCCACGCGCGGCGATCACGGGGCCCCTGGTGCGGAGCCCCCGCCTCCGGCGCCTACGACGGGGTCGAGCTGGCCTTGAGGGCGAGCCACAGTTCCATGCGTACGTCCGGGTCCTCCAGGGAGCGTCCGAGGATCTCCTCGACGCGCTTCATCCGGTAGCGCAGGGTGTGCCGGTGGACGCCGAGGTCGGCGGCGGCCGCGTCCCACTGGCCGTGCCGGGAGAGCCAGGCCTGGAGGGAGGCCACCAGGTCGCCCCGGCCCGTCGCGTCGTGCTCGCGCAGGGCCCGCAGCGTGCCTTCGGCGAAGGCCCGTACGGCGTCGTCCGCGAGCAGCGGCAGGACCGAGCCCGCCGCCATGTCCTCGTGCTCCACCATCGGCCGGCCGCGCCTGCGGGCCACCGCGAGGGCCTGGTCGGCCTGTTTCAGGGCGGCCGCGACGGTGCCCGGTCCGGCCGGCGCGGACAGGCCGACCACCAGTTCGTCGGGTTCCGCCCCGGTCGCGTCCCGGCCGCGCCTGGCCTCCAGGGCTTCCGCGTGGTCCACGCACGCCTGTACGGCCGAACCCGCGTCGGCGGCCAGCACCACGAGCCGGCCGGGCTCGGGCACCACCAGCAGCGCCTCGCCGGTACGGGCGGCCGCCGACTCCACCGCGTCCGTCAGCAGGGCCAGGCCCTCCGGCTGGGCCGTGCCGGGGAGCGCCGGTTCGGCCACGATCAGCCGGAAGGGGGCCTCCAGGAGCGCCCCGTACAGGTCCCCGGCCACGGAACGGGCGTGCTCCGCCTCCCCCGCGAGCAGCATCCGCAGCACCGCAGCGCCCAGCCGGGACTCGGCGTCGTGCAGGGAGCGGGAGCGCTCGGTGGTGAGGGTGAGCAGGGCGACCGCGGAGTGCACGGCGTACCGCTCGGCCGTGCCCAGCGGGGCGGCGGTGCCGACGGCCAGCGCGCCGCGCGGCCGCCGCCCGGTGCCGAGCGACTGGAGTTCGACCCGGTCCTCCGCGCCGCCGACCACCGCGCTGGCGGGCGCGGGCCGGTCCCGCAGCCGCTCCACGTCGGGGGTGAGCCGGGCGGCCCGGCGGGCGGCCCAGTCGGGGGCCGCGGCGACGACGGCGCCCGAGGTGTCGTAGAGCGCGGCCCAGCCCTGCACGTGCGCCGCCAGCTTGCCGAGCAGCTCGGCGGGGCCTTCCGCGGACAGCGCGGCCCGCGTCAGCTCCCGCTGCGCCTCGAAGCCGGCGGTCACGGCCCGGTACTGGTCCGCCGCGAGGGCCGCGGAGACGGCCTTGCTGATCGCGAGGAAGGGGGTCTTGCGGGGTACCTCCAGCAGCGGCATCTCCTCGGCCCGCGCGGCCTCGACCAGGGCTTCGGGGATCGCCTCGTAGTTGACCCCGATGGCGAAGCCGATGCCGACGACGCCGGCCGCGGCGAGGCGGCGTACGTAGCGGAGCATCTCCTCGGGATCCTCCGCGTCCAGCTTCATCGCGGTGATCAGCAGCAGCTCCCCGCCCTCCATGTAGGGCACGGGGTCGGCGAGCTCGCTGACGTGGGCCCAGCGCACGGGGGTGTCGAGGCGGCCCTCCCCCGCCCGGACGCCGAGCTTGAGCGCCGAGTGCTGGACGAGTGAGGCGAGGGTGAGCGGCATCGGTTACCAGGGGCCTTAGCGGGAGAGGGCGGCGGAGGGGGCGGCGGAGGGGCGGACCGGCGCAGGGCGGTCGGAGGCGTACAGCGCACCAGAACGACCGCGGGAGCTTTTCGCCGTGCCGTATGAACGGCTCCCCTCGATTCTGCCACCTCGTACGGGTCCGGGTGTGGTTCAGGCCGATCCGGCCAGCCGTACCAGCAGCGGCGCCGCCCGCTCCCCGCGCACCGAGGTCAGCGACAGCACGGCGCACCCCGGGGGCACGGCGTGCGCGAGGTCGGAAGCGGACCAGCGTTCACGCTCGACCTGGCGCACGGTCACCGCGTCCGTGGTGACGGCCTTGCCGGTGACGAGCTTGCGGAAGGCGTGGATGGCCCGGGTCAGCGGCTGGTCGGCGAAGACGGTGCGGTGGGTCACGTCGCGGGTCTCGACCCACTCGGTGCCCCAGGCCTCGGCGAAGCGCTGCCCGTCCCAGGTGGTGACCCCGGAGAAGGCCATCCGGCAGCCGACCGCCCCGAGCAGCGGAGTGCGCAGGGCCTCCGGTACGTCGTCCAGCGAGCGCAGCGTCAGCAGCACCCCGGCGTTGGCGGAGCGCAGCCGCTGCAGGCCGCGCACGGTCTCCGCGGTCAGGGTGTGGGAGGCGTCGTCGAGCGCGAGGAGGGCGAAGAGGGAGCGGTCGGCGCGGGCCGCCGCGGCCGCGTTGAACTGGGCGAACAGCAGCCGGGCCAGCAGCCGGGAGGCGTCGGCGTGCCCGCGCTCCGGAAGGTCCACCCGGACCCGGATCGGGTGCTCCAGGGAGCGCAGCGAGAAGGGCCGTCCTTGCCCGGTCGTGTCGAAGAAGCCGGCGAAGGCGGGCCGGTCCAGCAGCGCCACCCGGTCGGCGAGGGCCGGCCCGGGGTCGCCGTGGGACCCGTACTGCCGCTCGCGGGCGTCGAGTTCGCGCAGCATCGCCTGCTGCCCGGCGTCGGTCAGGTCCCGGCGCAGCGCGCCGAGGGCCTGCGGTACCTGGTCGAGTAGCTCGCGCAGCTCGGGCACGGTGGGGAAGCGGCCGTACGCCGTGCGGAAGGGCCCGAGGAGCTGGGCGAGGGCGGTCGCGGCGCGGCGCACGTCGATGCCGGGGACGTCTCCGACGAAGCCCTCGGCGAGCAGGGTGGCGGCCTCGTCGGGGTCGGTGGTGCCGCCGTAGAGGTCGAGGTCGTAGACGGACGTCGGGTCGCCGACGCGGACCACGACGTCGTAGACCCCGTCGGGCCCGAGCTGCGCGCCGGCCGCCCCGACGGCGACGACGGCCGCCTGCCCGGCGAGCGCTTGCAGGGCGAGCGACTCGACGACGGGCCGCACGAGCCGCCCCGTCTTCCCGGCCCCGGAGGGCCCGACGGCGAGGAGGGAGGTGCCGAGCACCGCGGGATCGAGGGCGAGGCCGGTGCCGCGGCGGGCGTAGGGGTTGCGCGGCTCGTCCTCGACGGTGCCGAGGCGCACCTGGCGGACCAGCAGATCGTGCCGCGCCGCCCTGACGGGCAGGTCCCGCGCCCCGGAGGGATGCCCGCAGGCGGCGGCCCCCTTGTCCCGCACGGCGTCGGCGAAGGCCGTCAGCCGACTGGGGTCGACGCGCACGGACTCCCATGCCCGCCGGATCCGGGCGTAGTCGACGTCGTTCATCCGCCCGCCCTTGATCTCGGCCTCCAGCCGGTCGGCCGACTCGGCCAGCCCCGCGGCGCGCAGTTCCGCCCAGGTGGCGAGGTCGACACCTCGCGCCGACTGGGCTGCGGCCCGCACGGCCGCAGCTTCCGCCCGCTTGGCCCGGCCCCGTCCGGACCAGTCGGCAAGCCTGGCGAAGAAAACGATGACCGGCAGGTAAATGACGGCATAGAGGATCCACTGGACGACCGCCGACATGACGGGGCCCATCTCCGAGTACGGCAGGTGCCCGAAAGCGAGGTCCTCGGGCCTGACGACGCGGGTTTTGAAGAGCACCACCACGAACAGAGCGCCGAATGCGGCACCGAGCGCCGCGGCCCGCCGCCCGCGGTCTGCCACCACGCGCTCGAAGGCAGTCCGCCAGTTGCCCAGCCGGGCGAACCCGAAGACCAGCCCGCCCGTGAGGAGCAGCTCATAGACCTCCATCGCGATGAGGCCCCGGTCGTCGACCGGCAGGTGGGTGAAGGGGTGCCACCAGTCGCCGGGTGTGAAGATCAGCAGCAGGTAGGTGGACCACGGCACGTCTCCGTACATCGTGATCCGCCACACGAGGACGCAACCGAGGAACGACAGGATCGCGCGGTTGCGGAGCTGGCGGACGTTCACCGCGTCACGCACGGCGTCGCCTGTCGGACCGGCCCGCCACATACCCGTGCCCGTCGCCTTCCGCGGAGCGGACAACCACTGCTCCAACGTCGGTCCTTGAGCCGGGACGTGCGCGGGGGGCGGCGGTACGAGCGGCTTCGGCGGAGCCCCCACGGGAGCCGGCGGGGCCGCCGGACCGGGGACGTGACCCTGGCGGGTCGACCGTCCGTCGTGCGTGCCCTCGGTGTCCATGAACCCCTGCCCCCTGCCAGTTCCGGTGCTGCGCCGCTCAATCTAGTGCCCGGCCCGCGCCTTCGGCCCGTACCCGGTCATGATCCACAAGACACGCCGCACATCCCTCCTATGGCCGTCACGGACAAGGACACGCGGGCACCACTCCCGAACGGAGCATGCAGGACCCCCTCCCCCGGGCCTAGCCTGCGGACAAAGACACAAGTGCGTCCGAAATCACCCCCAGGGAGCTCCCTATGACCGCTGTCCCGCAGGAGCGCAAGCTCGTCACCGCGATCCCCGGCCCCAAGTCGCAGGAGCTGCAGGCCCGCCGCCTGGAGACCGTGGCCGGCGGCGTTGGCTCCGTGCTCCCCGTCTTCACGGCCCGCGCGGGCGGCGGCATCATCGAGGACGTCGACGGCAACCGCCTGATCGACTTCGGCTCCGGCATCGCCGTGACCTCCGTCGGCGCCTCCGCCGAGGCCGTCGTGCGCCGCGCTTCCGCGCAGCTCGCCGACTTCACCCACACCTGTTTCATGGTCACCCCGTACGAGGGCTACGTCGAGGTCTGCGAGGCGCTGGCCGAGCTGACCCCGGGCACCCACGCCAAGAAGTCGGCGCTGTTCAACTCCGGCGCCGAGGCCGTCGAGAACGCCGTCAAGATCGCCCGTGCGTACACCAAGCGCCAGGCCGTCGTCGTCTTCGACCACGGCTACCACGGCCGTACGAACCTCACGATGGCGCTGACCTCGAAGAACATGCCGTACAAGCAGGGCTTCGGTCCGTTCGCCCCCGAGGTCTACCGCGTCCCGGTCGCCTACGGCTACCGCTGGCCCACCGGTGCCGAGAACTGCGGCCCCGAGGCCGCCGCCATCGCGATCGACAACATCACCAAGCAGATCGGCGCCGAGAACGTCGCCGCGATCATCATCGAGCCGGTCCTCGGCGAGGGCGGCTTCATCGAGCCGGCCAAGGGCTTCCTCCCGGCGATCGTGAAGTTCGCCAACGAGAACGGCATCGTCTTCGTCGCCGACGAGATCCAGTCCGGCTTCTGCCGCACCGGCCAGTGGTTCGCGTGCGAGGACGAGGGCATCGTCCCCGACCTGATCACCACCGCCAAGGGCATCGCGGGCGGTCTGCCGCTCGCCGCGGTCACCGGTCGCGCCGAGATCATGGACTCCGCCCACGCGGGTGGCCTGGGCGGCACCTACGGCGGCAACCCGGTGGCGTGCGCCGGTGCGCTCGGCTCCATCGAGACCATGAAGGAGCTCGACCTCAACGCCGCGGCGAAGAAGATCGAGTCCATCATGAAGACGCGCCTGACCGCCATGCAGGAGAAGTACGACATCATCGGCGACATCCGCGGCCGCGGCGCCATGATCGCGATCGAGCTCGTGAAGGACCCGGTCTCCAAGACCCCGTTCCCGGAGGCGGCCGGCGCGCTCGCCAAGGCCTGCCACGCCGAGGGCCTGCTCGTCCTCACCTGCGGCACGTACGGCAACGTGCTCCGCTTCCTGCCGCCGATCGTGATCGGCGAGGACCTGCTGAACGAGGGCCTGGACCTCATCGAGGCCGCGTTCGCCGGCATCGGCACGGAGATCTGATCGAACGTCTAGAACGTCCGATCGCAGCGCCCGTCCGGTACCCGCGGTAACGGTCGGGCGCTGTGAAGAAGGTGTGGGGGGCCGATGGCAAGAGCGCGTTCGTGCTGTCGGTCCCCTTTCCTCTGCCGTACGGTTTCTGCAGATGAGTGAGACACCCCGTTCCCGGGAAACCGGGGGCGAAACCAGTACCGGGCTTCCCCAGCGCCGCACTGGGCATGCGTTCGCGCACACTCCTCGCCGATCGGACAGCCGTCCGCCCCAAACCCCCCGGGGCGTACGGCAACCCGATCCGGGCGGCCGTCCCGGAACCACCCCCCCTGTTCCGGGACGGCCGGCCATTCTCCCGGCGCTCTGCGCCGGCCTCCTCGGCCTCCTCGGCCTCTTCGCCCTGATCACCTGGCAAGTCCTGGTGTCGGGCCCGCTGCTGACCCCGGACCATGCGCTCAGCCGCACCGTGGTGCGCGCCCTCCCGGACCCGCTCACCGAGCGCCTCGCGGACCTCGGCAACATCCCGGTCGCGGTGCCCGTCCTCGCACTGGCCATGGTCTACGCGGCCCGGCACGGCCGGCACCTCGCCGCGGGCGCCGCGGGCCTCGCGATGGCCCTGGTCCCGGCCCTGGTCATCCCGCTGAAGGAGTGGACCGCCCGGCCGGGTCCCCTGGAACCCTGGGCCGCCGGCTACTACCCCTCCGGCCACACCGCCACCGCCGCCGTCGCCTACCTCGGGGCGGCGGTGCTGCTGCGCCCCCACACCCGCCGGGCATGGCCTACGGCCGTCGCCCTCGTGCTGACGGGGGCGACGGCCGTAGGTCTCGTCGTACGGGGCTGGCACTGGCCGCTGGACGTGGTGGCCAGCCTCCTGATGTGCGCGCCCCTGCTGCTCGGCGTGTGGTGGGTCAGCTCGCGGCGCCCGGGAAGTACGCGTCGAAGTTCCGGCTGAACTCCCCGCCCCCGAAGCGGTCCCAGTTGATCGACCAGGTCATCAGGCCGCGCAGGGCGGGCCAGGTGCCGTGGGTCTGGTAGGCGCCGCAGTTCGTCTTCTTCGTCAGGCAGTCCAGGGCCTTGTTCACCTCGGCGGGCGCGGTGTGGCCGTTGCCCGCGTTGGGTGTGGCCGGCAGGCCGATGGCGATCTGGTCCGGGCGCAGCGGTGGGAACACGCGGGCGGTGTTGCCGGCCACCGGGAAGCCGGTGAGCAGCATGTCGGTCATGGCGATGTGGAAGTCCGCGCCGCCCATGGAGTGGTACTGGTTGTCGAGGCCCATGATCGAGCCCGAGTTGTAGTCCTGGACGTGCAGCAGGGTGAGGTCGTCGCGCAGGGCGTGGATGACCGGCAGGTAGGCACCGGCCCGCGGGTCTTGGCCGCCCCAGGGGCCCGAGCCGTAGTACTGGTAGCCGAGCTGGACGAAGAAGGTCTCGGGGGCCATGGTCAGGACGAAGCCGGGGCCGTATTTGGCCTTCAGGGTCTTCACGGCCGAGATCAGGTTGACGATTCCCGGTGTGGTGGGAGCCCTGAAGTCGGTGTCCCCGGCGGCCAGGGAGAGCGAGTGGCCCTCGAAGTCGACGTCGAGGCCGTCGAGGCCGTACTCGTCGATGATCCGGCCGACGGAGGAGACGAAGGCGTCGCGGGCGGCCGTGGTGCCGAGCTGGACCTGGCCGTTCTGGCCGCCGATCGAGATCAGCACCTTCTTGCCCGCGGCCCGCTTGGCCTTGATGGCCGCCTTGAACTCCGCCTCCGACTCGACGGTCGGGCATTCGGCGACCGGGCAGAGGCGGAAGCGGATGTCGCCGGAGGTCACCGATGTCGGTTCGCCGAAGGCGAGGTCGATGACGTCCCAGGAGTCGGGGACGTCGGCCATCCGGACGTAGCCGGAGCCGTTGGCGAAGCTCGCGTGCAGGTAGCCGACGAGCGCGTGCGCGGGAAGGCCGCCGCCACCGCCACCGCCGCCGCTCGGGGTGGTCGCGGAGGCGGGGGCGCTCTTTTCGGACTCGCCCGCCGCGTTCACCGCGGTGACCTGGAAGGTGTACGTGGTGGAGGCCGCGAGGCCGGTGACCGCCGCCGAGGTGGTGGTGACGGAGAGGGGCGCGGCCCCGTCCCGGTGGACGGTGTACGAGGTGGCCCCGGGCACGGCCGCCCAGGACAGGGAGACCGTGCTCGACGAGCCGGCGGAGGCGGTCAGGCCCGTGGGGGCGGCCGGGGGCCGGGGCTGGCCGGTGCCGCCCGGGTCGGGGCCGACGAGGGTGAGGTCGTCGGTGACATGGGCGGGCTGGCCGTACCAGCCGTGGGTGTAGACGGTCACGGAGGTGGTCGACGGTCCGGTGCGGAAGCCCGTGGTCAGCTGCTTCCAGGCGCCCGGGCTCTGTGTCCAGGTGGAGACGTCGGTGGTGCCGGTGCCGCTCGCGCCGAGGTAGACGTACGCGCCCTGCACCCAGGCGGTCAGCGTGTACGCCGAGTCGGGCTTGACGGTGACGGTCTGGGAGCAGCGGGCGTTGTCCTGGCCGGCCGGGGTGGCCCGGAGGGCCGAACTCCCGCCGTGGACGGGTGTGGTGACGACGGCTCCGCTGCCCGCCGAGCAGCTCCAGCCGTCGAGGCCGGCCTCGAAACCGCCGTTGCGCATCAGGTCGGCGTCGGCCGCCGCCGCGGGCGGGCCCGCGGCGAGGAAGCCGGCCACGGCGAGCGCGGCGGCACCGAGGAAGGACATGGCTCTGCGCACAACTGCCTCCGGAGCGTGGGGGGATGGAGGGGTCGGGGGATGTTCGCGGCGCCCAAGATGGTCCAGACCAATGCCCTTGTCAAGACGTCCGGTCCTCCTTCGCCAGCACGCGTGCGGCCGCCTCGTGCATCGCGAGTTCCAGCACCGCCGGGTCGGTGAGGGTCCCCTCGCCGTCCGGGAGCACCAGCCAGCGCACCCCGCCCGTGGCCCGGCCGGGATACGGGACCACGACCCAGCTCCCGCGCCCCGCTCCCCGTACGCCCGTACCGAGCCAGCGGGAGGCCGTGCCCGGGGGCACGAAGAAGCCCAGCCGCGAGTCGCCGAAGTCGGCGAGCACGGGGCCGGGCCTGTCGAGGAGCAGGTCGAGTACGTCGAGGGTGGCCTGCCCCAGTTCTCCGGGCAGGATCAGCACGTCCCAGCGCCGGCCGGCGGGCAGCAGCGCCACTCCGAGGGGGTTGCGCTCCCACTCGAACCGGCAGGCCTCCGGATCTGGCGCCACCGAGGCCAGCCATTCCACGGCCGTCTTGGTCTCCGGGATCGTCATCGCCCGGCCTCCGTTCCCTGTTGGTGAGGTCCTCACCTGGGGAGAGCGGGGCCGGGCGCGACTATGACGCGGGTTCGGGCACCTCGTGGCGGTGAACCGGGTCACACGGTGACGGCGCCGTACGCCGGGGTCGTACGCCGGGGTGGTGCGCCCCGGCGTACGCGAGGTCTCAGCTGTCGAAGCCGAGCCCGAAGCGGTCCAGCGTCCTCAGCCAGAGGTTGCGCCGCCCGCCCCGCGCGTCCGCGCGGGCCAGCGACCACTTGGTGAGGGTGATCCCGGTCCACGCGAAGGGCTCGGGCGGGAACGGCATCGGCTTGGAGCGGACCATCTCCAGCCGGGTGCGCTCGGTGGGGACTCCGTCCAGCAGGTCCAGCATCACGTCCGCGCCGAAGCGGGTGGCGCCCACGCCGAGCCCGGTGTAGCCGGCGGCGTAGGCGACCTTCCCGGAGTGCGCGGTGCCGAAGAAGGCGGAGAAACGCGAGCAGGTGTCGATCGCGCCGCCCCAGGCGTGGCTGAACTTCACCCCCTCCAGCTGCGGGAAGGCCGTGAAGAAGTGCTCCGCGAGCTTGAGGTAGGTCTCGGGGCGGTGGTCGTACTCGGAGTCGAGCTTCCCCCGGTAGGGGTAGATCGCGTCGTAGCCGCCCCACAGGATCCGGTTGTCCCGGGTGATCCGGAAGTAGTGGAACTGGTTGGCGCTGTCGCCGAGCCCCTGCCGGTTCTTCCAGCCGATGGAGGCCAGCTGCTCGTCGGTCAGCGGCTCGGTCATCAGCGCGTAGTCGTAGACCGGGACGGTGAACGGGCGGATCCGCTTGACCAGCGACGGGAAGATGTTGGTGCCCAGGGCGACCCTGCGCGCGAGGATCGTGCCGTACGGGGTCTGGACGGTCATGCCCTTGCCGGCCGAGGCCATCTTCAGGCCGCGGGTGTTCTCGTAGATCCGTACGCCGAGGTCCAGGCAGGCCTGCTTGAGGCCCCAGGCGAGCTTCGCCGGGTTGAGCATCGCGACGCCGTCGCGGTCCCAGACGCCCGCGAGGAACGTCGGGGAGTTCACCTGCTCGCGCACGGCGTCCTGGTCGAGGAACTCCGAGCCGCCGCCGAGACCGGCCGCTTCGGCCTCGCGGTGGAGCTCCTTGAGCTCCTCGACCTGGTGCGGTTCGGTGGCCACGTCGATCTCGCCGGTGCGCTCGAAGTCGCAGTCGATGCCGTAGCGGGCGACCGCCTCCTCGATGGCGTCGAGGTTGCGGGCGCCCAGCTCCTCCAGCTTGGCGAGCTCGCCGGGCCAGCGGGCCAGGCCGTTGGCGAGGCCGTGGGTGAGGGAGGCCGCGCAGAAACCGCCGTTGCGGCCGGAGGCGGCCCAGCCCGCCTCCTTGCCCTCGATCAGGACGACGTCCCGTTCGGGGTCCCGCTCCTTGGCGAGGAGCGCGGTCCACAGGCCGCTGTAGCCGCCGCCGATGACGAGCAGGTCGCACCGCTCGTCGGAGGTCAGCGCCGGCTGGGGGGCGGGCCTGCCGGGGTCGTCCAGCCAGTACGAGACCGGCTTCGCTTCGGAAAGGGATTTCGCAACACTGCGCATGGCGACTGGGGCCATGTCTTCCAACTCCCTACAGGGTGTTACTTGGGCTGTGCCTTCTTGCGGCGGTTGCCGACCATCTGGCCGGCGAGGACCACCAGCACCGCGATGACGAACATCGCCGTGCCGATGACGTTGATCTGTACAGGCGTACCGCGCTGGGCCGATCCCCACACGAACATGGGGAAGGTGACGGTGTTGCCCGAGTTGAAATTGGTGATGATGAAGTCGTCGAACGAGAGCGCGAAGGAGAGCAGCGCGCCCGCCGCGATACCGGGTGCGGCGATCGGCAGGGTGACCCGTACGAAGGTCTGCACCGGGCCCGCGTAGAGGTCGCGGGCGGCTTCCTCCAGGCGCGGGTCCATGGACAGCACGCGCGCCTTGACGGCGGCGACGACGAAGCTGAGGCAGAACATGATGTGGGCGATCAGGATCGTCCAGAAGCCCAGCTCGATGCCCATGTTCAGGAAGAGCGCGAGCAGCGAGGCCGCCATCACGATCTCCGGCATGGCCATGGGCAGGAAGATCAGTGAATTGACCGCGCCACGCGCCTTGAAGCGGTAGCGCACCATCGCGAAGGCGATCGCGGTGCCCAGCGCGGTCGCCACGATGGTGGACCACAGGGCGATCTGGAGCGACAGCGAGAGCGAGCCGCACATGTCGGCGACCCCGCACGGGTCCTTCCAGGCGTCGAGCGAGAACTCCTGCCAGGAGTAGTTGAACCGCCCGGTGGGGTTGTTGAAGGAGAAGACGGTGACGACGACGTTCGGCAGGATCATGTAGGCGAGCGTGCCGAGACCGGCGATGACCACCAGGTTGCGCCGCAGCCAGGCGAGTGGATTGCGCATCAGACCAGGTCCTCCGTCCCCGCCCGGCGGATGTAGATGGTGACCATGATCAGCACGATGGCCATGAGGATGAAGGACAGCGCGGCCGCTGTCGGGTAGTCGAGGATCCGCAGGTACTGCGACTGGATGACGTTGCCGATCATGCGGGTGTCCGTGGAACCGAGCAGCTCGGCGTTCACGTAGTCGCCGCTCGCCGGGATGAAGGTGAGCAGGGTCCCGGAGACCACGCCCGGCATGGAGAGCGGGAAGGTCACCTTGCGGAAGACCGTGGCGGGCTTGGCGTACAGGTCCCCGGCCGCCTCGTGGAGGCGGGTGTCGATGCGCTCCAGCGAGGAGTACAGCGGCAGGATCATGAAGGGGAGGAAGTTGTACGTCAGACCGCAGACGACCGCGAGCGGAGTGGCCAGGACCCGGTCGCCCTCGGTCATGCCGAGCCAGCTGGTGACGTCGAGGAAGCCGATCTTGTTGAGGGCTCCGACCACCGGGCCGCCGTCGGCCAGGATCGTCTTCCAGGCCAGCGTGCGGATCAGGAAGCTGGTGAAGAACGGGGCGATGACCAGCACCAGCAGAAGGTTCCGCCAACGTCCCGCCTTGAAGGCGATCAGGTAGGCCAGCGGGTACCCGAGCAGCAGGCACAGCACGGTCGCCGAGGCGGCGTAGAGCAGGGAGCGCAGGAACTGAGGGTAGTACTCGGTGAAGGCGTCCCAGTAGGTCTGGAAGTGCCAGGTGACCTGGAAGCCCTCTTCGAGGGAGCCCGTCTGGACCGAGGTCGAGGCCTGGTAGACCATCGGCAGTACGAAGAAGACCAGCAGCCACAGGATGCCGGGGAGCAGCAGCCAGTACGGGACCAGTCGCTTGCGCACCGACGGCTTGTGCACCGGGGGTTCGGCCGGGGCGGTCGCCCGGGGCGGCGCCGTCGTCACGGCGGGGCCGGTCACGCGATCTCCTCGACGGTCTCGATGCCCGCGTCGATGTCCTGGGCGGCGTCCAGGCCGAAGGTGTGCTCGGGGTTCCAGTGCAGGACGACCTCGGCGCCGGGCACCAGGCGGGCGTCCCGCTCGATGTTCTGGACGTAGACCTCCAGCTCGGGGCAGACCTGGCTGTCGATCACGTACTGGGTGGAGACGCCGATGAAGGAGGTGGCCGCGATCCGGCCGGTGATCTTGTTGCGGCCGGCGCCTATGGTGTGCTCCTCGTCGGCGTGGACCAGGGAGATCTTCTCCGGGCGCACTCCGACCAGCAGCTGTCCACCGGCGCGCGGGGTGGTCGCGCAGCGGGCCGCGGGCAGGCGCAGCTTCGTACCGGAGGCGGAGACGGCTATGTCGGTTCCGGCGGACTCCACGGAGGCCTCGATGAGGTTGGAGGTGCCGAGGAAGTTCGCGACGAAGGTGGTGCCGGGGTTCTCGTAGAGCTCGGCGGGGGCGCCCAGCTGCTCGACGCGGCCGCCGTTCATCACCGCGACCGTGTCGGCCATGGTCATGGCCTCCTCCTGGTCGTGCGTGACGTGCACGAAGGTGATGCCGACCTCGGTCTGGATCCGCTTGAGCTCCAGCTGCATCTGGCGGCGCAGCTTGAGGTCGAGGGCTCCGAGCGGCTCGTCGAGGAGGAGCACCTGAGGGTGGTTGATCAGGGCGCGGGCCACGGCGACGCGCTGCTGCTGGCCGCCGGAGAGCTGGTGCGGCTTCTTGCGGGAGTGCTCGCCGAGCTGGACCAGGTCGATCATCTCGTCGACCTGCTTCTTGACGGACTTGATGCCGCGGCGGCGCAGGCCGAACGCGATGTTCTCGAAGATGTCCATGTGCGGGAAGAGCGCGTAGCTCTGGAAGACCGTGTTCACCGGGCGCTTGTACGGCGGCAGGTCCGTGACCTCGCGGTCGCCGAGGTGGACGGTGCCGGTGGAGGGGTCCTCCAGGCCGGCGATCATGCGCAGGGTGGTCGTCTTGCCGCAGCCCGAGGCGCCGAGCAGCGCGAAGAAGGAGCCCTGGGGGATGGTGAGGTCCAGCGGCTGCACGGCGGTGAAGGCGCCGTAGTGCTTGCTGATCTCGGAGAGGCGGACGTCGCCGCCCTCGGTCTTGTCAGTCATGGATGGGTCCCGGGGGTGGTGTGGTCGAGGGGTCGGAGGTCGGCCGGGCCGTCGAAGGGGCTCGGGTGCCGGGCACCTAGGCGCCGATGAGCTTGGCGAACTTCTCTTCGTACGCGGTCTCTTCCTCACTGGTGAGGGAGCGGAAGGCGTGCGCCTTGGCGGCCATCGCCTTGTCCGGGACGATCAGGGGGTTGTCCGCGAGCGCGGGATCGATCTTGGCGAGCTCGTCCTTGACGCCCTCGACCGGGCAGACGTAGCTGATGAAGGCGGCCAGCTGGGCCGCGACCTCGGGCTCGTAGTAGTAGTCGATGAGCTTCTCCGCGTTGCCCTTGTGCCTGGCCTTCGCCGGGACCAGGAGGTTGTCGCTGGAGGTGATGTATCCGGGGGCCGGGATCGCGTACTGGATGTCCGGGTTGCCGGCCTGGAGCTGGATGACGTCGCCCGCCCAGGCGAGGCAGGCCGCGAGGTCGCCCTTGTCGAGGTCCGCGGTGTAGTCGTTGCCCGTGAAGCGGCGTATCTGCTTGGTGTCCACGCCCTTCTGGAGGCGTCCGACGGCGGCGTCGAAGTCCGCGTCGGTGAAGTTCGCCGGGTCCTTGCCCTGGTCGAGCAGGGTCATGCCGACGGAGTCGCGCATCTCCGTGAGGAAGCCGACCCGGCCCTTGAGCGTGGGGTCGTCGAGCAGCTGGGTGACGGAGTCGACCTTCTTCCCGTCGGTGGCCTTCGTGTTGTAGGCGATGACGGTGTCGATGCCGGTCCACGGATAGCTGTGCGCGCGGCCCGGGTCCCAGTCGGGATTGCGGAACTGGGGGATCAGGTTGGAGTAGGCGTGGGGCAGGTTGGAGGGGTCGAGCTTCTGGGCCCAGCCCAGGCGGATGATGCGCGCGGCGAGCCAGTCGGTGACGACGATCAGGTCACGGCCGGTGTCCTGGCCGGCGGCGAGCTGCGGCTTGATCTTGCCGAAGAACTCGACGTTGTCGTTGATGTCCTCGGTGTACTTGACCTTGATCCCGGTCCGCTTGGTGAACTCTTCGAGGGTGGGACGCGACTTCTCGTCCTCACTGGTGTCCATGTACTCGGTCCAGTTGGAGAAGTTGATCTCCTTCTCCTTGTCCGAGTGGTCGTCGGAGGCCGCTGCCGAGTCGCCCGCGCGTTTGGCGGGCGGGATACCGCAGCCGGCGAGGCCGGCCAGACCGCCGAGGGTGAGCGCGCCGACGCCGGAGGCGCGCAGCAGCGAGCGGCGGGTGAGGGCGCCGCGCCCGCTGGTGAGGCTGCGCCGCATCGCGGCGAGTTGCGCCTGCGAGAGGCGGTCGGGCTCGAACTGCTCCATGCTCTGTGCCCTTTCGGAAGGTGTACCGCTGGTCAGGCGGTGGGCCCACGCGGCGGTAGCCGCGAATGGTTACGGTCGGTCCCCGAAGATCGTGCGGTGCCAGTCCTTCGCGGCAACCGCCGTGTTGTCGAACATCACGTGCTTGACCTGCGTGTACTCCTCGAAGGAGTAGACGGACATGTCCTTTCCGAACCCACTGGCCTTGTAGCCGCCGTGGGGCATCTCGCTGATGATCGGAATGTGGTCGTTGACCCAGACGCAGCCGGCCTGGATCTCCCGGGTGGCCCGGTTCGCCCGGTAGAGGTCACGGCTCCAGGCGGAGGCGGCGAGCCCGTACGGGGTGTCGTTGGCCAGCGCGATGCCCTCGTCGTCGGTGTCGAAGGGCAGGACGACGAGGACCGGACCGAAGATCTCGGACTGGACCACCTCGCTGTCCTGCGCGGCCCCCGTGATCAGGGTGGGCCGGTAGTACGCGCCCTCGGCCAGGTCCCCTCCGGGGATCTCGCCGCCGGTGACGACGGTGGCGTAGCCGCGGGCACGCTCGACGAAGTCGGCGACGCGGTCGCGCTGGGCGTGCGAGACGAGCGGGCCGAGGTCGGTGGTGGCGGCGAAGGGGTCGCCGAGCCGGACGGTCTCCATCAGCTCGGCGACGCGGGCGACGAAGGCGTCGTGCAGCGGCCGCTGGACGTAGGCGCGGGTGGCGGCCGTGCAGTCCTGGCCGGTGTTGATCAGGGAGGCGGCGACGGCCCCGTTCGCGGCGGCCTCGACGTCGGCGTCGTCGAAGACCACGAAGGGCGCCTTGCCGCCGAGCTCCAGGTGGAGCCGCTTGACGGTGGCGGTGGCGACCTCGGCGACCCGCTTGCCGACCGCCGTGGAGCCGGTGAAGGAGGTCATGACGACGTCCGGGTGGCCGACCAGGTGCTCCCCGGCCGTGCGGCCCGCGCCCGTGACGATGTTGATCACGCCGTCGGGCAGACCCGCCTCCTTGGCGGCCTGCGCGAACATCAGGGAGGTCAGCGGGGTGAGCTCGGCCGGCTTGAGGACGATGGTGTTGCCCGCGGCGATCGCCGGGAGGATCTTCCAGGCGGCCATCTGGAGCGGGTAGTTCCAGGGCGCGATGGAGCCGACGACCCCGATGGCCTCGCGGCGTACGTAGGAGGTGTGGTCGCCCGAGTACTCGCCCGCCGCCTGCCCCTGGAGGTGGCGGGCGGCGCCCGCGAAGAAGGCGGTGTTGTCGATGGTCCCCGGCACGTCGAACTCCGTGGACAGCCTGATCGGCTTGCCGCACTGGAGGGACTCGGCGTACGCGAAGTCCTCGGCCTGCTCGGTCAGTACGGCGGCCAGCCGGTGCAGCGCGTCCGAGCGCTCGCCGGGGGTGGCGCCGGCCCAGGCCGGGAAGGCCCGCTTGGCGGCGGCGACGGCCTCGTCGACGTCCGCGGTGCTCGCAAGCTCGTAGGTGAGGACCTCGTTGCCGGTGGCGGGATCGACCACGGTGTGTGACCGGCCGGAGGTCCCGGCCCTCAGCTGTCCGTCGATGTACTGCGCGCCGTCTGCGAAGCGGTCTTTGACCTGGAAGCGGTTGCCCATCACGCTCTCACGCTCTCCGTAGCTACAGTTCGGGCTACAGCCCGAATTGAGTGCCGATCCTGACAGAGGAGAACCACCCGGCCAAGTGATTCCGTTGTTGCCTTTTGATTACGCGACGGAATCGGTCGACCATGTGTCGAGGCGCGCCCGAAATCCCGTACGAAGTGTCCGTGGCGACTGTCAGACTCGCGTGCATGGAGATGATCGAGAAGCTGACGGAGCAGGTCAGCCGTGGTGAGCGCGTCAAGTTCCTGCCGTTCTGGGGACACCGCCCGAGGCCCGACGGAAGCCTCGGTCCGAGCTGCCTGAGCCAGTGGTGGCCGTCCGAGTTCACCGTGGGTGACGTCCGCTATGACACGGCGGAGCACTGGATGATGGCCGGGAAGGCCCGGCTGTTCGGGGACGCGGAAGCGGAGCGGGCGGCCCTGGAAGCCCGGACCCCGGCCGAGGCGAAGAAGGCCGGGCGGCTCGTGCGCGGCTTCGACGACGCCCTGTGGGAGCGCGAGCGGTACGGGATCGTGGTCGAGGGCAGCGTGCACAAGTTCTCCTCGACGCCGGAGCTGACCGCCTACCTGCTGGGCACGGGTAACCGGGTGCTGGTCGAGGCCAGCCCGATGGACCGGATCTGGGGCATCGGGCTCGCGGCCGACGACGAGCGCGCCCTGGACCCGGCCCGCTGGCGAGGGCTGAACCTGCTGGGATTCGCCCTGATGGAGGCCCGCGAGCGGATCCGGAACGGCGAGGCGTCGCGCCAGGTGTGAGGCGGGGTCCGGGGCGGGGTGTGACGGCTCGGCGCCGGGTCGCTTCCGTGATCATCCGGGGCGGCCGCGTACTGATGGTGCGCGAGCGCGGCGTGGGCCGGGCGGGGCAGTCCCGTGCTCGGGGTCGACGCGGACCGGGAGTGCGACTGCCCGCGGATGGTGGGGCCGATCCGGGTCCCGGTGTCGCGCGGGCGGACGGGGAGTCGGTCATGGTGCCGACGCTGCTGAGTAATTGCGTGGTGGATCCCGGCCCCGGCGCCTAACGTGGATCTCGTCCAGGTGCGAAGGCGAGACCTACTTCCACTGTTAATGGGGCGGCCGCGGGTTCGAGTCCCGTCATCGGCTTCGGGCCGGTGTAGCTCAGTTGGTAGAGCACCACGTGGTTTCGCCGGCTTCGATCTCTGGACACCTACGCACCTCCCGGTGCGCGGGCTGCGGCTCCTTCTTTCACCAAGAATCCCAAGCCGCCGCCACCTTGATCTCGGGAGGCACGCGTGGGGGATGCCCGGTGCGCAGGCGACGGTTACTTCTGGCAACCCGGAGGTCGTGGGTTCGAATCCCACCCGGACTCGTCACCCGCAAGGGAACGGGCCGGTGGAGCAGCTTGGTGGCTCGCCGGGGTATAAGTCCGCCGCCGACCCCGATCTCGGGCATCCCCCACGTCACGCCTCCCCCGCTTTCCTTGCTTCCATCGAATTCGGGGGGATTCACCATGGCTCGATTCAACCTGCGCGCGTTCAAAACGGCGCCCGCCGCGCCCACTTCGCCCGTACGCTCGACCCGCCGCGCCCGCACCCGCGAGAACGGCCCCGGGTACGAACGCGATCCGCGCTCCGAGCTGTTCCTGCTCGCCGTCGCCAACTTCGTGACGCAGCAGACCTTCTACGAGAGCGGCGAGAACCGCGACGACCGCTTCGCCACGCTCGTGCGCCGGCTCGCCGTCGAGGACCCCGCGTGGACCGCCGGCCTGCTGCGCTGGCTCCGCGGGGACGCGAACATGCGGACGGCCTCGCTCGTCGGCGCCGCCGAGTACGTCAAGGCGCGCCTCGACGCGGGTGCCACCGACGGGCCTTCCAACCGCCAGGTCGTGGACTGCGTACTGCAGCGCCCCGACGAGCCCGGTGAGCTGCTCGCGTACTGGACGGCCACGCACGGGCGCAACGTGCCCAAGCCCGTCAAGCGCGGCATCGCCGACGCCGTGCGCCGGCTCTACTCCGCCGGCTCCCTGCTGAAGTACGACACTCCCTCCAAGGCCTATCGCTTCGGCGACGTACTCAACCTGGTGCACGCCTCCCCCGACCCGGCCAAGCCCTGGCAGGGAGAGCTGTTCCGGCACGCCCTCGACCGCCGGCACAACCCCGAGGGCGCGCGGATCCCGGACGGCAACCGCACCCTGGCCGCCCACCGGGCCCTGATGGAGCTGCCCGTCGCGGAGCGGCGTGGTGTGGTGCTCGCCCCGGACGGCGCGGAGCGCCTCGCGGAAGCGGGCATGACCTGGGAGGCGCTCGCCGGATGGCTGCAGGGGCCGATGGACGCGGCCGCCTGGGAGGCGGTCATCCCGTCCATGGGTGCGATGGCTCTGCTGCGCAACCTGCGCAACTTCGACCAGGCCGGGGTCTCGGACGAGGCGGCCGCACGGGTCGCGGCGAAGATCTCCGACCCGGAGGTCGTCGCCCGGTCCCGGCAGTTCCCCTTCCGCTACCTGGCGGCCTACCAGCACGCGCCCTCGCTGCGCTGGGCGCACCCGCTGGAGCGGGCACTCGGGCACTCGCTCGCCAACGTACCGGCGCTGTCCGGCCGGACGCTGGTGCTCGTCGACCGCTCCGGGTCGATGTGGAGCCCGCTCTCGAACCGCTCCCAGCTCAACCGGGCGGACGCCGCGGCCGTCTTCGGCACGGCGCTGGCGCTGCGGGCCGAGAACGCCGACCTGGTGCAGTTCGGCACGACGAGCGCGGTGGTTCCGTATACCCGGGGCGAGTCCGCGCTGAAGGTGCTGGAGCGGTTCGGGGACCTCGGCGGCACCTACACGGCCCAGGCCGTGAAGGAGCACTACCGGGGCCACGACCGGGTGCTGATCGTCACCGACGAGCAGGCCGCCTCGTACGGATACGGCGGCGATCCGACGCAGGAAGTGCCGGACACCGTGCCGGTGTACACCTGGAACCTGGCCGGGTACCGGGTGGGCCACGCGCCCTCCGGTTCCGCGAACCGGCACGCCTTCGGCGGGCTCACCGACGGGGCGTTCCGCATGGTGACCCTGATCGAGGCGGGCCAGGACGCCGACTGGCCGTGGGCCTAGGCAGGTCGTGACGGGGGTCCGCTCAGACCCGCTCGCGGTTCTGGGAGTCCGAGTACGGGCTGTCGTACCGCGTGTCGGGGAGCGGGCCCAGGTCCCTGAGCGCGGCCAGCCCCAGCACGAGCAGCAGTCCGCCGAGCACGATGCCGACGGCGCCGAGGATGATGCCGGCCAGTGCCATCCCACCGTTGTCGGCCTCGCCGCGGTTGGCCTTGCCCTTGCCCACGGCGCCGAAGACCACGGCCGCGATGCCGACGGCCATGGCTATGAAGCTGGTGACGCAGCCCACCACGGAGAGGATTCCGAGGACGAGGGCGGTAATGCCGAAGCCGTTGCTCTTCGGCGTCCCGTACGGCTGGTAGGCGGCGTAGCCCGAATATCCGGGCTGTCCCGAATATCCGGGCTGTCCCGGGTATCCGGGCTGGCCGGGGTACCCGTACGTCGGCTGGGCCGGGCCCGCACCGGGGTGGGCGTAACCGTAGGCGTTCGGGTCGGGCTGCGCCGGATAGCCGTACACGGCGGTCGTGGCGGTCGCGACGGTCGCGGGCCCGGTCCCGGGATACGCCGCGGGGGCCTCGGCGCCCGGCATCCCGATGACCGTGGGCTGGTCGTGCACGGACGGCGGGCCCGACACGCCGGACGCGCCCGGCATCCCGTGCGTGGGGTGCGTGCCCCGCGGCTTGCCCGGATCCACCGCCGGCCGCTCCGGCGGAGCCCACGGGTCTCACAGCTCGGGACTGTTCTCTGTCATGCGGAGCCCCCCTCTCGTACAGCCATGCTAAGTGCTGCCGCTGACGGTCCCCGGTCTGCCTACGATGAATGCCGACCTGCCCGCACCAGCGTCTTTTCCGGAGGCATCCCCATGACCGACCTGCACCCCTTCATCGCGGGGCTGCCCAAGGCGGAACTCCACGTCCACCACGTCGGCTCCGCGTCCCCGCGCATCGTCGCCGAGCTGGCCTCCCGGCACCCCGACTCGAAGGTCCCCACCGACCCCGAGGCGCTCGCCGACTACTTCGACTTCACCGACTTCGCGCACTTCATCGACGTCTACCTGTCGGTCGTCGACCTGATCCGCACGCCCGAGGACGTCCGGCTGCTGACCTTCGAGGTCGCCCGCGACATGGCGCGGCAGAACATCCGCTACGCGGAGCTGACCATCACCCCGTACTCCTCCACCAGCCGGGGCATCGACGCGAAGGCCTTCATGGAGGCCATCGAGGACGCCCGCAAGGCCGCCGAGGCCGAACTCGGCGTCGTCCTGCGCTGGTGCTTCGACATCCCCGGCGAGGCGGGCCTGGAGGCCGCCGCCGAAACCGCCCGCCTCGCCCTCGACTTCCGCCCCGAGGGGCTGGTCTCCTTCGGCCTCGGCGGTCCCGAGATCGGTGTCCCGCGCCCGCAGTTCAAGCCGTACTTCGACGCCGCCCGCGCCGCCGGCCTGCGCAGCGTGCCGCACGCCGGCGAGACGACCGGCCCCGAGACCATCTGGGACTCCATCCGCGAGCTGGGCGCCGAGCGCATCGGCCACGGCACCAGCGCCACCCAGGACCCGGAGCTCCTCGCCTACCTCGCCGAGCACCGCATCGCGCTGGAGGTCTGCCCGACCTCCAACATCGCCACGCGCGCGGTCGCGGACCTCGACCGGCACCCGGTCAAGGAGATGGTCGCGGCGGGCGTGCTCGTCACCATCAACAGCGACGACCCGCCGATGTTCGGCACCGACCTCAACAACGAGTACGCGGTGGCGGCCCGGCTCCTCGACCTGGACGAGCGCGGGCTCGCGCAGCTCGCCAAGAACGCCGTCGAGGCCTCCTTCCTGGACGAAGCCGGAAAGGCGGAGCTGAGCGCCGAGATCGACACGTACACCACCGCCTGGCTGGCTCGCTGACGTCCCGTCGACAATGGGCGCATGCGCACCCTTGCTGCCGTCGGTCACCGCGGCGATCCCTATCGTGTCCGTGAGAACACCCTGGCCTCGATCCGCTCCGCGTTCGCGCGCGGAGCGGACGCGGTCGAGATCGACGTCCGGCTGACCCGCGACGGGGTGCCGGTCCTGCTCCATGACGAAACGCTCCAGCGGCTGTGGGGCCACGACGTGCGGCTGGACGCCGTCACGGCCCCGCAGTTGCGGGAGCTCACGGGGGGCGGTATCCCCACCCTCCGCGAGGCGCTGATGGAGGCCGGGGCGGGCCGGCTGATGATCGACCTGCCGGGTGCCACGGCGGAGTCGGTGCGCACCGTCGTGGGCCAGGTCCACGAGTGCGGGGCGCGCGAGCGGACGTACTACTGCGCGGGCCCGAACACGATGCTGGCCGTCCGCTCCGCCGATCCGGCCGCGGAGATCGCGCTGACCTGGACCACGCTGTCGCCGCCGCGCCGGGTGCTGATCGACGCCGTCGCGCCGCGCTGGCTCAACTACCGCTTCGGACTGGTGAGCCGGGAGCTCAGCGACGCCCTGCACCGGGACGGGCTGCTGGTGTCGGCGTGGACGGCGGACACCAAGCGGTCGATGCGCGCCCTGATCCGCGCCGGGGTGGACTCCGTCACCACGAACCGCCTGGACGCGCTGGCCGCCGTACGCGCAGGCCTCGGCCGGTGATACGCGCCTGGGCCGAGCGCGTGCGACGGGCCGATCCGCGCTGGCAGGACCTCGGCCTCACCGTGCTCGTACAACTGGCGTGCACGATGCCCTTCGTCGTACCGACACAGCCCGGAGCCTCGCCGAAGAGCTGGCCGGCCTACCTGGTGACGGTGCTGGGGCTCGTGCCGCTGGTCTGGCGGCGGCGCGCCCCGGTCACCGTGCTGGTGGCGATCGTCGCCGTCGGGTTCTACTACAACTTCGCGATGGACGGGCCGGGCCAGCCCCTGCCCTACGGCCCCCTCATCGCCTTCTACACGGTTGCCGTGCTCAGCCCGCCGCGGACCCGGTTCGCGGTGACCTCGGCCGTGCTGGTCTCCGCGGGCTTCGCGGTGTACGGGAACACGGGGACGGCGAGGGAGCTGATCTTCACGCTGTTCGTCATCGCGGCGGCGTACGCCCTGGGGCGTTCCCAGTACACCCGGCAGGCGTACACGGCTGCGGTCGAGGACCGGGCGGAGCAGTTGGAGCGGGCGAACCGGATCGAGGCGGAGCAGGCGGCGGCGCGTGAACGGGCCCGGATAGCGAGGGAGATGCACGACATCCTCTCGCACGCCGTCAGCATCATGATCGTTCAGGCCGAGGCGGGGCCCGTTGCGGTCCGCAAGGCTCCGGCCCGGGCCGAGGCGGCCTTCGAGGCCATCGCCGAAACGGGGCGGGACGCGATGGCGCAGCTGCGCACGATGCTGGGTGTGCTGCGGACCGAGGAGGCCGCTCCGCGTGCGCCGCAGCCCGGGATCGGGGCGCTGCCGACGCTCCTGGACCGGGTGCGGGCCGGTGGGCCGCGCGTGTCCTACGAGCGGACGGGCGCGGTGCGCGAGCTTCCGGCGGCCTTGGAGGCGACCGTGCACCGGGTGGTGCAGGAAGCGCTGACGAACGTCGTGAAGCACGCCGGGGCCTCGGCGGTGGACGTCCGGTTGGAGTACGGGGCGCAGACGCTGACGGTGACGGTGACGGACGACGGCCGGGGGCCGGGCGGGGCCTCCTCGGGCGGGACCTCCTCGGGCGGGCACGGTCTGATCGGGATCCGCGAGCGGGCGGCGGCCCACGGCGGTACGGCGTGGACGGGTCCGGGGCCGGACGGGGTCGGCTATGCGGTGCGGGTGGTCCTTGTAACCTCGCAGCAGGAGGTGGGGACTTGACGATCCGTGTGGTGGTCGCCGACGACCAGGAACTGGTGCGCAGCGGGTTCGCGATGATCCTGGACGTCCAGGACGACATCGAGGTCGTGGCAGAGGTGGGGGACGGCGCGGCGGCGGTGGAGGCGGTGCGCCGCCTCTCGCCCGACGTGGCGCTGCTGGACATCCGGATGCCGGTCCTCGACGGTATCGAGGCGTGCCGGACGATCTCCGCCGAGAGTGCGTGCCGCACGGTGATGCTGACGACCTTCGACTCGGACGAGTACGTGTACGAGGCACTGCACGCGGGGGCGAGCGGGTTCCTGTTGAAGGACGTGCGCCGGGACGATCTGGTGCACGCCGTACGGGTGGTGGCGGCGGGCGAGTCGCTGCTGGCACCTTCGGTGGCGCGGCGGCTGATCGAGGAGTACACGGCGGTGACCGGGGCGGCGGCGCGGCCCGCACTCCCGGCGGACCGGCTGGAGGTTCTGACGACGCGGGAGCGGGAGACGCTGTTGCACCTGGGGCGGGGGCTGTCGAACGCGGAGATCGCGGCGGCGCTGGTGGTGAGCGAGCACACGGTGAAGTCGCACGTGGGGAACGTGCTGGCGAAGCTGGGGCTGCGCGACCGGATCCAGGCGGTGATCTGCGCGTACGAAACGGGCCTGATCGCGGCGGGTACTCCCTCTGGCGGGTGAGGGGACGGCGTGTCGCCTCCCTCTGGCCGGTGAGTTGTCGTACCGGTGAAGACCCCTCTCAGTGGTGATCCGCAACTACCCCTCTGACCAGCAACATTGAGGTCATCGGGGCAACGGGCCCCACGGTCACGCAGGGGGAAGTCATCATGAAGGCAACGACGCGCACGCTGATCGCCGCCGCTCTGGTCCTGGGCATCGCGTCCGGACCGGCGGTCGCACACGCCGCTCCGGCTCCCGTCCCGGTGGGGGCCTCCGCGCCGCTCGTGGCGACCCCGCCGAACGCGGCGGCGCTGGAGCAGGCGATCGCGGGCCTCGGCCCGGAACACAAGTCCGCCACGGCGGCCCTCGTCCGCGTGGGCGGTACGAGCGGTAGCTGGAGGGGGAGTTCCGGTGTCGCCGATGTCCGTACGGGGCGCGAGGCGATCGAAGGGGGACGCTTCCGGGCCGGGTCGGTGACGAAGACCTTCACATCGGCGGTGGTTCTCCAGCTGGCCTCGGAGGGCAAGGTCGATCTGGACCGGCCGATCCAGGAGTACCTGCCGGGTCTGCTGCCGGAGTCCTTCAAGCCCGTCAGTGTCCGCCAGTTGCTGAACTACACGAGCGGTATCCGTCCGGCGGACGGCCCCGGCGACGCGTTCTCGGATGCCTATGCGCACCGGTTCGACGTGGACGACCCGCACGCCCTGATCGCCAACGCGGTCGCCAAGGGGCCCGAGTTCGACCCGGGAACCAAGCAGCACTACCTCAACATCGATTACACGATCCTGGGCGTGCTGATCGAGAAGGTGACGGGCACGTCGTACGAGCAGGCCCTGACCACGCGGATATTCAAGCCGCTCGGCCTGCACCACACGTCCCTGCCGACTCGTACGCAGACCCGGATACCCGGCCCGCACAACCACGGCTACCAGGCCGTGCCCCAGGCCGACGGCACGCGGAAGCTGGTCGACGTGACCGAGTGGGGCTCCTCGCGCGAGTGGGCCGCCGGGGACCTCATATCGACCACCGCGGACCTGGAACGCTTCACCCAGGCCCTGTTCTCCGGCCGGCTCGTTCCGAAGGCCCAACTGGAGGAGATGTTCACGGTGCCGGCCGTGGCGGACTTCGTCACCGGGGCCCCCGCCGACCTCACGGCCGGAATGAAGAGGTTCGCCCTGCCCGACGGCACGGTGGCCTGGGGGAAGACGGGTGGCCGGTACGGCTACAACACCGCGATCGGCGGAACCCGCGACCTGTCCCGAACGCTCGTGTACTCCGTGAACTCCACCGACGCCAAGGGCCAGGACATGAACAAGGTGGCCCTCGGGATCGTCATGGCCGCCTTCGCCAAGTAGGACCTCGATCAGGCGGGCATCGCCTCAAGGCGCTTGATCATGCGGCGCAGGATCAGCAGGGGGATGACCCCGAAGACGCCGAAGGACATGTCGATGACGCTCCACCAGAACGGTATCCCGCGGATCGGCCCGCAGATCAGGGCCAGGGGGATGATGCCGGCGCAGGCGATCATGCCGGCCTCGACGATCCAGATGTTGCGGACCGGGTCGCGGTGGACGCCGTAGAAGAACACCGCGATCACCAGGTGGGCGAAGGCGAGCCAGTCGGTGCCGTAGAGGAGGAAGGGGTACTCGGCGTCGGCCCGTTCCAGCCCGTCACCCACCCGCCGGAGCCATTCGTTGTCCACCAGGGCATTGGACCAGCGGAGTTCGCTCACCAAGGGGAAGGCGGTGAGTCCGCTCAGCACCAGGCAGACGAGGAACAGGACCAACCAGGCGCGTATGCGCCGCTCAAGGGCGCTTCTCTCGCTCATGGAAGGAAGCGTACACCTGGAATTGAACGCGTTCAGCCAAATCTCTGAACGCGTTCAATCGAGTGATGGGTCGTGCTCAGAGTCCGACGATCGCGTTCCAACGCTTGGCGAAGGTGCGGCGCTCGGCGGTGGAGATGTCACGGGCGACGGCCAGCCGCTTGCGCATCTCCTCGTCGGGGAAGATCAGCGGGTTCTCGGCCAGTTCGGCGGTCTCCTTGTCCTCGGAGCCGGCCAGGACCTCGCGGGCCGCCGGGACGGGGCAGACGTAGTTGACGGAGGCGGCGAGCGCCGCGGCGGTCTCCGGGTCGTAGTAGTGGTCGATCAGGGCCTCGGCATTGGCCTTGTGCCGGGCCTGGTTGGGGATGAGCAGGCTCTCCGCCCAGAGTTCGGCGCCCTCCTCGGGAACCACGAACTCGATGTCGGGGTTGTCGGCCCGGAGCTGGATGACGTCGCCGGAGTAGGCCTGACAGGCCAGCACATCACCCTTGCTCAGATCGGAGGTGTAGTCGTTGCCGGTGAAGCGGCGGATGTGCTTCCTGCGCACCAGCTCCTCGACCTGGTCGCACACCCGGTGGTAGTCGGACTCGGTCCAGCGGGTGACGTCCACCCCGTTGCCCTGCATCAGCAGCGAAAAGGATTCGTCGAGGCCGGAGAAGAGGGTGACCTTGCCCGCGAGGTCCGGCCGCCACAGGTCCTTGACCGATTTGATCTCGCGGCCGAGGGCCTTGCGGTTGTAGGCGATACCGGTGATCCCCGACTGCCAGGGGACGGTGTGCAGCCGGCCCTCGTCGAAGGCGGGGGAACGCAGCTGCGGATCCAGGTTGCGGGAGACGTTGGCCTGCGCCGAACGGTCCATCTTCTGGGCCCAGCCCAGGTGGACGAAGCGGGCGGCCATCCAGTCGCTGACCACGACCAGGTCGTGTCCGGTCTCCTGGTGGTTCATCAGGGCCGGGCTGATCTTGCCGAAGAACTCGTCGTTGTCGTTGATCTCCTCGGAGTACCGGACGTCGATCCCGGTCCGCTCCGAGAAGGCGTCCAGCGTCGGCCGGCTCTCCTCGTCCTCCTCATCGGTGTCGATGTAGAGCGGCCAGTTGGAGAAGACCACGCTCTGCTCCCGCTCGGACCGGTCCGTGCTCGCGCGCCGCCCCTCCGGGACGTAGGCGGCGGGGACGCCGCAGCCGGTGAGGGCGGCGAGCAGGCCCGCGCCACCGAGGCCGCGCAGCGCGTCGCGGCGGGAGAAGTCGAGTCGAGGCATGGCCAAAGCCTCGACCAACGCCAAAGGGCGGGCAATAGACAAGTTGTCTACCGCCCGCCCCTTCAGCGCTGTGCTGTGATCAGTGCGGCGAAGGCCGCCGATCAGCCGTCGAGCGAGGTCATGACGTGCTTGATGCGCGTGTAGTCCTCGAAGCCGTAGGCGGAGAGGTCCTTGCCGTAGCCGGACTTCTTGAAGCCGCCGTGCGGCATCTCGGCGACGAGCGGGATGTGGGTGTTGATCCACACGCAGCCGAAGTCGAGGTTCTTGGACATCCGCATCGCGCGGCCGTGGTCCTTGGTCCAGACGGAGGAGGCGAGGGCGAACTCGACGCCGTTCGCGTACTCCACGGCCTGGGACTCGTCCGTGAAGGACTGGACGGTGATGACGGGGCCGAAGACCTCGTTCTGGATGATCTCGTCGTCCTGCTTGAGGCCGGAGACCACGGTCGGGGCGTAGAAGTAGCCCTTGTCGCCGACCTGGTGGCCGCCCGCCTCGACCTTGGCGTGCGCGGGGAGGCGCTCGATGAAGCCCGCGACCTGCTTGAGCTGGTTCGGGTTGTTCAGCGGGCCGTAGAGCACGTCCTCGTCGTCCGGCTGGCCGGTCTTCGTGTCCGCGGCGGCCTTGGCGAGCGCGGTCACGAACTCGTCGTGGATCGACTCGTGCACGAGCACGCGGGTGGCCGCGGTGCAGTCCTGGCCGGCGTTGAAGTAGCCGGCGACCGCGATGTCCTCGACGGCCTTGGCGATGTCGGCGTCCTCGAAGACGACGACGGGGGCCTTGCCGCCGAGCTCCAGGTGGACGCGCTTGACGTCCTTCGAGGCGCTCTCGGCGACCTGCATGCCGGCGCGCACGGAGCCGGTGATGGAGGCCATCGCCGGGGTGTTGTGCTCGACCATGGCCTTGCCGGTCTCGCGGTCACCGCAGATGACGTTGAAGACGCCCTTGGGCAGGATCGAGTCGATGATCTCCGCCATCAGGACGGTGGAGGCCGGGGTGGTGTCCGAGGGCTTGAGCACCACGGTGTTGCCCGCGGCGATCGCCGGGGCGAACTTCCACACGGCCATCATCATCGGGTAGTTCCACGGCGCGACCTGGGCACAGACACCGACGGGCTCACGGCGGATGATCGAGGTCATCCCCTCCATGTACTCGCCGGCCGAGCGGCCCTCCAGCAGTCGGGCGGCACCGGCGAAGAAGCGGATCTGGTCCACCATCGGCGGCAGCTCCTCGCTGGCCGTGAGGCCCAGCGGCTTGCCGGTGTTCTCCGACTCGGCGGCGACGAGCTCGTCCGCGCGCGCCTCGAAGGCGTCCGCGATCTTCAGCAGCGCCTTCTGGCGCTCCGACGGCGTGGTGTCGCGCCAGCCCGGGAAGGCGGCCGCGGCGGCGGCCATGGCCGCGTCGACGTCGGCCTGGCCCGAGAGCGGGGCCGTCGCGAAGGCCTCGCCGGTGGACGGGTTGACCACCTCGGTGGTCCGCCCGTCGGCGGCGTCCTTGAACTCCCCGCCGATGTAGTTGCGCAGACGACGCAGTTCGGTGGTCACTACAGCCACTCTCCTGATCACATGTCCAACGATTGAGACGAATCCCAAGCCTAGCCCCTCGGGCGACGCTTTCGACAGACCCAGACGCCACCAACTACGAAATCAGTGAGATCCGCGTCGACAAACAACGGATTTCATCGAATCCGTCTTGCGGAACAGACGACCCTCGTGCACAGTGAGGTCGTGGTCAGTCGAAGCGCAGATTCCAGGAACAGACAACCGTCCCCTTCGGTCGATGCTGTGTCCCTGGCGATCATCGAGCAACTGCAGGAGGACGGTCGCCGTCCCTATGCATCGATCGGCAAGGCCGTAGGCCTCTCCGAAGCCGCCGTACGCCAGCGCGTACAGAAGCTGCTCGACCAGGGCGTCATGCAGATCGTCGCCGTCACCGACCCGCTCACCGTGGGTCTGCGGCGCCAGGCAATGGTCGGCATCAACGTCGAGGGAGACCTCGACCCGGTGGCCGACGCACTGACCGCCATGGCCGAGTGCGAATACGTGGTGATGACCGCGGGGTCGTTCGACCTGATGGTGGAGATCGTCTGCGAGGACGACGACCACCTGCTCGAAACGATCAACAAGAAGATCCGCACGCTCCCCGGCGTGCGATCAACCGAAAGCTTCGTTTATCTGAAGCTCAAGAAGCAGACCTACATGTGGGGAACTCGATAGCCCGTGAGCCAGGACCTCTCCAAGACCGCGTACGACCACCTGTGGATGCACTTCACCCGCATGTCGTCGTACGAGAACGCACCCGTCCCCACCATCGTGCGCGGTGAGGGCACCTACATCTTCGACGACAAGGGCAAGCGCTACCTCGACGGCCTGGCCGGCCTGTTCGTGGTCAACGCCGGCCACGGCCGCAAGGAGCTGGCCGAGGTCGCCTACAACCAGGCGCAGCAGCTCGCCTTCTTCCCCGTGTGGTCGTACGCCCACCCGAAGGCCGTCGAGCTCGCCGAGCGCCTCGCGGACTACGCTCCGGGCGACCTGAACAAGGTCTTCTTCACCACCGGTGGCGGCGAGGCCGTCGAGACCGCCTGGAAGCTCGCCAAGCAGTACTACAAGCTGCAGGGCAAGCACACCAAGTACAAGGTCATCTCGCGTGCGGTCGCCTACCACGGCACCCCGCAGGGCGCCCTGTCCATCACCGGCCTGCCGGCCCTGAAGGCCCCCTTCGAGCCGCTGGTCCCCGGTGCGCACAAGGTGCCGAACACCAACATCTACCGCGCCCCGATCTACGGCGACGACCCCGAGGCCTTCGGCCGCTGGTGCGCCGACCAGATCGAGCAGGAGATCCTGTTCGAGGGTGCCGACACCGTCGCCGCCGTCTTCCTGGAGCCGGTGCAGAACGCCGGTGGCTGCTTCCCGCCGCCGCCCGGGTACTTCCAGCGCGTCCGCGAGATCTGCGACGAGTACGACGTGCTGCTCGTCTCCGACGAGACGATCTGCGCCTTCGGCCGCCTCGGCACGATGTTCGCCTGTGACAAGTTCGGCTACGTGCCGGACATGATCACCTGCGCCAAGGGCATGACCTCGGGTTACTCCCCGATCGGTGCCTGCATCGTCTCGGACCGCATCGCCGAGCCGTTCTACAAGGGTGACAACACCTTCCTGCACGGCTACACCTTCGGCGGACACCCGGTGTCCTCGGCGGTGGCGATCGCCAACCTCGACATCTTCGACAAGGAAGGCCTCAACCAGCACGTGCTGGACAACGAGGACGCCTTCCGCTCGACGCTGGAGAAGCTGCTCGACCTGCCGATCGTCGGCGACGTCCGCGGCAACGGCTACTTCTACGGCATCGAGCTCGTCAAGGACAAGGTCACCAAGGAGTCCTTCACGGACGAGGAGACGGAGCGCGTGCTCTACGGCTTCCTCTCCAAGGCCCTGTTCGACGCCGGCCTGTACTGCCGCGCCGACGACCGTGGCGACCCGGTCATCCAGCTGGCCCCGCCGCTGATCGCCGACCAGGGCACCTTCGACGAGATCGAAGGCATCCTGCGCGCGGTGCTCACCGAGGCGTGGACCAAGCTGTAACCCGAGCTGCACCCGGACTGTAAATAGTCCGAACCACACGGCCCGGATCCCCCTTTCGAGTGAGAGGCGGGGGTCCGGGCCGCGTGCTGTCACCATCCAAGACGTTCATCTCTTTACATCTCCATGCGGCGCCAGTGACCGAAAGGGCTCCGCTTCGTTCCCCCGGACGGAGGTGTACGCCATGGTGGCTCCACCGGACAATGCCCCACCTGACAATGACGTCCTGTGGGCACGGTCCCTTCAGTACTCCCACAGGGGTTCCCCCGGCCTCGCCGGGATCTCCCTGGGAGTGCGCCAGGGCGAGATCCTGGCCCTGACCGGCCCCCGCGGCAGCGGCAAGACGACCCTGCTGCGCTGCCTCTCCGGGCAGTTGCGGGCGCAGGAGGGCGAGGTCTGGTTCAACAGCCTCCCCGTGCACACCATGGGCGCGCCGGCCCGGGAGCGCCTGCGCCGCGACCGGTTCGGCTGGATCGGCCCCGAACCGCAGCTGCTGCCCGAGCTGAAGGTCTGGGAGAACGCGGCCCTGCCCCTGCTGCTCTCCGGCGCCTCCCACCGCACCGCCAAGCACGCCGCCTGCGAATGGCTGGACCGCCTCGACATCGGCGGCTTCGCCCGCAAGCGGCCCGCAGCCCTCGGGCGGGCCGAGTCCCAGCGGGTCGCCCTGGCCCGCGCACTCGTCAACCAGCCCTCGGTGGTCTTCGCCGACGAGCCCACGGCCCCGCTGCACCAGGCCGACCGCTCCCTGCTGCTCCGTACGCTGACCACGGCGGCCCGCTCGCACGAGATCACCGTGCTGCTGGCCACGCACGACGAGGAGAGCGCCGCCGTCGCCGACCGCTGCCTGGCCCTGCTCGACGGCCGCTGGGCCGGAGCCACGGCGGCCGCCTCCTCGCCGGGTCCCGAAACGTCGGAGGGGCAGGCCGCGTGCTCGCTTTCCGCCTAGCCCGAGGCTCCCGGCCCCTGGTCCAGCTGCGCCGGCTCCTCGTCGCGGCCGCCTCGGCCGGCAGCGGGTTCCTGCTGCTGTACGTCCTCCAGGACGCCGTGGTCCGGCCCGCCGGATCGTTCCCTCGCCTGCTGTGGGCGCTCGTCCCGCTCGCCGCCACCGTCCACTTCGCCGTCGCCGTGGCCCGTACCGACCCCGCGACCCGCCCCCGCGAGGGGCTGGACGCCGCGGGTCTGGGACCCGTACGGCTGGTCCTGGTCGCCGCGATCTCCACCGCCGTCGCCTGCACCCTCGGCGGCACGCTCGCCCTGGCGGCCTTCCTCCACCTGCGCGGCGACCTGTCCGGGCTGCCGTTCGACGGGGCCGGGGCCCGGCTCCTGCACGCCGAGCAGCCGCTGCCCGTGGCCGCCGCCCTCACCCTGCTCGCCGTGATCCCCCTCACCGCTTCGGCCGCGACCGCCCTCGCCCTGCGCCCCCGGCCGTCCCTGGCCCCGCAGACCGGGCTGCCCTGGGGCATCGCCCTGACGGCGTGCGGGCTCGCGGTCCAGGCGTACGCGGGCCGCAGCGGCGAGGGGACGCTGACCGGCTGGTCGCTGACCGCGGTCGGCCTCGCGCTCGCCGGGCCCGGCCTCGCCTACGCCTGCGGCGCCCTCGTCCAGGCGGTGCGCCCGGGTGCGCTCCGGCTGCTGGCCGGACGCGCCCTCCAGGAGGAAGCGCCCCGGCTCGGGCCTCCGCTCGGGGTGCTGTGCGCGGTCGGCGCGGGCGCCCTCACCGCGCCGGCCCTGCCCGACGGGGGCGGGATGCTCGTGCCGCTCGGCCCGCTGACGGGGCCGGCCGCCGCCCTGGTGGCCGCCTGCGCGGCCGCGACCCTTCTCACATCCGCGGTGGAGGCCCGACAGACCAGGGCCGCGGCCCGCGAGACGCTGACCGGCATGGGCGCTCCGGCCAAGGTCCTGCGTACGGCGGCGAGTTTGCGGGCCACCGCGCTCGTGGCCGTGTGCCTGCCGCTCAGCTGGGGTGTGGCGCAGCTGACGTCGCTGGCTCTGACCCGCTGACCCGGGCAGCCCTTAGGGTGAGCCGGATGGTCAACGGAAACATCGACACCGAGATCGAGACGCTCGCCGAATTCGACCGGGTCGTGGCCCGCGGCTCGCTCAGCGGCTACCGGATCCAGTCGGTCAACCTGCTGGAGCGGACCTTCGCGCTGCTGTCCGCCGACACCGGGGCGGCCGTGTTCCTGGGCTGCCCGATGGAGCCCGACGCGGCCGCGAAGGTCCGCGCCGACGGCGCGCTGGTCTTTCCTCCCGTCCCCGACCTGCCCTTCAACCCGTACCGGGGGCTCCTCTACAGCCCCGAGGAGCTCTTCGCCGGGCTGTCCGACGGGTATGGGGCGACCCCGGACTGCCAGGCCTACGCCTGGTTCCAGGAGACCAAGGCCGACGGGGACGTCTTCTCCTCGATGCTGCGCTCCCTCCACGACGACGCCGTCTCGGACGCCCTCGACGAGCACCTCGCCGGCGCCCGGGTCGTGGGCGTGATGGGCGGGCACGCCATGGCCCGCGGCGGTCAGGCCTATCGGGGCGCCGCCGAGCTGGGCCGGACGCTGACCCGGTCCGGGCTGACCGTGGCCACCGGCGGCGGGCCGGGCGCGATGGAGGCCGCCAACCTCGGCGCCTATCTGGCACCGGCGGCCGACGAGGCCCTCGCGGAGGCCCTTGAGCTGCTGGCCAAGGCCCCGTCCTTCGAGCCGTCGGTGGCCGACTGGGCGCGCGCGGCGTTCGCCGTACGGGACCGCTGGCCCGGCGGCGGCGACTCGGTGGGCATCCCCACCTGGTTCTACGGGCACGAGCCGCCGAACGCGTTCGCCTCGCACATCGGCAAGTACTTCGCGAACGCCACCCGGGAGGACGGGCTGCTGGCCCGGTCCACCGGGGGCGTGGTCTTCCTGCCGGGCGCGGCGGGCACCGTACAAGAGGTCTTCGACAGCGCCACTCCGAACTACTACGAGTCGCGGGGCGAGCCGGCGCCGATGGTCCTGGTCGACCGGGCCCACTGGACCGAGCACCTTCCGGTGTGGCCGCTGCTGCACGCGCTGGCGCGCGGCCGGGCCATGGAGTCGAAGATCGCGCTCGTGGACTCGGTGGACGAGGTCGCGGACGTGCTCGCCTCGATGAGCTGAGCTCGCAAGGCAACTTCGAGGCCCGTTCACACGTCTGGCAGAGGTACCGCAAAACCTGCCAGACGTGAACGGAGCCCTCGGTGCTCATAGGCCTGCTGACCGCTGTCGCGGCGTCCATCTGCTACGGCACGGGATCCGTGCTGCAAGCCGTCGGATCGCGCCGCGCCGCCCGGATGTCCCCGGCCACCGCCGGGGTGACCGCCCATGGCGGACCCAATCTGTCGTCCACCGCGAAAGCGGCGATGACCTGGGAGTTCATCGTCGGCACGATCCTGGACTTCGTGGGCTTCGGGCTGGGCGCCCTGGCCGCCCGGCTCCTGCCGCTCTTCCTCTCCCAGACGGTGATCAGCGCCAATCTGGTGATCACGGCCGTGCTAAGCGTGAAGATGCTGGGCATCCGGCTCAGCCGCAAGGAGTGGACCTCGATCGGGGTCGTCTGCACGGCACTGGTCCTGCTGGCGACGGCGGCGGGCCACGAGGGCGGCCACCACGCTCCGATGTCCACCCACTGGTGGCTGCTGGGGATCACCGTGCTGCTGATGGTGGGCGGCACCGTCGCCGTGCGCCTCCTGGGCGGCGGGGCAGCGATCCTGGCGGGTCTGCTGTCGGGCCTGGGCTTCGGCGCGCTGGGTGTCGGCGTCCGGATCCTCGACGGGGTCGACCCGTTCGACCTCGGCACCTTCCTGTCCGACCCGGCGCTCTACGCCATCGTGCTGGCGGGTGTCGGTGGCATGTACCTGCACACGGTCGCCCTCCAGATCGGCTCGGTCAACGGCGCCACGGCCGCGCTGGTCGTCGGCGAGACGGTCCTCCCGGGCGCGATCGGCGTCCTGTGGCTCGGCGACGCGTCCCGGCCGGGCCTGGCGTGGCTGGCGGTGCTCGGGTTCGTCCTCGCGGTCGCCGGTGCGGTGGCCGTCGCCTGGTACGGCAAGCACGAGGGCTCCGATCCCCAGGTGGAGGTCCCGGTCCCGGCGGCGGTCGGGTAGGCCGGGGGCGGGCGGGGCCCGGCAGCGGGCGGGTCCCCGGGCCCGGGGCCGCCCCTTCACCCGCTCGCTCTCTCCCGGTGGCGGTGGCCCGGCGGCTGCCGCTTGCTGGACGGGGGAGAAAGCGAGGAGCCCATGGCCCCCACGGACACCGCCACCGCCCGCCTGTCCACGCCCCGGGCCGCCGGGGCGGCCGGCGTCGCGTTCGCCGTGCTGCTCGCGGCGGCGATGGTCCTGATGCGTCTCGCCGTCCCCTCGGGGGACGGCGCCGCCGAGCCGGTCCCCGCCGGGAACCGCTGGGCCGTGCGGCTGGCCCTGGAGATCGTGCCGTTCGCCGGAATCGCCTTCCTCTGGTTCATGGGCGCGCTGCGCTCGCACGTCGGGCAGGCCGAGGACAAGTTCTTCTCCACCGTCTTCCTCGGCAGCGGGTTCATCTGTGCCGCCACCCTGTTCGTCGCTGCCGCGGCGGCGGGAACCGTGCTGGCGGAGGACAATCCCTCCGACTTCGGCCGCCACTACGCGTACACGATCCTCGCGACGTACTCCATGCGGATGGCGGCCGTCTTCGTCCTCTCGACCGCGATGATCGGGCGCCGGCTCGGGGTCTTCCCCCGGCCCCTGATCGCGGTGAGCACCCTCGCGGGCCTGGTCCTGCTCGTGATCGGCTCCAGCGTGCCCTGGTCCGAGCTGGTGTTTCCGGCCTGGGCCCTCGTCTTCAGCGTCCACATCCTGCGGATCAGGGCCCGACTGCGGTAGGCAGTCGACTCCGCAGAGCCCCGTCACCTCCCCTGACCTGCGGGTTCGTTCCCCGGCAGGACGCACCCGGCTGCCGCATGCATGCTGGATGAGGTAAGGGAACGGGGGTCGGGGAACTCGGGGACGACGGGGAAGATCCAGCCACCGAAAGGCGGATGCCTCATGAGGCTTGTCGTGGACCTCAACCGCTGTCAGGGCTACGCCCAGTGCGCGTTCCTCGCCCCGGACGTCTTCGCCATGCACGGCGACGAGTCGCTGCTATACAACCCGCAGCCCGACGAGGAGCACCGCGAGAACGTCGTCCGCGCCGTCCACGCCTGTCCGGTCAGGGCCATCCTGCTGGACGCGATGAACGGCTCCCTGTCGACCACGGAGGCGCGTGGTGAGCGGTGACTCAGCCCTTGAACGGCTCAAGCGCGAAGGCCGCATCGTGGTCGTGGGCGCTTCCCTCGCCGGCCTGCGCGCCGCCGAGACGATGCGCGAGAAGGGGTTCGCCGGATCGCTCACGATGATCGGCGACGAGCCCTACGAGCCGTACGACCGCCCCCCGCTGTCCAAGCAGGTCCTGCTGGGCAAGGCGACCGCGGACCGTACGCTCCTCCCCCGCCGCCGCGACATCGACGCCAAGTGGCGGCTCGGCGTACCCGCCACCGGTCTGGACATGGCGGCCCGCCGGGTCAAGCTCGCCGACGGCGACGAGGTGGAGTACGACCGGCTCCTGATCGCCACCGGGGTGCGCGCCCGCCCCTGGCCCAACGAGGAGGAAGCGGCCCTCGAGGGGGTCTTCACCCTGCGCACCCGCGACGACGGGGCCGCCCTGGAGCGGCGGCTCGCGGCCGGACCGCGCCGGGTTCTGGTCATCGGCGCCGGATTCACCGGCTCCGAGATCGCCTCCGCCTGCCGGGAGCGGGACCTCGCGGTCACGGTCGCCGAGCGGGGCGACGCACCGCTGGTCGGAGCCCTGGGTGGGGTGATCGGCGAGGTCGCGGCCGGGATGCACCGCGAGAACGGGGTGGACCTGCGGACCGGGATCATGGTCACCCGGCTGGAGGGCGACTCCTCCGGCCAGGTCCGCGCCGCCCACCTGTCGGACGGCAGCGTCGTGGAGGCCGACGTCGTGGTCGTGTCGCTCGGCGCGCAGCGCAACACCGACTGGCTGACCGGTTCCGGACTGGGTGCGGGTCCGCGGGGCATCGCCTGCGACGCGGGCTGCCGGGCCTTCAACATCTGGGGCATCGTCACCGACGACATCTATGTGGCGGGTGACGTGGCACGCTCCCCGCACGCGCTCTTCGGGTACCAGTTCCTGTCCCTGGAGCACTGGGGCAATGCCGTCGCCCAGGCCGAGACGGCGGCGCACAACATGCTCAGCGAGGGCGTGGACCGCCGGCCCCACGTGTGGGTCCCCGCCTTCTGGTCCTCGCAGTTCGGGGTGAACATCAAGTCGGTCGGGGTGCCCTCGATGGGCACGGAGATCCTCATCACGCAGGGTTCGCGCGCGGAGCGCCGCTTCGTGGGCGTCTACGGCTACCAGGGGCGCGTCATCGGCGCCGTCACCTTCGACCAGTGCCGCTGGCTGGACTTCTACGAGCAGCAGATCGAACAGACCGCGGCGTTCCCTCCGCCCTTCGCGACGGTGGACCGCAGGAGCGAGGGGAACAACCCGCTGGACGCGGACTTCCCCGACCCGTCGGTGCCCACGCACGGACCGACCATCACCCTGAGCGGCTACTCACCGGCCGACCGGCGGATGACGTTCACGCCGGCCCACAACTGAGCACGAGGACCTCTCATGACTGAAGGCATCCTGCGGCAGATCCTCGACTACTCCAGCCGGTCCAACCCCTATCCGCTGTACGAGGAGCTCCGCAAGACCCCGGTGTTCCACGACGGGGACGGACCGTACGTCATCAGCACGTACCACGAGATCAAGAGCCTGTTGCACGATCCGCGGATCAGCTCCGACTCGCGCAACCTGGCGTCGACGGCCGGCGACCCCCTCGGCGAGGAGGACGGCGAGGGCGACGGGACGGCGGCCCTGCCCCCGTCCTTCCTGAAGCTGGACCCGCCCGACCACGACCGGCTGCGCCGGATGACGAACCGCCCCTTCGGGCCTCCGCATTCGCCGCACCGGGTCCACGACATGCGCGGCGAGCTGGGCACCATCGTCACCGGTCTGATCGACTCGATCGCGGAGAACGGCAACGCGGAACGGATCGACCTGGTGGAGGAGTTCTCGTACCCCTTCCCGGTCACCGTGATCTGCCGGCTGCTGGGCGTGCCGAGCGAGGACGAGGCACGTTTCCACGTCTGGGCCGACACGCTCGCCGCGAGTCTGGACCCCGATCCGGACGCCGATCCCAACGAACGCGCCAAGAAGACGCAGGACTCCCGCATGGAGCTCGGCATGTACCTGGCCGGGCTGATCGAGGAGCGGAAGAAGAACCCGGGTGACGACATGCTGTCCCAGCTGGCCACCGCGGACGGGCCGGACGGCGCGATGAGCACGATGGAAGAGCTCAGCACTGCGGCGCTGCTGCTGATCGCCGGGCACGAGACCACCGTCAACCTGATCACGAACGGCATGCTCACCCTGCTGCGCCATCCGGAGGTCCTGGACCGGCTGCGCGCCGAGCCGAAGCTGTCCGTCCCGATCGTGGAGGAGCTGCTGCGCTACGAGCCCCCGGTGCAGCTGCTGCCGCAGCGCACCCCGCTGGCCGACATCGAGATGCAGGGGGTGACCATCCCCAAGGGCTCCTCGCTCTGGCTGATCCTGGCCTCCGGGAACCGAGACCCCCGGCGGTTCAAGGACCCGGACCGCTTCGACCCGGACCGCCCCGACGTCCAGCACCTGGGCCTGGGCAGCGGCATCCACAGCTGCTTCGGGGCGCCGCTGGCCCGGCTGGAGGGCGCGCTGGCACTCAGCGAACTGGCCCGCAGGCTGGAGAACCCGAGGTTGCTGGAGGACCCGCCCCCATACCGTCAGAACGCGGTCCTGCGCGGCCCGCGCCACCTGCCGATCGCGGTGGACGGCATCCGGGCGGCCTGAGGCAGACCCCGGCGGGCCCTACTCCGCGGGCCCGCCCCCGACCGAGGTGGCCGGCAGGACGACCACCTCGGTCGGCGTGAACGTCACCGCCACCCGGTCGCCCACCGCGGGCGCCGCCGCCGGCCCGCACTCGGCCTCCAGCACCGGTCCCGCCTCGGGCCTCAGCCGCAGTGCGACGTGGGTGCCCCGGAAGGTGCGGGACACCACCTCGCAGCCCAGCCCGGCCGCGCACAGCACGACCCCGGCCGGGCGGATCAGCAGCCTGTGCTCCCCGTCCGGGGTGCCCGCCGGAACGGGGACCTTGCCCCACGGGGTGACGGCCGCGCCGCCCGAGACCGCGGCCGGAACCACGTTCTCGAAGCCGAGGAACCGTGCCACGAACTCCGAGGCCGGCTGCTGCCAGACCTCCAGTGGAGTCCCGACCTGTGCGATCCGCCCGTCCCGCATCACCACCACCCGGTCGGCCAGCGCGAACGCCTCGCCCTGGTCGTGCGTGACGGCCAGCACGGTAGTCCCCAGCCGGGAGAACAGCCCCCGCAGCTCCACCACGAGCCGCTCCCGCAGCCCCCGGTCGAGCTGCCCCAGCGGCTCGTCCAGCATGAGCAGCCGCGGCGAGGGCGCCAGCGCCCGGGCCAGCGCGACGCGCTGCTGTTCGCCGCCCGACAGCGAGGCCACCGCCCGGCCCTGGGCTCCGGGGAGCCCGACCAGCTCCAGCAGCTCGGTGACCCGGGATGCGTACGAACCGCGGCCGCCCGAGGAGCCCCGCATGCGCAGACCGAACGCGACGTTCCCGCCGACGTCCCGGTGCGGGAAGAGCTGGTGGTCCTGGAACATCAGGCCCACGCCCCGGCGGTGCACCGGCACCCCGGCCTGGTCCGCGCCGCCGAGCAGCACCCGGCCCGCGGACACCGGCTGGAGCCCTGCGACGACCCGCAGCAGGGTGGACTTCCCGCTTCCGCTCGGCCCCAGCACGCACACCGTCTCGTGCTCGGCGACCTTCAGGTCCACGGAGTCCACGACCGCGCGCTCACCGAAGCGGACCGACACCCCTTCCAGCTGAAGCAGTGTCATCAGAACTCTCCGGAGGTCTTGTCGGGGCGCAGCCGCTCCAGCACCAGCAGGGACACCGCGCACACCAGCATCAGAATCGTGCTCAGGGCCATCGCCTGCCCGTAGTTCAGCTCACCGGCCCGCCCCAGCAGCCGTGCCACGGCAACCGGCAGCGTCGGATGGTCCGGCCGCGCGATGAACACGGTCGCCCCGAACTCCCCCAGCGAGACCGCGAAGGCGAACCCGGCCGCGATCAGCAGAGCCCTGCGCACCAGCGGCAGGTCCACCTCCCGCCACGCCCGCAGGGGCGACGCGCCGAGCACCGCGGCCGCCTCCCGGAGCCGCCCGTCGACGGCGCGCAGCACGGGCAGCATCGTCCGTACGACGAACGGCACGCCGACGAGGGCCTGCGCGAGCGGTACCAGGATCCACGAGGTCCGCAGGTCCAGCGGCGGCTCGTCCAGGGTGATGAGGAAACCGAAGCCCACCGTCACGGCGGACACCCCGAGCGGGACCATCAGCAGCGCGTCGAAGCCGCGTACGAAGCGACCTCCGCGCCGGGTCAGCGCCGCGGCCGCGAGCCCCCCGATGGCCAGGGCGATCGCGGTGGCGGCGAGGGCGTACTGGAGGGAGTTCCAGATCGCCTCCAGCGGCGCCACCAGGAACGTCCCGCCACCGGCGCCCACGTCCTGGAGTGCCCGGTAGAAGCCGAACCCGTATCCGCCGGGCGCGTCGAAGGAGCGTTCCACCAGCACCGCGAGCGGCGCCACGATCAGCAGCGCCACCGTCAGCAGCACCCCGCCGAGCAGGGACCGCTGCGCCCAGCCGCGCGGCCGGTGCGCGGTCCGGGCCGGATCGACCAGCCGCAGCGCGGTCTCCCGCTTGCGCACGGTCCAGGCATGGATGCCGAGGATCGCGGCGAGCGCGGCGAACTGCACCATGGTCAGCACGGCGGCCGTGGACAGGTCCAGGAGCTGCGCCGTCTGCCGGTAGACCTCCACCTCCAGCGTGGAGTACGAGGGCCCGCCGAGGATCAGCACGACGCCGAAGGAGCTGAAGGTGAACAGGAACACCATCAGCGCGGCGGCGGCCACCGCGGGGGCCAGCGCCGGCAGCGTCACCCGCCGCCAAGCGGCGAACCGCCCGGCACCGAGCACCCTGGCGGCCTCCTCCTGGCGCGGGTCCAGCTGGGCCCAGAGCCCGCCGACGGTGCGTACGACGACCGCGTAGTTGAAGAAGACGTGCGCGAGGAGGATCGCCCAGACCGTGGTGTCGAGGCGGACCCCCACCAGCTCGTCCAGCAGCCCGCCCCGGCCGACCAGCGCGAGGAAGGCGGTGCCGACGACCACGGTGGGCAGCACGAACGGAATGGTCACCAGGGCCCGCAGCAGCTGCTTGCCGGGGAACTCGAAGCGCGCGAAGACGTAGGCCGCCGGGAGTGCGATCACCAGGGTGAGCGCGGTGGAGGCGAGGGCCTGCCACGTGGTGAACCAGAGCACGCCGGCGATGTCGGGCCGGGTGATCACCTCGGCGATCCGGCCGAACTGCCAGCCGGTGTCGGTCTTGAGGCCGCGCCCGAGGATCGCGGCGACGGGGTAGGCGAAGAACAGCCCGAAGAAGGCCAGGGGTACGACCATCAGCGCGAGCCGCACCGCCGTGGCCCGGCCGGACTCGCGGACGGGCCGCCTCACGGACCCGGCCGGGACCGGCGCGGCGCCTTCCGGCGCCGCGACCGCTCCCTCGGTACCGCTTACTTCACGACGAGCGCGGTCCATGCCGAGACCCACTGCTCACGGTTCTTGGCGATGGTCTCCGGGGCCACGTTCTCGGGCTTCTCGACCACCACGCCGTGCTTGGTGAACAGCTCCGGCAGGGAGGCGTCCTTCGTCACGGGGTTCACGAACATCTGGAGCGGCATGTCCTCCTGGAACTTCTTGCTGATCAGGAAGTCCACGAGCGCCTTGCCGCCCTCGGTGTTCTTCGCGCCCTTCAGCAGGCCCGCGAACTCGACCTGGCGGAAGCAGGTGCCGGTGGCGACGCCCGTCGGGGCCTCGGCCGGCTGCGGCTCGCCGTACAGCACCTCGACCGGCGGGCTCGTGGCGTAGGAGACGACCAGCGGGCGGTCGCCCTTGGCCTTCTTGCCGCCCGCGGAGCCGGAGAAGCGCTCGTTGTAGGCCTGCTCCCAGCCGTCGACGACCTCGACGCCGTTGGCCTTCAGCTTGCTCCAGTAGTCCTTCCAACCGTCCTCGCCGTACTTGCCGACGGAGGCGAGCAGGAAGCCGAGGCCGGGCGACGAGGTCGCGGCGTTCTCGGTGACCAGCAGGTTCTTGTACTCCGGCTTGACCAGGTCGTCCAGGGTCTGCGGCGGGGCGATCTTCTTGTCGGCGAAGTAGGCCTTGTCGTAGTTGACGCAGATGTCGCCGGAGTCGATCGGGGTGACCCGGTGCTGCTTGTCGAGCACGTACTCGGGCTTCACGTCGGCCAGGCCCTTGGCCTCGTACGGGGTGAAGATGCCGTTGTCGAGGGCGCGCGAGAGCAGGGTGTTGTCCACACCGAAGAAGACGTCGCCGCGCGGGGAGCCCTTGGTGAGGATCTCCTGGTTCAGCGCCGCGCCCGCGTCCCCGGACTTCAGCACCTTGACCGTGTAGCCGCTCTGCTGCTCGAACTCCTTGAGGACCGCCTCGGTCACGTTGAAGGAGTCGTGGGTGACGAGCGTGACGGTCTTGGACTTCGGGCTCTCGGTGCCGCCCGCGCTCTTGTCCTTGGCGTCGCCGCCGCCGCAGGCACTGAGCGTGGTGACGCCCAGCGCGGCCGCGAGCGCGGCGCCCGCGATCTTCTTGGTGGTGCTCACTGGTGATTCCTCCTGGGATGACCAGGAGAAGACGCGGCCCTGCCCGGCGCTCTGTGGGAGCGGACGCCGGGCAGGGCGCAACAGCTTGAGTGGTGACCGAACTTCCTACCCCGAATGACCGGGGCGAGGTTCAGAGGGTCTGCGGATGACGGATACCGCACTCTCAGCGCTGTGGCGCTCCCCTGTCGGAATATGAAATTGGTTCGGCCACAGGGTACCCCGTGGCCGAACATGATCGATCAGGACCGGAATCTAGCGCTCCGAGGCGGCGAGCTGGCCGCACGCGCCGTCGATCTCCTGGCCGCGGGTGTCCCGTACGGTCACCGGCACGCCGTGGCGGGCGATCGCGTCGACGAAGGCCCTCTCGTCCTCGGGCCGCGAGGCGGTCCACTTGGAGCCGGGCGTCGGGTTCAGCGGGATCAGGTTGACGTGGACGCGCTTGCCCTTGAGCAGGCGGCCCAGGAGGTCGCCGCGCCAGGCCTGGTCGTTGATGTCGCGGATCAGCGCGTACTCGATCGAGACGCGGCGGCCGGACTTCTCGGCGTACTCCCAGGCGGCGTCGAGGACCTCGCGGACCTTCCAGCGGGTGTTCACCGGGACCAGGGTGTCGCGCAGCTCGTCGTCGGGCGCGTGCAGCGAGACGGCGAGGCGGCACTTGAAGCCCTCGTCGGCGAAGCGCAGCATGGCCGGGACCAGGCCGACGGTGGAGACGGTGATCCCGCGCTGGGACAGGCCCAGACCGTCGGGCTCGGGGTCGGTGAGACGTCGGATGGCACCGACGACGCGGTTGTAGTTCGCGAGGGGCTCGCCCATGCCCATGAAGACGATGTTCGACAGCCGGGCCGGGCCGCCCGGGACCTCGCCGTCGCGCAGGGCGCGCATGCCGTCGACGATCTGGTGCACGATCTCGGCGGTGGACAGGTTGCGGTCCAGACCGGCCTGGCCGGTGGCGCAGAACGGGCAGTTCATGCCGCAGCCGGCCTGCGAGGAGATGCACATGGTGACCCGGTCGGGGTAGCGCATCAGCACGGACTCGACGAGCGTGCCGTCATGCAGCTTCCACAGGGTCTTGCGGGTGGTGTCGTCGTCGCAGGAGATGTGCCGGACGACGTTCATCAGCTCGGGCAGCAGCTCCTGCTGGAGCTTCTCGCGGGAGGCGGCCGGGATGTCGGTCCACTCGGCGGGGTCGTGCGCGTACCGGGCGAAGTAGTGCTGGGAGAGCTGCTTGGCCCGGAAGGGCTTCTCACCGATGGCGGCGACCGCCTCGCGGCGCTCGGCGGGGGTCATGTCGGCGAGGTGCCGCGGAGGCTTCTTGGCTCCACGGGGCGCGACGAAGGTGAGCTCTCCCGGAACGGGGCGGGCCATGATCGGATACTCCTCGATGGGGCGAGGTCCGGGCGCGCGACTCCGCCGGTGCGGAGCGGACCGCGGCTCGACAGGAGCCGGGAGACCTCTCACGGGCCGTCCCCGCAGACGCGGAACGGCAAAGGCGCGCCACTCGCGAGTGACGCGCCTTTTAGGATAACCCGCTCCGCGGGGGCCGACCGAGGTCGGCAGCGTCCGCGGTCGGCCGGAGACGGCCGAGGCCTTCGGTTGCGGCCCGGATTTCAGCCGGTGCCCACGAACGCCGCCAGCAGCAGCCACACCACCGGGGCCGTCGGCAGCAGGGAGTCGAGGCGGTCCATGATCCCGCCGTGCCCCGGGAGCAGGGTGCCCATGTCCTTGATGCCGAGGTCCCGCTTGATCATCGACTCGCCCAGGTCGCCCAGCGTGGCGCTGACCGCGACCGCGAGGCCCAGCAGCAGGCCCTGCCACCAGGCACCGCCGTCGATCAGGAACTCCATGCACAGGGCGCCCGCCGCCATGGCGAAGGCCACCGCGCCGAAGAGCCCCTCGCGGGTCTTGCCGGGGCTGATGCGCGGCGCGAGCTTCGTCTTGCCGAAGCGCCAGCCCACCGCGTAGGCCCCGGTGTCGCTGACCACGGTCAGTACGAGGAAGGTCACCACGCGCTGCGGTCCGTCGTCGGCGGTCAGCAGCATCGTGACGAAGGTGGCGAGGAACGGCACGTAGAACGCCGCGAAGACACCCGCGGTGACGTCCTTGAGGTAGTCCTCGGGCGGCTCGGTCATCCGCCATACGAGCACCGCGAGGGCGGTGAGGGCCATCGCGACCCAGGCCCCCTCGGCACCGCGGACGTATCCGGCGATGACCATGGCCGCGCCGCCCACCGCGAGCGGGACGAGAGGGGCCTTGATGCCCTTCTTCTCCTGCAGCCGGGAGGTGAGCTCCCACAGACCCACGACGACCGCGACGACGACGACGCCGACGAAGACCGCCTTGACGATGAACAGCGAAGCGAAGATCACCGCGCCGAGGCCGACGCCGACCCCTATGGCGGCGCGCAGGTCCCGCCCCGCGCGCTTCTTCTGCGGCGGGGGCGAGGGGTTCTGCGGTGCCTGCGAAGGCGGGGGCGGGGGGCTGGGCATGGGCTCCTGCGGCGGCGTCTCGTCGCGGAAGAGGGGGCCGCCGTCCGCGGCGGCCCCCCGATCGCGTGCTTCCCGGTCGTCGAAGTCACGGCCGGCGGCATCGGGCACGATGGGCATGGGCCGAGTGTGCGGGCCCACCTGCGCATCGTATGCGGGACCCGCCGGAACCGGCTCCGGCTGCCAGGAAGAGTCGTTCATCAGACTTCGAGGAGCTCGGCTTCCTTGTGCTTGAGGAGCTCGTCCACCTGCGCGACGTACTTCGCGGTGGTGTCGTCGAGCTCCTTCTCCGCGCGGCGCACCTCGTCCTCGCCGGCTTCCTTGTCCTTGACGAGCTTGTCGAGGGCGTCCTTCGCCTTGCGGCGCACGGAGCGGATCGAGACCTTGGAGTCCTCGGCCTTGTTCTTGGCGACCTTGATGTACTCCTTGCGGCGGTCCTGCGTCAGCTCGGGGAAGGTCACCCGGATGATGTTGCCGTCGTTGCTCGGGTTGACACCGAGGTCGGAGTCGCGGATGGCCTGCTCGATGTTGCGCAGCGCGCTCTTGTCGAACGGGGTCACGATCGCCATGCGCGGCTCGGGCACCGAGAAGGAGGCGAGCTGGTTGATGGGCGTGATGGCGCCGTAGTAGTCCGCCACGATCTTGTTGAACATCGCCGGGTGCGCACGGCCGGTGCGAATCGCGGCGAAGTCCTCCTTGGCGACGACGACGGCCTTCTCCATCTTCTCCTCGGCCTCGAGGAGGATTTCTTCGATCACCACGTGCTCCTGCATGTCTTGATTGGATGGTTCAGGCGGGCGGGACGGGCGGGACCCGGCAGGGCCCGGCCCGGCGGCGGACTGCTCAGGCCCGGGTTCCCTGGTCGCTGACAAGCGTGCCGATCTTCTCACCCTTGACGGCGCGCGCGATATTGCCCTCGGCGAGCAGTTCGAAGACGAGGATGGGCAGCTTGTTGTCGCGGCACAGCGTGATCGCCGTGGCGTCGGCGACCTTGAGGTCGCGGGAGAGGACCTCGCCGTACTCCAGTGCGTCGAACTTCACCGCGTCCGGGTTCTTCTTGGGGTCGGAGTCGTAGACCCCGTCGACGCCGTTCTTGCCCATGAGCAGGGCCTCGGCGTCGATCTCCAGGGCGCGCTGGGCGGCCGTGGTGTCGGTGGAGAAGTACGGCATGCCCATGCCGGCGCCGAAGATTACGACGCGACCCTTCTCCAGGTGGCGCACGGCGCGCAGCGGGATGTACGGCTCCGCGACCTGGCCCATGGTGATGGCGGTCTGTACGCGGGAGTCGATGCCCTCCTTCTCCAGGAAGTCCTGGAGGGCGAGGCAGTTCATGACCGTGCCGAGCATGCCCATGTAGTCGGACCGCGCCCGGTCCATGCCGCGCTGCTGGAGCTCGGCGCCGCGGAAGAAGTTGCCGCCGCCGATCACGACGGCGATCTCCGCGCCGTCGCGGACCACCGCGGCGATCTCACGCGCGATGGCGTGGACGACGTCGGGGTCGACGCCGAGTCCTCCGCCACCGGAGAAGGCTTCGCCGGACAGCTTCAGCATGAAGCGGCGACCCTTCTTCTCCTGGTCGCTCTTGTCGTCGGATGCGGTGTGGGGGTCCACGCCCTGATTCATGGAGATCTCCTCGTGCACATACGAAGAAGGCCATTGCCGGTGGGTCCTTGCGGTTCCCTCTACGGCAATGGCCTCCTCGTCAGATCTGCGGTCGTCCTGCGCGAACGCGGACGACTGCCTCAGACCCTACCGGGGTCCGGTGTCCGTCGCGTACGGACGGACTCAGATGCCGACCTTGATGCGGGTGAAGCGCTTCAGGGTGACACCGGCCTCGTCCAGAACCTTCTGCACGGACTTCTTGTTGTCCAGGGCGTAGGCCTGGCCGAGCAGCGTGGCGTCCTTGAAGAAGCCGTTGACGCGACCCTCGACGATCTTCGCGATGGCAGCCTCGGGCTTGCCCTCCGCGCGGGTGACCTCTTCGGCGATGCGGCGCTCGGACTCGACCTTGTCGGCCGGGACGTCCTCGGCGGACAGCCACTGCGGGGCGAACGCGGCGATGTGCTGCGCGACGCCGCGGGCGACCTCGGCGTTCTCCTTGTCGAGCTCGACCAGGACGCCGATCTGGAACGGCAGGTCGGGCATCGTGCGGTGCATGTACGCCGACACGTAACCGCCGGTGAACTGCGCGAAGCGGTCCAGGACGATCTTCTCGCCGAGGTTGGCGTTGGCCTCGTCGACGAAAGCGGTGACGGTCTTGCCGGGCTCGATCTCGGAGGCGAGCAGCGCCTCGATGTCGGCCGGGGAGGTGGCGGCGACGTGCGCGGCCAGCTGGTTGGCGACGGCCAGGAACTTCTCGCCCTTGGCGACGAAGTCGGTCTCGCACTTCAGCTCGACGATGACACCGGAGGTGTTGTCGTCGGCGATGAGGGAGACGACCGCACCGTTCTCGGCGGAACGGCCCTCGCGCTTGGCGACGCCCTTCTGACCCTTGATGCGGAGGGCTTCCTGGGCCTTGTCGACGTCACCGTCGGCGTCCACGAGCGCGTTCTTGCAGTCCAGCATGCCGGCGCCGGTGAGCTCGCGGAGCTTCTTGACGTCAGCGGCGGTGTAGTTCGCCATGAGTCTGTGATTCTCTCTCGAAGTCGTAGATCTACGGGTGAACGGCGGAGGCGCCGCGCTTTTGGCGCGGCTCCCCCGCCGTCATCGTCCGTGCTGCGAGTGCCCGGCGCGTGAACGCCGGGCGCTCTCAGAGGGTCAGGCCTGCTCGGCGTCGGCGGCCGGGGCCTCGACAGCGGCCTCGGCCGGAGCGGCCTCGGCGTCGTCGGCCTTCTTGTCGCCCTCGAGCAGGTCGCGCTCCCACTCGGCGAGCGGCTCGGCGGCGGCCTTCTCGCCCGGCTTCGAGTCACCGGTCGCAGCGCCGGAGCGGGCGATGAGGCCCTCGGCGACGGCGTCGGCGATCACGCGGGTGAGCAGGGTGACGGAGCGGATCGCGTCGTCGTTGCCCGGGATCTTGTAGTCGACCTCGTCGGGGTCGCAGTTGGTGTCGAGGATCGCGACGACCGGGATGTGGAGCTTGCGCGCCTCACCGACGGCGATGTGCTCCTTCTTGGTGTCGACGATCCAGACGGCGCTGGGGACCTTCGACATCTCGCGGATACCACCGAGGGTCTTCTCCAGCTTGGCCTTCTCGCGGGAGAGGACCAGGAGCTCCTTCTTGGTGAGACCCGAGGCGGCGACGTCCTCGAAGTCGATCGCCTCAAGCTCCTTCAGACGCTGGAGGCGCTTGTAGACGGTGGAGAAGTTGGTGAGCATGCCACCGAGCCAGCGCTGGTTGACGTACGGCATGCCAACGCGCGTCGCCTGCTCGGCGATGGCCTCCTGGGCCTGCTTCTTGGTACCGACGAACATGATGGAGCCACCGTGCGCGACGGTCTCCTTCACGAACTCGTAGGCGCGGTCGATGTACGACAGCGACTGCAGCAGGTCGATGATGTAGATGCCGTTGCGCTCCGTGAAGATGAAGCGCTTCATCTTCGGGTTCCAACGACGGGTCTGGTGACCGAAGTGGACGCCGCTTTCCAGCAGCTCCCGCATCGTGACGACGGCCATGGCCATCTCCTTGGTTTCTCGGTTTGGTTCCTGACGCCCCGCCGCGCCCTGCCCCGCTGAGGGACCGAGAGACGCTGTCACCTGGCCGTTTCAGGCCGGTGCTGGGGCGTGCGAAGTCGACCCGGTGACCCGGATCGCCACAAGAAGTGTACGGGACCCGGCGGTATGCCGGGTGACGCCGTTGTCCACACCGCCCGGACCGTCCACAGGCCGGCGCACGCCCTTCGGCGGCTGCGGGACCCTCCGGTCATGACGACACTGCTGATCAGCCTGCTCCTGGCCCTGGCGCAAGCCGCCGTTCCCGGGGTCCGCCCGCTGCCCGGACCGCTGTCGGTCGTCCGCTGGTGGGACCCGCCGCCGACGCCGTACGCGGCCGGGCACCGGGGCGTGGACCTGGCGGCCGACGCGGGCACGGAGGTCCGGGCGGTCGCCGCGGGCCGGGTGCACTTCGCCGGCCCGGTCGCGGGTCGGGGAGTCCTCTCCCTGACCCTCCCGAACGGCCTGCGCACGACCTACGAACCGGTCCGCGCGCTGGTCTCCGAAGGCGAGGCGGTCACTGCCGGCCAGGTGGTCGCGGTCCTCACGGAGGGTTCCCACTGCCCGGCCCCGTGCCTCCACTGGGGCCTGCTGAGGGGCGAGGAGTACCTCAACCCCCTCACCCTCCTCCCCCGCACCACACCCCGCCTGCTGCCGACATCCGAGGCACGGGGCGGCCCGTGAGCCGCACCGGCCCGCCTGCCGGAGCACCAGCCCCTCCGGCGTTTGAGGAGCGGGGTCCGGGGCGGAGCCCCGAGGGCCTCAGCCCCGGACGCCCCGCAGGGCCATGGCCACGGCCGTCTCCGTGACGACCGCGGGGTCCTCGGCGGCCCCGAGCTCGATCCTCCGCACGGCCGCGTCCACGACACCCTGCAACAGCATCGCCGCGAGTTTCGGCTCACGCTGCCCGAGGGCAGCCAGGGCCTCGACGATCATCGCGACGAGCCCTCCGTGGGCCGCGCGGATCTTCTCCCGCGCCCCGGCGTCCAGCTCGCTCGCGGAGATGGCCACCACGGCCCGGTGCCGCCGGTCCCCCACCAGCCCCAGCTGGCTCCGGACATAGGCCTCGATCTTCGCTTCCGGCGCCTGCGCGGCCTCCATCGCCGCCTCGATCTCGGCGGCCCACACGGGGAAGTCCACCGCGCACAGCTCTTCGACCACGGCCGCGCGGGAGCGGAAGTACTCGTACACGGACGACCGGGCGAGCCCGGTCCGTTCCGCGAGGGCGGGGAAGGTCAGCGCCTCCGTACCGCCTTCGGACAGCAGGGTTCGCGCGGCGTCCAGAAGGGCGCCGCGCTGCATCGACCGGTGCTCGGCCACGGAGGCCGCTCGAATCCTGGGCACACGTCCACTCTACGGAGGTACCGCAAGCTCACCGCCCCACGTCCGCCAACTTCGCCCGGAGTTGCAGCACCGACTTGGTGTGGATCTGGCTGACGCGGCTCTCGGTGACGCCCAGCACGTTGCCGATCTCGGCCAGCGTGAGCCCCTCGTAGTAGTAGAGGGTCACCACGGTCTTCTCGCGCTCGGGCAGCGTGTTGATGGCGCGCGCCAGCAAGCGCCTGAGTTCGCGGTCCTCCGCCACCTCCACCGGGTTGTCGGCGGCGGTGTCCTCCAGGGTGTCCATGAGCGAGAGCCGGTCGCCGCCCTCTCCGCCCACGTGCAGGAGTTCCTCCAGGGCGACCACGTTCGCCAGCGACAGCTGGCTGAACACGGCGTGGAGGTCATCCACCCCGATCCCCATCTCCCCCGCCACTTCGCTCTCGGTGGGAGTACGCCGCAACTGGGCTTCCAGCGTGGCGTAGGCGCGCTCCACGGCCCGCGCCTTCTGCCGCACCGAGCGCGGGATCCAGTCCAGCGCCCGCAACTCGTCGATCATCGCGCCGCGGATACGGGTGATCGCGTAGGTCTCGAACTTGATCGACCGGTCGACGTCGAACTTCTCGATGGCGTCGATCAGCCCGAAGACCCCGGAGGAGACGAAGTCGGCCTGTTCCACATTGGGCGGAAGACCCACGCTCACCCGGCCGGCGACGTACTTGACCAGCGGGGAGTAGTGCAGGATCAGCTGTTCCCGCAGCCGCTCGTCGCCCGAGGCCTTGTACGAGCGCCACAGCACCTCCAGGGACGAGGGCGCGGTGGACCGCTCGCTGCCGCGGGCAGCGGGGGGCACCGCAGCGCGGTCAGACCCTGAGGTGTGCTGGGGCATGCTTCGCCTTTGCCGGAGCGGGATTCCTTGGGAGCGTAGCGTGACGGAAGTGTCGCGGTGCGCGAAGAGTACGGGATCGCGCGGGGGCGCAGGCGCGATCCGACTCGCGCGGGCGGCCCGGGACCGGCGCCTGGCGCTCGGTCCCGACAGCCGGCATCGGGAAGACCGCGTCTCTCATCGCTTTCACTCTTTCACCGGAACGCCCCAGGTCAACCACCGCCTCGCCGGACATCCCCGGTTTGTGTGCCTCCCCCAGCCGTTTGTCTGCTCAACTGCCAGTCATCGCCCTGCCGTTCGACGAACCCCAGAGAGTGAAGTTCGTACAGTCTGCCGATGACTTCATCGGCGCCGGTGCCGGAGGCAAGTGCCAACTCCGCCACCCGCACGGGACGGCCGGCCGGGAGTGCTTCGAGCACCCTGGCGGTGTCGCGGTCGAGGAGGTCCCGGGCGAGCAGCGGCCCGCGCCTCTCGGGAGCCAACTCGCCCATGGCGCCGACCAGCTCGACCACCTCGGCCGCGTCTGTGACCAGCTCGGCCCCGCCCCGCAACAGCTCGTGCACCCCGGCGGAGAGCCCGCTGGTGGCGGGCCCGGGGACACCCATCGTGAACCGGCCGAGCTTCTGGGCCTGCCGGGCGGTGACCAGGGAGCCGCTGCGATGGGCCGCCTCCACCACGACCGTGCCCCGGGTGAGGGCGGCGATGACCCGGTTGCGCAGGACGAAGCGGCTGGGGGTGGGGTGGCTGCCCGGTGGCAGTTCCCCGAGGACCAGCCCCTGGCCGGCGATCCGGCCGAGCAACTCGGCGTGTCCGCGCGGATAGGCGACGTCCGCCCCGCAGGCGAGCACCGCCGCGGTGGCGCCGCCCGGGGCGAGGGCCCCGCGGTGGGCGGCGCCGTCGATCCCGTACGCGGCTCCGGAGACCACGACCCAGCCGCGCTCGGCGAGCCCGGCGGCCAACGTCTGGGCCATGTGCGCGCCGTACGGGGTGCACGCCCGGGCGCCGACCACGGCGACGGAGCGCAGCGCCCAGGTCCGCAGGTTCGGCCGGCCCCGCAGCCACAGCCCGACGGGGCGGGCGTCGCCGAGGTCGTCGAGCTGGCTGGGCCATTCCGCCGACCCGGGACACACGAACCGGCCCCCGGATGCGGCGGCCGCCGCCAGGTCCTTGCGGGGGTCGGCCAGCGCCGCCCGCCTGCGGTACCCGGCGAGCCGCTCGGCCCCCGCCCCGGCAGGCGCCCGGACCCCGCCTTCGCCCTCTCCCTCGCTCCCGGTGAGCATCCGCATCAGCCGCACGGCCCCGTACTGGCGCAGCCACCGCCCCGCGATCTCGTCCCCCGGCTCCACGACCCGCGTCAACGCGGCCCTGGCCAGCACCTCCGGTCCGGCCGCGTCGGCCGGGGCCCGGCTCCGGCCGACGCGACCACCCGGCCCGCCACCCGGCTCCGCGTCCCCCGTCCCGGTCATGACCCGGCTCCCACGGTCGCGGCGGCACCCCGGGCGATGCCGGTCCTCAGCTCCAGGGCGACCGTCACGTCCAGCGCGTCCGGTCGGTCACGCCCTCGCAGGTCGGCGACCGTCCAGGCGACCCGCAGCACCCGGTCCAGGCCGCGGGCGGTGAGCAGGCCGCGCTCCATGTCCCGCTCGGCCTGGGCCAGCGCCCCCGGGCCCGCCCGCCACCGGGTGCGCAGTTCCTGGCCGGGCACCTCGGAGTTGAGCCGCCACGGGGTGTCGGCGAGCCGGGCCGCCGCACGGTCCCTGGCCTCCCGCACCCGGTCGGTGACCTTGGCGGTGGATTCCCCCCGGCGGCCCTGCCCCAGCAGATCGGACCGGGTCACGGGCTCGACTTCCACCCGCAGGTCCACCCGGTCGAGCAGCGGCCCGGACAGCCTGCCCTGATAGCGCCTGATCACCGAGGGCGGGCACTCGCACCCCGTCCCCTGGAGGGTGTGGCGCCCGCACGGGCACGGATTCGCGGCGAGCACCATGAGGAAACGGGCCGGGAGCCGGACCACCCCGGCCGCGCGGGCGATGACCACATGGCCCGATTCGAGGGGCTGGCGCAGCGCGTCCAGTGCCCGGCCGTGGAACTCCGCGGCCTCGTCGAGGAAGAGCACGCCGCGGTGGGCCAGGGAGACCGCCCCCGGCCTCGGTACTCCGTTCCCGCCGCCGACCAGCGACTGCATGGTCGCCGAATGGTGGGGTGCGCAGTAGGGCGCCCTGGCGACCAGCGGTTCTCCGGGTGGCAGGATGCCCGCCACCGAGTGGACCGCCGTCACCTCCACCGACTCCTGACGGGTCAGCGGGGGCAGGATCCAGGGCAGCCGCTCGGCCAGCATCGTCTTGCCCGCTCCGGGCGGCCCGCTGAGGAAGAGGTGGTGGCCTCCGGTGGCCGCCACCTCCAGGGCGCGGCGGGCGGCGTGCTGACCGGCCACGTCCGCGAGGTCGGGGAAGTCCGGCGCGTCTCCCGCGCCGGAACGGCCCTGGCCGCCGAGTCCCGCCCCCAGCCCCGCCCCCGGCACCAGCAGACCCGCCAGCATCGGGTCGGGCCTGCCTGAGGCGGCCGTCGTGTCCGGGGCGTCCTCCTCGGGGACGGGCGCGTCCGTCAGGACCGCGATCAGCTGGCGCAGGCTGCGGACCCCGAGCACCGAGACCTCCGGTACGAGCGCGGCCTCGGCGGCGCACTGCTGCGGAACCACCACCTGCCGGTACCCGGCCTCCGACGCGGCCAGGACGGCCGGCAGGATCCCCCGGACCGGGCGCACCCGGCCGTCCAGCCCCAGCTCCCCGATGAGTACGAGATCGGCGATCGCGCCGGGGTCGACCACCTCGGCCGCCCCCAGGACCGCCGCGGCCACGGCCAGGTCGAAACCGGCGCCGCTCTTGGGCACGGAGGCCGGGCTGAGGCCCACCGTGAGCTTCTTCTGCGGCCAGGCCGCACCCGAATTGACCACGGCGGCACGCACCCGGTCCCGGCTCTCGACCAGGGTCTTGTCGGGCAGCCCCACCAGGGTGAAGGCCGCGACCCCGGGCTCCAGGCCGGCCTGGACCTCCACCACCACGCCGTCGACGCCGACCAGGGCCACCGAACAGGCTCGTGCGAATCCCATCAGGCCACCCCCCTGACGTGCTCCACCACGGGCGCGCCGCGCCGCGGCAGCAGGACTCCCACCAGGTCGATGCGCACCCCGCCCGGGGGCGGTCCCCCGTGGTCGGCGAGCCACCGGCCGGCGAGCCTGCGCAGCCGCTCGGCCTTGCCGGGCCGCAGGGCGGCCATGGGATGCTCGAAGTCGCCCTCCCGACGGGTCTTGACCTCGCACACGACGAAGGCGTCCCCGTCCCGCGCGACGATGTCGATCTCCCCGCTGCGGCACCGCCAGTTCCGTGCGATCACGGTCATCCCGGCCTCGATCAGCCGCCGTGCCGCCAGCTCCTCGCCGTACCGCCCCAATGCCTGCTGTGCCACGCCCTTCGCGTTCATCCGGCACCACCTCCGGCACCGACGGTCCCGCACCCCCGCCCACCTTGTGGATCTTGGTGGACAACCCGGCCGTTGTGGACAATCCCGTCACCCACACGAAGGACGAGCCCCGGTCGACACCGTGGGCCCGGCACGATCCGAAGGGGACCGACTAGCTGCCGGGCAGTTCGAGGTCGCTCTTGTTGAGCTCCTCGATGTTCACGTCCTTGAAGGTCAGCACGCGGACCTGCTTCACGAAGCGGGCCGGCCGGTACATGTCCCAGACCCAGGCATCCGCCATCGAAACCTCGAAGAAGACCTCCCCCTGCACCGAGTGCACCTGCATCTCGTAGTCGTTGGTGAGGTAGAAACGGCGCTCGGTCTCGATCACGTACTTGAACAGCCCGACGACGTCGCGGTACTCCCGATAGAGCTTCAGCTCCATCTCGGTCTCGTACTTTTCGAGGTCCTCGGCACTCATGGCATGTTCCCCTTCAGCCGTGCGTCCCCCTATTGTGCGCCAGACCCACGCGCCCCTAAACGATTTCCGGGGGCAGGACCACCGGCGCACCCGGAGGACCGTCGTCGAGCAGAGTCTTCAGCAGCTCGGCGAGTCTGGTCGGGTACACCGTCTCATGCGCCGCGATCAGTTCCTCGTAGGTCCACCACCTGGCTCCGGCGACGCTGCGCCGCTCCAGCTCGGTGAGCCCGCCCATCACGGTCTCCGTCTGGTCGGTACGGGCCAGGAAGTACCACTCGTCCTGTTCCCAGCGCCGCCCGTCGAAGGGGAAGGAGCAGTACCGGTGCCACAGCACCGGCCCGAGTTCGACCTCCGTGATCCCCGTCTCCTCCGCCAGTTCCCGCAGCGCGGCCTGCTCCCGGCTCTCGGCTCCCTCCAGCCCGCCACCCGGGGTGAACCACCAGGTGTCGCCGGGGTCGGCGGGCTCGAAGCCGTGCAGCAGCAGGATCCGGTCCGCCGGGTCCAGCAGGATCACCCGGGACACCTGCCGCGGGCCGGCGGTCCCGGCGGCCGGTTCAGCGGGCACCGGCCCGCTCCTGCCGTCGCCCGCGCCCCAGGATCCGGGCGACGGGCCCGTACGCGGCCCCCAGCACCACCAGGACGGCCCCGGCGGCCACCGCCGCCAGCTGGAGCAGCAGCGGCCCGTGCCCGGAGGTTCCGCCGGGCAGGGACTCGTACGTCTTCGGCCGCTCCAGCATCGACATGGCGGGCCAGGCCAGGGCGTCGACGCGGGCGCTGACGGCCTCCCGGGGCACGGTGCCCCGTCCGGCCTCCTGAAGGTGCGCCCGCGAGTCCAGCGAGGCGCCGCGGCGGTCGCCCATGAGGAAGAGGTTCCCCTCCGGGACCGTCACCTCGAAGGGGGTCCCCGTGGGGGCGCTCTGCCCGGGAGGCATCTCCAGGCCCGTGGAGGGTTTGGTGTCGTCGATGTACGGCTCGTCGAGAGGCGTGCCGTTCACGGTCAGCTCGCCGTGGGCGCCGCAGCACTTCACGGTGTCGCCGCCGATGCCGACGACCCGCTTGACCATGGGCGAATCGCTCCACGTGGAATCGGTGAAGATGACGACGTCGCCGCGGCGCACCTCGCCGTCGTCGATGCGCTGCGCCAGCACCCGGTCGCCGGGCTTCACGGTCGGCATCATCGAGTCGGTCGGCACCGTGTAGGGCCGGTAGACGACCGCACCCCAGACGAAACCGCCGAGGAAGAGCGCAAAGCCGATGGCCACGGCGATCCCCGACAACACATTGCCGAGGCCGCCGCGGCCATCCCTGCCGGCGCCTGTTGAACGGGTATCGCCCGAACGCGTACCGCTTGCCTGCGTGCCGCCCATTGCAGCGCCCCCACACTTCGGAGATCGTCGACCTGGGCGGAACCCTACCCGGCAGTACGCCCGCTGGTCAGCCTCCTGCGGCGCCACATGACGAGCGGCACGGCGCCGGTCAGCCCGAGCGCGGCCGGACCGAGCCCGACGGGAGCCAGACCGGAGGCCCCGAGACCGAGCGCGTTCGCCGCGGCCTGGTTGTTGATGCCGGGCTGGTCGAAGGTGTCCGGGACGGGCAGGGTGGACCAGCGGTTGAGCGGCCACGCGACGACCACGGCCCGCCCGACGACCTTGTCGACCGGCACGAAGCCCTGGGTGGAGTCCTGCATGTGGTAGCGGGAGTCCTGGGAGTTCTGCCGGTGGTCGCCCATCACCCAGATCTTGCCCTTGGGCACGGTGATCGGACCGAACGGCATGTCGTCGCACGGGGTGTTGCCGGGGAAGATGTACGGCTCGTCGAGCGGCTTGCCGTTGACGACGACCGGTCCCCCCTTCTTGCACTCGACCGTGTCCCCGCCGATGGCGATGGTCCGCTTGATCAGGTCCTTCTCGTCCGCGGACGGCATCAGACCGATCTTGCTGAGGACCGTCTGTACGAAGTTGGGCTCCGGAGTGGGCTCCCCGGACAGCCAGTTCAAGGGATCGTGGAAGACGACGACCTCGCCGCGCTCGGGCTCGGAGCCGAACCACGGGGTCAGCTTGTCCACCAGGACCCGGTCGCCCCGCTGCAGCGTGTTCTGCATGGAGTCGGAAGGGATCGAGAACGCCTGGACCAGGAAGGTCTTGATCAGCAGGGCCAGCAGCAGGGCGATGCCCACGAGGAGCGGGAGCTCCTTCCAGAAGGAGCGGTGCGCCTGAGCCGTGGCTTCGCCCTCCCCCTCCTCGGCCTCGCGCGCGACGGCGTCGTCATCCGGCCGTTCCTCACCCTCGTCGCGCCCGGACCGTGCGCCTACCGCCACGTCCCCCACATCCACTCCTCAATTCGAGATCGCCGCCCGCTCCGAATCGGACACGGGCCCTCCCCTCCCCTAACGAGCGGGAGTTCCCCAAGGGTCGGGAGACCCAGGACACACTATGCGAACGGCGAGGCCCGACGGCGCCGACGGCGCGGGCGCGCCTCGCGCCTCGCCTGATCGGGCACCATGCGGAAGGTCGCGGGGGTCTCGAAGCTGGTCCAGTGCCCGTAGGGCCAGGCGATCACCACGGCCTCGCCCACCACGCCTTCCTCGTCGATCGTGCCCTGGAAGGCCTCGTCGAGGTGGTAGCGGGAGTCCGCCGAGTTCGCCCGGTGGTCGCCCATCACGAAGAGCCGGCCCGCCGGCACCTGTACCTCGAACGGGATGTCGGAGGGGGCATTGCCCGGGCTCACGTACGGCTCGTCGAGCGGCTGGCCGTTGACGGTGACCCGGCCCTTGGCGTCGCAGCACTTGACGGTGTCCCCGCCGACGCCGATCACGCGCTTGATCAGGTCCTGCTCGTCGGCCGAGGGCAGCAGGCCGATGAAGGTCAGGGTCTGTTTGATCTGTTTGACCCCGATCGGGTCGGGGGCCGGCCGGGCCGCCTCGCCCCGGAGCCAGCCGCCCGGGTCCTTGAATACGACGATGTCGCCGCGCTCCACCTTGGAGCCGAACCACGGGGTCAGCTTGTCCACCAGGACCCGGTCGCCGATCCGGATGGTCTGCTCCATCGAGCCCGACGGAATGAAGAAGGCCTGTACGAAGAAGGTCTTGAGGAGCATGGCGATGCACAGCGCCACCACCACCAGCAGCGGCACCTCACCGGCCCGGCGCGTGCGGCGGCGCCGTTTCACCCGGCGGGCCAGCCGCCGCCGCTCGGCCCGGCTGCCCGGCTCGGGCGCCGGTTCGTTCCGAGGCCGCCCGCGGCTACCCATGGCCGCCGCCGGCGGAACCCCAGCGCGACACCGGCAGGCCGATCCAGTCGACCCTCCCGATCACCTTGTCCACCGGCACCATTCCCCCGCCCGGCTCCCCCAGGTGGTCCCGGGAGTCCCGGGACTGGGAACGGTGATCGCCCATCACCCACAGCGTCCCGAGCGGCACGACGATCCGGAACGGCACCTTCGAGGGCGTGTCGCCGGGGAAGAGGTACGGCTCCTGGACCGGCACGCCGTTGACCTCGATCCGCCCGCCGGCGTCGCAGCACACCACGTCGTCGCCGCCGACGCCCACGACCCGCTTCACGAAGTCGGTGTCCGAGGGCTCCGCGAGCCCCAGAGCGGAGGCCGCTCCGTGCAGGGCCTCGCCCACCGGATTGCCCTCGGGGCGTTCCCGTACGAAGGAGCCCGTGCCGTCGAAGACCACGAGGTCGCCGCGGCGCGGCTGGTCGCCGAAACGGTACGCCAGCTTGTTGACCAGCACCCGGTCGCCGACCTGGAGCGTCGGCTCCATCGAGCGGCTCGGGATCAGGAAGGGCTGGACCACGAAATTGCTGACGAGAAGCAGGAGGACGGTGCAGACCACCCCGAGCACTCCGGCCCGCCGCCAGGTCAGCGGCCGCACGACCGCTGACAACGCAAAACGCGGCCGCCCCTCCCCCTTGCCGGGGGAGGAGTGGCCGCGCTGCGTGTGAGGTGCTTCGGTGTCCATCGGGGGCGAGCCTATCCGCCCTGCCCCGGACACCGGAGGGGACCTCAGTTGTCGCGCTTCTCCTTGATCTTCGCGGCCTTGCCGCGGAGCTCACGGAGGTAGTACAGCTTGGCGCGGCGCACGTCACCGCGGGTGACGAGCTCGATCTTCTCGAAGATCGGGGAGTGGACCGGGAAGGTACGCTCCACGCCGACGCTGAAGGAGACCTTGCGAACGGTGAAGGTCTCGGAGACACCGGCGCCCTGGCGACGGATGACTACGCCCTTGAACTGCTGGATACGGGAGCGGTTGCCCTCGATAACGCGGACGTGCACGTTGATCGTGTCACCCGGGCGGAAGGCCGGGACGTCCGAGCGGAGCGCGGCGGCGTTGACGCCATCGAGCAGGTGAGACATGTTCTTCGTCTGCTTTCTTCGCATGACGCCACAGGTCGCCAGTGCGGGTTTCCGTAGAGAATTCGGGAGCCGTGCCACCCGTCGGACGACGATCCCCCTGTGGCAGGGGCGCCCGCGAGCACACAGCAGCCGCCTATTCTTCCACGGCCTGGGACCTACGCCAAAATCGGCCGTCGGCTGAGGGCTGCCAGCCCAGGATGGAGAGGATCTCCCGGTCCTTCTTGTCGAAGGCGGACGCCTCACAGCGCTCGATCAGGTCGGGGCGGTTGGCCGCGGTCCGACGGAAGGCCTCGTCCCGGCGCCAGCGGGCGATCTTCCCGTGGTGGCCGCTGAGCAGCACCTCGGGGATGTCCCGGCCGCGCCACACCGGGGGCTTGGTGTAGACGGGCCCCTCCAGCAGGTTCGCCATCTCGCCGGGCGCGAAGGAGTCGTCCCGGTGCGATTCGGCGTTGCCGAGCACTCCGGGCAGCAGTCGGGCCACCGCCTCGGTGACGACCAGCACCGCGGCCTCGCCGCCCGCCAGGACGTAGTCGCCGATGGAGACCTCGTACACCGGCATGCGCGTGGCGTACTCGTCCATGACCCGGCGGTCGATGCCCTCGTAGCGGGCCGGCGTGAAGATCAGCCAGGGCCGCTCGGAGAGCTCGACGGCGAGCTCCTGGGTGAAGGGGCGGCCGCTCGGCGTGGGGACGACCATGACGGGCCCGTGGGCGCCCGCCTCGTAGCCGTCGGCGAGCGCCTCGTCCAGGGCCTCGCCCCACGGCCCGGTCTTCATTACCATGCCGGGACCGCCGCCGTAGGGGGTGTCGTCGACCGTGTTGTGCCGGTCGTACGTCCAGTCCCGCAGGTCGTGGACGTGCACGTCGAGCTGGCCGCGGGCGCGCGCCTTGCCCACGAGGGAGACGTTCAGCGGTTCCAGGTACTCGGGGAAGATCGTGACGACGTCGAGACGCATCAGGCGTCGCCCTCCGCGTCACGGGCGGAGGCGATCTCGGCGCGGTCGTCGATCAGCCCGGGCGGCGGGGTGATGACGCAGCGCTGCTCCTCCAGGTCGATCTCGGCGACGATCTCCTCGACGAAGGGGATCATCACCTCGGTGCCGTCGGGGCGCTCGACGATGAAGAGGTCCTGCGACGGCAGGTGGGAGATCTCGGTGATCCGGCCGATCTCGGTGCCGTCCTCGAGTACGACGTCCAGGTCCATGAGCTGATGGTCGTAGTACTCGTCCTCCTCCTCGGGGAGTTCGGCCGGGTCGACGTCCGCGATCAGCAGGGTGTTGCGCAGCCCCTCGGCGCCGGTGCGGTCCTTGACGCCCGCGAAGCGGAGCAGGAGCCGGCCGCTGTGGACCCGGCCCGTCTCGATGGTCAGCGGACCCGCCGACGCCGGTTCGGTCCGGAGCACGGCGCCGGGCGAGAGCCGCAGCTCCGGCTCGTCCGTGCGCACCTCGACGGTGACCTCACCCTTGATCCCGTGGGCGCGGCCGACCCGCGCGACTACCAGCTCCACCTGAGAAACTCTCCTGTTCGGACGACAACGGGCCGGGGCGGACACGTATGCCCTCCCCGGCCCGTGCCGGTGATTCAACTGCTCAGCGGACCTGGTCCACGTCGACGAGGTCGACGCGGATCCCCCGGCCGCCGATGGCGCCCACGACGGTGCGCAGCGCACGTGCGGTGCGGCCGTTGCGGCCGATCACCTTCCCGAGGTCGTCCGGGTGGACCCGGACCTCGAGCACCTGCCCGCGGCGCAGGTTGCGCGAGGCGACCTGCACTTCATCGGGGTTGTCCACAATGCCCTTTACGAGGTGCTCAAGAGCCTCCTCGAGCATGATCAGGCCTCGGTCGACTCGGCGGCGGCCTCAGCCTCGTCCGCCTTCTTGTCGGCCTTCTTGGCCTTCTGGGTGATGGCCTCGCCCTTGGCGTCGCCACCCTCGAGGGCCTTGGCGAACTCGTCGAAGGAACGACGCTTGTCTTCCTTCGTCGCCGGCTGGAGCAGCGGCGCGGGGGCGGGGAGGCCCTTGTGGGCCTGCCAGTCACCGGTCAGCTTCAGGATGGCGAGCACAGCCTCGGTGGGCTGGGCACCGACGGAGAGCCAGTACTGCGCACGCTCGGCGTTGACCTCGATGCGCGACGGGTTGTAGGTCGGCTGGTAGATACCGATCTCTTCGATCGCGCGACCGTCCCGACGGGTACGGGCGTCCGCGACGACGATGCGGTAGTGCGGCTGGCGAATCTTGCCGAGGCGCTTGAGCTTGATCTTGACTGCCACTGGAGTGGTGTCTCCTGAACTTGACGTGGTTGGGCACATGAGATGCCACGTGGGGTTGCGGTACTCGGGTGCCCGATGGACGCGTCAGCCGGAGGAGAGAGGGGTCCTATGCGACTGTCGAGTACAGCTAGCCATTGTGCCATACGCCTGCGGCGCGCTCGGCAGTGAGGGGCGATCCGGCTCTCGCCGGCAACCGCCCCGTCCACGTGCGGGCGCGACCTGCCGCGGGCACGACCGGCCGCCGTGCGGAGCACCGCCCGCTTGCGGTGCGGCGGGCCGCCGGCCGGTGCGGCGCACCCGCGGTGCGGCGGGGCGGGCGGCCACCCGTGTGCCCGACGCGGTCGGCGCCCCGGTCGTACGCCCTCAGGAGGCGGCCGAGAGGGCGACCTCGGGGATGCGGAAGGGCTTCATGCAGCCTCCGCACACGATCGGGGCCTGAGCCAGGACCGAGGGCACCACCCGGACGTTGCGCCCGCAGTCGCAGACCGCCTTGACACGGACGCCGCCGCCGGAGGAGCCGTGGCGGGCGGCCGGGCCGCGGAAGCTGCGCTTGGTGTCGGCGGCGGTGGCGGCGGTGTGCGCCTTGAGGGCGCGCTGCAGCCGCTCCATCGTCGGGCGGTAGCGCTTCTTCGCCTCGGCGTTGAGCGTGACCAGCGAGAAGCCGCTGCTCGCATGCGGCTCGTCGGAGTGGTCCAACCCCATCTCCTCGGCGATCGCGAGGAATCTGCGGTTGTGGTAGCGGCCGGCGCGGGAGGTGTCGCGGACCCCGCGGGCGGCGGCGATGCCGTGGACTGCCTCGTGCAGCAGTCGCTCGAAGGAGAGCTCGGCGCCGCAGGCGGACGAGGACTCTCCGATCAGGGACTCGGGCGCGGCAAGGTCAGGCAGCTCGGGGTGGTACCGCTGAATGTCGGCCCACGCCTGCGCCAGCTCTGCGGCGAGAACAGGTGGTGTCGTGCTCACGTCGTGACAACGAGCCGGGGGGCCCGGGTGTTCCGATTCCGGGCCATTCCAAATTTTTTGCACGTACCAGTCAGTTCAGTCTCATGCGTCCCGACGAGGACGGGTGCGCCGATGTCAGGAGGAGTCGGTACGTAACGTCGACCGGCACACATCAGCCCCGGCGTGCGGAACAGGCCGCGCGCCGGGGCTGAGGAACCGTCAGTACGAGCGGGCGACGATCGCGAGGGTACCGGGGGCGTCGTCGGCCTGCGGGACCGACCCGTCCTCGGCGATCAGGCAGCGTACGGAGACGGCCTGCTCGGCCAGCTTCGCCTCGCCCTCCGGACCGAGGTCGGCCCACGGGATGCGCGCCCAGCCGCCCGCGATGGCGGCCTCGGCGGCCTCCTCGATGGTCGCGACGTCGGAGGTGCGGGACTCGCGGCGCTCGCGGGACTCGCGCAGCAGCTGCGCCTGGTCCTCGTCCAGCACCTTGGGCAGCAGGTCGAGCAGCTCGGCGATCTGCACCGGCTCCTTGCCGCCCGGGATGCGGCGGGCCAGCATCGCGGTGCCGTTCTCCAGGTCGCGCGGGCCGATCTCGATGCGGACCGGTACGCCCTTGAGCTCCCAGTCCACCGCGCGGCGGCCGAACGGGGTGTCGACGCGGTCGTCGACGTGCACGCGCAGACCCGCGGCCTTGAGCTGGTCGCCCAGCTCGCGGACCTTCGCCACGGCCTCGTCGCCCTTGATCGCCATGACGACGACCTGGACGTGGGCCAGGCGCGGCGGGACCCGCAGGCCGTTGTCGTCGCCGTGCGACATGATCAGGCCGCCGACCATGCGGGTCGAGACGCCCCACGAGGTCTGCCAGACCAGCTCCTGCCGGCCCTCCTTCGACAGGTACTGCGTGTTGAAGGCCTTGGCGAAGTTGGTGCCGAGCTCGTGGCTCGTGCCCATCTGCAGGGCCTTGCCGTCGCCCATCATGCCCTCGAGGGTGAGGGTGTTGATGGCTCCGGCGAAGCGCTCCTTGGCGGTCTTGCGGCCGAGGACCACGTCGATGCCGAGGACGTTCTTCATGAAGTCGCCGTAGACGTCCGTGTGGATCCGGGCGGCGTAGTCGCGGGCGTCCTCGTAGGTGGCGTGGGCGGTGTGGCCCTCCTGCCAGAGGAACTCGCTCGTCCGGAGGAACACGCGCGGGCGCAGCTCCCAGCGGACCACGTTGGCCCACTGGTTGATCAGCAGGGGCAGGTCGCGGTAGCTCTGGACCCACTTGGAGAAGTAGTCGTTGATGATCGTCTCGGAGGTGGGCCGGACGACGACCGGCTCTTCGAGCTCCTTGCCGCCGCCGTGCGTGACGACGGCCAGCTCGGGGGCGAAGCCCTCGACGTGCTCGGCTTCCTTCGTCAGGTACGACTGCGGGATGAACATCGGGAAGTAGGCGTTCTGGGCGCCCGCTTCCTTGATGCGCGCGTCCATCTCCTGCTGCATCCGCTCCCACAGCCCGTAGCCGTACGGTCGGATGACCATCGTGCCGCGCACCGGGCCGTTGTCGGCCAGCTCGGCCTTGTTGATCAGATCCTGGTACCAGCGGGGGAAATCCTCCGCCTGCGGGGTGAGAACGGGTGCCTTTGCCATGGCGCGAATGGTACGGCGCCTCGCGCGTCGAGCGTGAATCGGGTGACCCGCTCCTCTGGACGCGGGGGCGAATGGGGAGTTCTCTGGCAACGGGGGCAAGGGGGCGAGACGGAATCAGGAGCGCTCTTTCGATGACACCGACGCCGACGGCGACGCTCGTCGCCCGGGACTGGGCGGAGATCCAGGAACGGATGCTGGTACCGCTGTACGAAGCGGTCTACGACCGGCTGGAGGTCGGGCCGGGCGACCGGCTGCTGGGCCTCGACTGCGGGGCCGGTCTGCCCCTGCTGCTGGCGGCCGGACGGGGCGCCTGCGCCACCGGCGTGGAGGCGGATCCGGCGCGGCGCGCGCTGGCGCGTGAGCGGCTGCTGGAAGTGCTCGCCGCTCCGCCCTCGCGGCCCGCGGCGGACCGCCCCTACGACGCCCTGCTGGCCTTCTCGCCCACCCGGGCGGCTCTGGCCTCGGCCCTGCCCCTGGTCCGGCGCGGCGGGGCGGTGGTGCTGGCCGGTTGGGGTCCCGCGGAGCGCTGCACGGTGCCCTCGGTCCTCGGCCGCGGGCCGGTGCCGCGGGACCTGGACGCGCTGGCGGAGGGGGCCGGGCTGCGGCCGGACGGCTCGGGGCGGGTGTTCTGCCCGTTCGGGTACGCGGACGTGGACAGCGCGGTACGGGGGCTGGTGTCGACCGGGCTCTACGACGCGGCCGCGGATCCCGCGCTGGCGGAGAAGGAGCTGGCCGAGGCGCTTCACCCGTTCGAGCGGTCCGACGGCGCCGTATGGCTGCCGAACATCTTCCGGTACGTGATCGCCCGGGTGGCGTAACGGCCGCCCGTCAGTCGGTGGAGTGCGTCTTCGTCAGCCGCGGGATGCCCGCGGCGGCGTAGGCGGCCGGCTCGTCCAGGGTCTCGTTGGCGAGGAGTGCCTCCGCCAGCGCGTCGAGCTTCGAGCGGTGCTCGCGCAGCAGGCGGCAGGCCTCCACGTAGCACTCGTCGACGATCCGGCGCATCTCGTGGTCCACGGCGTCGAGGGTGGCGGGGGCGGCGGTCAGGCCGTACGGGCTCTGCGCGTCGGAGGGGATCGCGGTGAGCCGGCCGATGCGCTCGCTCATGCCCCAGCGGCCGACCATGCCGCGCACGATGTTGGTGACCTGCTCCAGGTCGTTCTCCGCGCCCGTGGTGATCACGTCGTAGACGGTCTGCTCGGCGGCCATGCCGCCCAGCGCCCCGATGATGCGGCCGCGGAGGTACTCCTCCGTGTACGCGTACCGGTCGGCGTCGGGGACCGAGAGGGTGACGCCGAGCGCCCTGCCTCGGGGGACGATGGTGATCTTGCGGACGGGGTCGGCGCCCGGCTGGAGCATGCCGAGGAGGGCGTGTCCGCTCTCGTGGTAGGCCGTCCGGCGGCGTTCCTCCTCCGGCATGACCAGCGGCCGCTCCGCGCCCAGCTGCACCTTCTCCAGGGCGTCCGACAGGTCGGACTGGGTGACCTGCTGCTGCCGGCGCTTCACCGCGAGCAGGGCGGCCTCGTTGGCCAGGTTCGCCAGCTCGGCGCCGGTCATTCCGGGGGTGGTCGTGGCGACCTGGGCCAGGTCGACCCCGTCTGCAAGGGGGATGTCGCGGGTGTGGATGCGCAGGATGGCCTCGCGGCCGGCCCGGTCCGGCGGGGAGACGACGACGGTGCGGTCGAAGCGGCCGGGGCGGGTCAGCGCCGGGTCCAGCACGTCCGCGCGGTTGGTGGCGGCGAGCACGACGACGCCCTCCGAGCCCGAGAAGCCGTCCATCTCGGTGAGGATCTGGTTCAGGGTCTGCTCGCGTTCGTCGTGGCCGCCCATGGCCGCGCCCCCGCCGCGGACCCGCCCGATGGTGTCGATCTCGTCGATGAAGATGATCGCGGGGGCCACCTTGCGCGCCTCGGCGAACAGTTCCCGCACCCGGGAGGCGCCGACACCGACGATCATCTCGATGAACTCGGAGGCGGAGGCGGAGAAGAACGGCACCCCGGCCTCGCCCGCGACCGCCCGCGCGAGCAGGGTCTTGCCCGTGCCCGGCGGGCCCGCCAGGAGGACCCCGCCGGGCATCCGGGCGCCCAGCCTGCGGTAGGCCTGCGGGTTCTTGAGGAAGTCCACGACGTCGTCGAGCTCTCCCTGGACCTCGTCGATGCCGGCCACGTCGTCGAAGGTGGTGCGCGGGGCGCCCTCCTGGAGTTCCACCGGCTTGGGCGGGGCCTTGCGGCCCAGCCCGCCCATGCCGCCCATCCCCGCGCCCATGCGCCGGGCGATGAACACCCACAGGAGGACCAGCAGCAGCATCGGGGCGAGGGAGAGCAGCAGGTTGGCGAGGAAGCTGCGCTGTTCGACGACCGGGCGGGCCGTCACGTTCACGTTCTGCTTGGTGAGGTTCGCCCACAGGTCGTCGTCGGCGAAGGCCGGGCGCTGGGTGACGAACTTGGTGTAGTCGCCCTTGTCCCCGTCTGGCAGTGGCTGCTCGGCCTTCAGCTGGCCCTGGATCGCGTCGCCCTTGGAGTAGATCTTCGAGACGTTGCCGCTCGCGACCTGCTTGCTGAACTCGGTGTACGAGATGGTCGGCTCGTCGACCTCGTTGAAGAACGACAGCACCAGGTTGGCGATCAGGTACACGATCAGCGCGACGAGGATGAGCAAGCGCCAGCCGCCCGGCAGCTTCTTCTTGGGGGGAGGCGTGGGCGGTGCGCCCTCCGAGCGCCAGGGTGTATCGGCCCGGTCTCGGGGCGGTACGGGAGTGGGGCTGGGCACGGGGGCCTCCTTCTGCCGTCCCCCCGGCCGACGATAAGGGATAAACCGGACCGTCGCCCCGGCAGAAACGGAAGGGCCCCGACCGTGCGAACACGGCCGGGGCCCACCTCACGAAGTGCTACTTCATGAACTTCTTGAACTCGTCCGGGAGGTCGAATTCCTGACCGGACTGGCCCCCGGTGGGAAGCCCGAAGGGGTTGCCGCCGGCCGCGGGCTCGATCGCCTGCGAGCCCTGCTCGCGGCGGGCGGCCGCGGCGGCCTCCTCTTCGCGGCGCTTCATCGGGTTGCCGCTCTTGCGCTTGCCCTTGGCCTGCTTGACCTGCTTCTTCTGCCGGCCGGGGCCGCCGCCCATCCCGGGGATGCCGGGCATGCCCGGCAGGCCGCCGCCCTGGGCCATGCGGGACATCATCTTGCGGGCGTCGAAGAAGCGCTCGACGAGCGACTTGACGGCGCTGACCTCGGTGCCGGAACCCTTGGCGATACGGGCGCGGCGCGAGCCGTTGATGATCGTCGGGTCCTGGCGCTCGGCCGGGGTCATCGACTTGATGATCGCGGCGGTGCGGTCCACGTCGCGCTCGTCGATGTTGTTGATCTGGTCCTTGATCTGCCCCATGCCGGGCAGCATGCCGAGCAGCTTGGAGATGGAGCCCATCTTGCGGACCTGCTCCATCTGGGCCAGGAAGTCGTCGAGCGTGAACTCCTTGGGGCCCTTGGCGAGCTTGGCCGCCATCTTCTCGGCCTCGGCCTGCGAGAAGGTCTTCTCGGCCTGCTCGATGAGGGTGAGCATGTCACCCATGTCGAGGATCCGGCCCGCCATGCGGTCCGGGTGGAAGGCGTCGAACTCGTCGAGCTTCTCGCCGTTCGAGGCGAACATGATCTGCTTGCCGGTGACGTGCGCGATGGAGAGCGCGGCACCACCGCGGGCGTCGCCGTCGAGCTTGGAGAGCACCACGCCGTCGAAGCCGACGCCGTCGCGGAAGGCCTCGGCGGTGTTGACCGCGTCCTGACCGATCATCGCGTCGACGACGAAGAGGATCTCGTCGGGGCTGACGGCGTCGCGGATGTCCGCGGCCTGCTGCATCAGCTCCTGGTCGATGCCGAGGCGGCCGGCGGTGTCGACGATCACGATGTCGTACTGCTTGGTGCGCGCGTACTCGACGGAGTCCTTGGCCACCTGGACCGGGTCGCCGACGCCGTTGCCGGGCTGGGGACCGTAGAACGCCACGCCGGCGCGGTCGGCGACGACCGAGAGCTGGTTGACGGCGTTGGGGCGCTGGAGGTCGCAGGCGACGAGGAGCGGGGTGTGGCCCTGCCCCTTGAGCCAGAGGCCGAGCTTTCCGGCGAGGGTGGTCTTACCGGCACCCTGGAGACCGGCCAGCATGATCACGGTGGGCGCGGTCTTGGCGAAGCGGAGCCGCCGGGTCTCGCCGCCGAGGATCGTGACGAGCTCGTCGTTGACGATCTTCAGGACCTGCTGACCGGGGTTCAGCGCCTTGCTGACCTCTTCGCCGCGGGCGCGTTCCTTGACGTTCGCGATGAAGGAACGGACGACCGGGAGGGCGACGTCGGCCTCGAGGAGGGCGATACGGATGTCCCGGGCCGCGGAGTCGATGTCAGCCTCGGACAGCCGGCCTTTGCCGCGCAGGCCCTTGAAGGTATTCGCCAAGCGGTCGGAGAGCGTATCGAACACGGTGGTCGCGATTCCTCGGGTCGGGGGCGGTGTGGTGTCCCCCAGGGTATCGGGCCGTGCCAAGTGGTGGACCCGGCGGTCTGAACCGGGGCTCCGCCCCGCACCCCGCGCCTCAAGCGCCGGCGGGGCTGGATGTGGCTGCTGCCGCCTGTCGAGTGCGGCTGGAAGACCCGGGGCTCCGCCCCGGCGAACGGTGGAAGGGCGGGTAGGGGACCAACCCCGCGCAGCGGCTGCCCGGGCCTACGCCAGGGCCGACTCCACCAGCCCGGCAAGGGCGGTCGCCTCCCCCGCGTCCAGGGGTTTGCCCTCCGGGGTGGTGACGTACAGGGTGTCCACCGCGTTCGCGCCCAGCGTCGACACGTGCGCACTGCGCACCCGCACGCCGCGGGATTCCAGAGCCCGCCCGATCCGGTGCAGCAGCCCCACCGCGTCCGGCGCGCGGACCTCCAGGACGGTGGCCAGCGAGGAGACGTCCGCGACGACCGTGACCCGGGGCGGCGGGGGCACGACCCCGCGCCTCCGCGGGTACGCCGCCTCGCGGTCGGCCAGCTTCGCCGGCACGTTCAGCGAGCCGTCCAGCGCGCGGACCAGGTCGGTCCGCAGCCTGGCCACCTGCGGCAGCGCGCCGTACTCCGCCGCCACCCGCCACCGCAGCACCAGGACCTCGCCCAGCCGGTCCGGGAGCTCCGTGGAGCGCAGGTCGGCCGCCCGCACCGTGAGCCGGTGCAGCGCCAGCACCCCGGCCACGGCCGGCAGGACCCCCGGCTGGTCGGGGACGGCCACGACCAGTTCCACGCCGACGGCGTCCTCCTCGTGGCGGGCCTGGAGCGCCAGCACGGGCTCCCCCGTGCGCAGGGCCTCCACCGCGAGGCGTTCCTGTTCCGCGGTCGGGATCTCCGGCTCCCCCGCCGCCGGGGCGGTGCCGCGCAGGACGGCGGCGGCCCGTGCGACGAGGTCGGCCACGAGGGAACCGCGCCAGGCGCTCCACGCGGCCGGGCCGGTGGCGAGGGCGTCGGCCTCCGTGAGGGCGTGCAGTATCTCCAGCGTGCCCACCGACCCGACGGCCTCGGCGACCGTGCGGACGGTCGCGGGGTCGTCCAGGTCCCGCCGGGTCGCGGTGTCGATCAGCAGCAGGTGGTGGCGTACGAGCGTGCCCAGGACGGCGACGTCCCGCTCGTCGAAGCCGACCCGGGTGGCGACGTCGCGGGCGATGGTCTCGCCGGCCACCGAGTGGTCACCGGGCCAGCCCTTGCCGATGTCGTGCAGGAGGGCGGCCATGAGGAGCAGGTCGGGGCGGCCGACCCGGCGGGTGAGGGCCGAGGCGCGCACCGCCGTCTCGATGAGGTGCCGGTCCACCGTCCAGGTGTGGACGGGGTTGCGCTGGGGGCGGCAGCGCACCCGCTCCCAGTCCGGGAGCAGCCGGCCGATCAGGCCCTCCGCTTCCAGGGCCTCCCAGACGGCCACGGTCGGCTCCCCCGCGCCCAGCAGCGTCACCAGCTGCTCGCGGGCCTCGGCCGGCCACGGCACCGGGAGCGGTTTCGCCTGCGCGGCGAGCCTCCGTACGGCGTGCGGCGAGACGGGAAGGCCCGCCTGCGCGGCGGCCGCGGCGAAGCGGATCGGCAGCACCGGGTCGCGGTCGGGGCGCGCGGCCAGGGCCAGTACGGCCTCTCCGTCGGACTCCACGACCCCGTCGGCCAGCGGTGCCCGCGCCGCCGCCGGGGCGCCCCGGGTGCCGAGCAGTCCGCGGAGCCTGGGGCGGGCGGAGCGCGCCCGCAGCACCCGGCCGACCTCGCGCCAGGTCACGTCACCGGCGTACGAGACCACGCGCGCGGCCTCGTACACCTCGCGGAGCAGCGCGTCGGCGTCGAGGAGCCCGAGCCGGCCCGCGACCTGGTCCTGTTCCTGGAGGGAGAGCCGGTCGGTGGCGCGGCCGGTGACGAGGTGGAGTGCGTCGCGGGCGTCGAGGAGCCTGCGGCGGGCCTGGGCGAGGCCTTCTCGCGGGGCGTCGGCCAGCCAGGACGCGGCGACGGCCCGGAGCGCGGTGATGTCGCGCAGGCCTCCCCGGGCCTCCTTGAGGTCGGGTTCGAGGAGGAAGCGCAGCTCGCCGGAGCGCTCGGCGCGGTCGCGGCACAGGGAGTGGAGTTGCGGGAGCCTCTTGGCGGCCTGGTTGCGCCAGTCGGCCAGGACGGAGGTGCGCAGGCCCGCGAGGAGGCCCGCGTCGCCCGCGACGGAGCGGGCGTCGAGCAGCCCGAGGTGCACCTTGAGGTCCTCGGCGGCCGTCTTGCGGGCCTCGGCGGGGGTCCGTACGGAGTGGTCGAGGGCGAGGCCGAGGTCCCACACGGGGTACCAGAGCCGGTCGGCGAGCGCGCCCAGCGCCCGCGGTTCGGCCTTGCCGTCGTGCAGCAGCACCAGGTCGAGGTCGCTGCGCGGGGAGAGTTCGGCCCTGCCGTAGCCGCCGACGGCCACCAGGGAGGCGCCCCGGACGCCCGTCTCCCGTGCGGCGGTGGTGAACAGGGCGCTCAGCCATTCGTCGGTCAGCCCGGCCAGCGCGGAACGCCGCGAGGGCCCGGACCGCGACTCCTCCTGGAGGAGTCGCAGCCGGGCCGCGGCGTATCCGCCGGGTCCCGAGTCGGCCGTGTGGTCCGTGGATTCTTCGACGCTCGTCACCCGGGAGCTCCCGTCACGTAGGACCTGTCCAGTCGGTCATGCCGGGCTCGCGTGCCCTGGTGCGCACGCTCGCCGCGTTGTCGTCGGTCACCGACGCTCCGCGTCGATTCCCTCCTCCGTCTTGCGAGCGCACGCACCAGGCCCCGCTCGCTTATCCGGCCTGACCGACCGGACGGGTCCTACAGCGCGTCAGCGCCGCGCTCGCCGGTGCGGACCCGTACGACCGAGTCCACGGGGACGCTCCACACCTTGCCGTCGCCGATCTTTCCGGTGGCGGCCGCGCTCACGATGACGCGGATCAGCTCCTCGGCGTCGGAGTCGTCGACCAGCACCTCGATGCGGATCTTGGGGACGAGGTCGACCTGGTACTCGGCGCCGCGGTAGACCTCGGTGTGGCCGCGCTGGCGGCCGTAGCCGCTGGCCTCGGTGACGGTGAGGCCCTGGACTCCGAAGGTCTGGAGGGCTTCCTTGATCTCGTCCAGCTTGTGCGGCTTGACGATCGCGGTGATCAGCTTCATGCATCGACCTTCTTGCTGGCGGCGGAGTGGGTGGGGGCGGCGGCGGTGCTGCGCGAGGCCGCGCCGCCGCCGGCTCCGCTGAAGTCGTAGGCGGTCTCGGCGTGTTCGACCTGGTCGATGCCGGCGACCTCGTCGTCCTCGGGGACCCGCATTCCGATGGTCTTGTCGAGGAGGAAGGCGAGCAGCGCGGACGCCACCAGAGAGTAGGCGAGGACGGAGAAGACTCCGATGGCCTGCTTGCCGAGCTGTTCGAGGCCGCCGCCGTAGAAGAGGCCGGCCGCGTCGGACTGGACCCCGCCGGTGGCGAAGAAGCCCACGAGGAGCGAGCCGACGACACCGCCGACGAGGTGGACGCCGACCACGTCGAGGGAGTCGTCGTAGCCGAACTTGTACTTGAGGCCGACGGCCATGGCGCAGAGCAGGCCGGCGATGGCGCCGATGGCGATCGCGCCGAGCGGGGAGCAGGAACCGCCGGAGGGCGTGATGGCGACGAGGCCGGCGACCGCGCCGGATGCGGCGCCGAGGGTGGTGAAGGAGCCGTGGCGCAGCTTCTCGTATCCGAGCCAGGCGAGCATGGCGGCGGCGGTGGCGACCTGGGTGTTGACGAACATGACCGCGCCGACGCCGTCGTCGTTGCCGAGCCAGGATCCGGCGTTGAAGCCGAACCAGCCGAACCACAGCAGACCGGCGCCGAGCATCACGAGCGGGAGGCTGTGGGGGCGCATCGGGTCCTTCTTGAAGCCGACGCGCTTGCCGATGACCAGGATCACGCCGAGGGCGGCGGCGCCGGCGTTGATGTGGACGGCGGTGCCGCCCGCGAAGTCGATGACGCCGAGCTCGAAGAGCCAGCCGCCGGCGCCCCACACCCAGTGGGCCACGGGGAAGTACACGACGGTGACCCACAGGGCGGTGAACAGGACCCAGGCGCTGAACTTCACCCGGTCGGCGAGGGCGCCGCTGATCAGGGCGGGGGTGATCACGGCGAACATCAGCTGGAAGACGGCGAAGACGTAGACCGGGATGGTGTACCCGTCCCACAGCTCGGTGATCCCGATGCCGCTGAGGCCGACGTAGTCGGAGTTCCAGCCGATGAGGGAGCCGGAGTCGGTGCCGAAGGCGAGGCTGAAGCCGTAGAGCACCCACAGGATCGTGACGATCCCGAGGCTGATGAAACTCATCATCAGCATGTTGAGGCTGCTCTTGACGCGGACCATGCCTCCGTAGAAGAAGGCGAGTCCCGGGGTCATCAGCATGACCAGGGCGGAGCAGATGAGCATGAACCCGGTGTTCGCGGAAGACAGCGTGGGCGCGTCTGCCGCGAGGGTCGTGATGGCTGATGCCATCGGCGTCTCCTCGTCGTCGGTACGTTCGCGTGCGGGCGATCGTGAAAACCTGAGCGGCGGCAAAAGGAACTGGCCGGTTATTGGCCATGAGATTCGCGCAGGCCGGTTTCCGGCGGCGCCGCTCGGTGTTTCGTGCCGATGACGAAGCGGTCGGACGTGTTACGCGTCCATGAACGAGTGGTTCTTCACAACCGGCCGCGGCAGTGACCCGGACGTCCTGGCTGGGGGAGCCTGATCGGGCTTCACGGGGTGACTGCCGCGGCCGGAGCCTTGAGGGTGGCCGCTCGGGCCGTCAGACGGCCTCCGCGGCTTCGGGGAGGCGCGAGGCGAGGTGGTCGGTGAGCCGGACGATCTCGGCGACGTCCCCGTATTCACGGGCGGCGGTGTCGACGGTCTTGCGAAGCCGGGTGTTCACCCGTTCGGACCGCACCTTTCCCGCCACGTCCAGGGCCCGGTCGACGAGGACCGCGGCCTGCTCGGGCTCGCGCTGGAGCAGGTGCACGGTGGCCATGCCGATGAGGTTGAGGGCGTAGGAACGCTGGTGCTCCTCGTCCTTCTCGAAGAGTTCGACGGCCCGTTCCATGACGGGTTCGGCGAGGGAGGCGTACATGGGGCTGCGCCCGGCGACGTAGGCCAGGTCACGGTACGAGTGGGAGTTCTCGCCGTTCAGTTCGGCCTCGGAGAAGAAGCGGATCCAGTCGGGTTCGGGCTCGCCGCCCGCGAAGCCGACGTCGCCGAAGGTGTCCTCGGCCATCCGCACGGCCCGCTTGCAGCGGCTGGGCTGACCCATGTTGGCGTAGGCGCGGGCCTCCATCGCATACAGCATGGCCTGGGTGCGCGGGCCGGCGCAGTCGCGGCTGCCGTACTGCGCGAGGTGGATGAGTTCCAGGGCGTCCTCGGGGCGGCCCAGGTGGATCATCTGGCGGCTCATGCCGGAGAGGATGTACGAGCCCAGCGGCTTGTCCCCGGCCTCCTTCGCGGCGTGCAGCGCGAGGACGAAGTACTTCTGGGCGGTGGGGTGCAGGCCGATGTCGTAGCTCATCCAGCCGGCCAGTTCGGCGAGTTCCGCGGCGACCTTGAAGAGCCGCTTCATGACGGGCGCCGGGTGCCTCTCCTGGAGCAGGTCGGTGACCTCGTGGAGCTGGCCGACGACGGCCTTGCGGCGCAGCCCGCCCCCGCACTGGGCGTCCCACTGGCGGAACATGACGGTGGTCGCGTCGAGCAGGTCGAGTTCCGGTTCGGAGAGCCGGGGCGGGCGGTGGCCGCCCGGTGCGCCCGCCGGCCCCGCTTCCCGTGATCCCGGGTCGGCGACCGGGACCGGTACGAGCCAGCGCTGCATGGGCTCGATGAGGGCGGGGCCGGCGGAGAGGGCGAGCGAGGTCCCGAGGAAGCCGCGGCGGGCCAGCATCAGGTCGCTGCGGGAGAACTCGCCGAGCAGTTCGACGGTCTGCGGGCCGGCCCAGGGCAGGTCGACCCCGGAGACGGAGGGGGTCTGGTGGGCGGTGCGCAGGCCGAGCTGCTCGATGGCGACGACGGAGCCGAAGCGCTCGGAGAACAGCTCGGAGAGGATCCTGGGGACGGGCTCGCGGGGCTGTTCACCGTCGAGCCAGCGGCGCACCCGGGAGGTGTCCGTGCTGATGTGGTGGGCGCCCATCTGGCGGGCCCGGCGGTTGACCTGGCGGGCGAGCTCGCCCTTGGACCAGCCGCTGCGGACGAACCACGACGTCAGCTGTTCGTTGCGCGCGGCAGCGTCGTCCGTCGTTCCGCTTGCGCTGTTGCCGCTCACTGGAACGCCCCCATCCGCTCAGCCTCTTCCTCACGAAACCCTGGCCGTGGCGCCGGGCGCCACCATGGACCTTCACAGGTCCTCCACACATTGCCTCCGGCATACCCACGGATGGGCCCGCCTTCGGGGTTCGTGCACCGAAAGTAATCCTACGATCACCCCTTCGGCGAGGTCGATTCCAGAAACGCCACCATTCGCCACCCCTTCGAATGAACTCGCCACCGGCCAGGCGCGATTCACTTGACACCGAGGTGAAAACGGTCCGGTTGGACTGGAGTGCGCTCGGGGCGCGCGCGGCGAGGAGTGCGCCGGGCGACAGCGGACCGCACCCCGCGGCAGCAGGTCCCACCGGCCTCGTAACCACCGGCGCGTCCGACCCGTTGGAGGGGGCATGGGCATGGGCTTCACGATCGGCGGCAGCCGCGGCACCAAGGAATTCCGTTCGGGCGCCCGGCGCCGCGGCCGGACCTCGGAGTGCACGGCGGTGGCCGAGTACACCGGACTGTGGGGCTGGGACGTGGTTCCCGGCGCGCGAGCCGCGGCACCCGCCCGCGACTGTTCCTGCGGGGACGGGCGGTGTGCGGCACCCGGGGCACACCCCCTGCCCTTCGCCCCCACGGTCAAGGCCGGGGCCACCCTGGACGAGGTCACCGAGGCCTGGAGCGAGTACCCGGGCGCGGCGGTACTCCTCCCGGTGGGCCGCTCCTTCGACGTGATCGAGGTCTCCGGGGAGGCGGGGCGGCGCGCGCTGGTGCGGCTGGAGCGGATGGGCCTGCCGCTCGGCCCGGTGGTCTCGACCCCGGACGGCCGGGCCCAGTTCTTCGTGGCGCCGGGCGCGGCGGCCGAGCTGCCGCAGCTGCTGTACCGGATGGGCTGGGACGACGCCGACCTGGACCTGAAGGCCCTGGGCGAGGGGGCCTTCGTGACGGTCCCGCCCTCGGACCGGGCCGGCCTCGGCCAGGTCAGCTGGCTGCGCCCGCCCGCCCTCGACAACGCCGGCGGCCCGCCCCAGGCCCGCCTCCTGCTCGGCACCCTCGCCTACACCTGCCACCGCTTCCGCGGCTAGGGCCTGTCGTCAGGTGCCCGTCCGCCCCGCGGACGTCCGCCCCCTCCGCATACGGCAGTGCCCCCGCGTTCCGGTGGGACGCGGGGGCACTGGTGTGCGTACGGGCTGTGCTCAGTCGCCGATCAGGGCGTCCACGAACGCCTCCGGCTCGAAGGGGGCCAGGTCGTCCGCGCCCTCGCCGAGGCCGACGAGCTTGACCGGGACGCCCAGCTCCCGCTGGACGGCGACGACGATGCCGCCCTTGGCGGTGCCGTCGAGCTTGGTCAGCACGATGCCGGTGATGTCCACGACCTCGGCGAAGACCCGGGCCTGGGTCAGGCCGTTCTGGCCGGTGGTGGCGTCCAGGACCAGCAGGACCTCGTCCAGCGGGCCGTGCTTCTCCACGACGCGCTTGACCTTGCCGAGCTCGTCCATCAGGCCGGTCTTGGTGTGCAGCCGGCCCGCGGTGTCGATGAGCACCACGTCGGCGCCCTCGGCGATGCCCTCCTTGACCGCGTCGTAGGCGATCGAGGCCGGGTCGCCGCCCTCGGGGCCGCGTACGGTCCGCGCGCCGACGCGGTCGCCCCAGGTCTGGAGCTGGTCGGCGGCGGCCGCGCGGAAGGTGTCGGCCGCGCCGAGCACCACGCTGCGGCCGTCGGCGACCAGTACCCGGGCGAGCTTGCCGGTGGTGGTGGTCTTGCCGGTGCCGTTGACACCGACGACCATGATCACGCCGGGGGTGTCCTCGCCGCTCTCCGTCTTCACGACGCGGTCGAAGTCGGTGCCGACCAGGGTCAGCAGCTCCTCCTTGAGCAGGGCGCGCAGGTCGGCCGGGGTGCGCGTGCCGAGCACCTTGACCCGCTCGCGGAGCCGGTCGACGAGCTCCTGGGTCGGGACGACACCGACGTCGGCGACGAGCAGGGTCTCCTCGACCTCCTCCCAGGTGTCCTCGTCGAGGTGCTCGCGGGAGAGCAGCGTGAGCAGCCCCTTCCCGAGGGAGTTCTGCGACCGGGCGAGCCGGGCGCGCAGCCGGACGAGGCGGCCGGCGGTGGGCTCGGGCACCTCGATCGCGGGCGCGGCCGGAGTCTCGGGCTCCACGACGGGGACTTCCGCGACCGGCACCTCTGCGGGAGCCTCCGCCTCCGCCTCCGGGAGGACGACCTCCTCGATGGTGCGGCGCGGTTCTTCCGCCGTCTCTACGGCGTCCTCCCCCACCTGCGGTTCGGCAGGCGGGGCAGTGATGGTCGGCGTGCTCGGCGGCGCCGGGGGCAGCTGCTTCTTCTTGCGGCTGCTGACCACGAGCCCGCTGATCGCGCCGACCGCGACCAGGGCGATGACTACGGCAAGGATGAGGATGTCCATAACGCGTTCAGTATGCGTGACACCCCGGCCCCGACCCTGTTTCCGCAGGTGAGCCGCGCGGGCTCGGCCGGTGGAAGCCCCCGAGGGCCGTAAGCCCCTTTTCCGTGCGTTCTACGGCAAACGTATGATGATGGGCCAATCCCCCCACCTTTCACGGAGCACCCATGCCTGCCGACGCCCCGACCGGCGCATCCGACGGCGCGATGGAGACACGCGGCCTGGAGCCCATTCCGGACGGCGAACGCGGCGGCAGGGTCCGCGAGCTCGTGCCCACCTGGGTCGCCGCCAACATCAGCGTGCTGCTGCTGACCATGGGCGCCGGGCTGGTGATCTCCAACGGGCTGAACATCTGGCAGGTGCTCGTCGTCGCGGTCGCCGCGCCGGTGCTCTCGTACGGGATCGTCGGCCTGATCTCCATCGCCGGAAAGCGCGGCGGCGCCCCGGGCATGGCCTTGTCGCGGGCCGTGTTCGGGCAGCGCGGCAACCTCTTCCCGGGCGCGCTGATCTGGGTGGCCCGGTGGGGCTGGGAGACGATCAACGCGGTCAGCGGGGCCTACGCCGTCCTGACCGTGCTCGACCTGCTCTTCGGCATCAAGAGCAACACCACCCTCATCGTCGTCACCCTGCTCTTCTTCGTGAGCTGCACCTTCGTGATCTCGGGTCTCGGGATCAACGCGTTGCGCGTGTGCTCGAAGTGGTCGACGTACCTCTTCGGCGCCTTCAGCGTGCTCGTGCTCGGCTACCTGGTCGCCACCACCGACTGGTCCGCGGTCTTCGCCAGGCCCGCGGGCTCCACGGCGATGATGATCGCGGGCATCGGCACCATCGCGGCCGGCGGCATCAGCTGGGTCCCCTCCGGCCCGGACTTCACCCGCTACCTCCCCCGTACGGCCTCCTCCGGGGCCATGGTGGGTGCGACGATCGGCGGCGCCGGCGTCGTCGTGCTCCCCATGGTGCTCATGGGCGCGGTGATGGCGGTCGGCACCCCGGACCTGGCCGGCGCGCAGGACCCGGTCTCCTTCATCGGCGCGCTGCTGCCGACCTGGATCGCGGTCCCGTACCTGCTCATCGCGCTCGTCGGCATGCTGCTGATCAACTCGATGTCCATGTACTCGGCCGGTTTCACCGCGCAGACCCTCGGCATCAGGGTGCCGCGCGCCTGGGCGGTCAGCGTCAACGCCTTCATCAGCCTGGTGTTCGGTTTCCTGCTGATGGTGGTCGCGACCGGCTTCTTCGGCTCCTTCATCTCGTTCCTGACGCTGCTGGCCGTGGCCTTCTCCGCCTGGATCGGCGTCTTCGGCGTGGACATGCTGCGCCGCAAGGGCTACGACGGCCGCGCACTGCTGGACACCACCCCGAGCAGCGCCTACTGGTACAAGGGCGGTTTCGCCTGGCAGGCGATGACCGCGTGGGCCGCGGCCCTGGTCGTGGGCCTGCTGTTCACCAAGGTGGACTGGTTCAGCGGGCCCCTCGCCGGCACCTGGCCCGGGCGGAACGGGCTCGGCTGGGCGGTCGGGATCCTGACCTCGGGGCTGCTGTACGCCGTACTGCCGCGCACTCCCGCCCCGGCCGCGCCGGCCCCCGCCGAGGAGCGGGAGCTCGCCGGATCCCTGTCCAACTGACGCCACGTCAGCTAACGTCCCCCTTCGCCCGCCCACCCACCTCCGGCGAAGGGGGACTTCTCCATGCCCATCACCGTGGCCCGGTTCAACCTCGTCGACCCGAACGGCACCCCGGAGTCCCTCTCCGCCCGCTACAAGGCGGCGCTGGAGATGGCCCGGTACGCCGACGACCTCGGGATCGACACCATCCAGACCGAGGAGCACCACGGCACCGGCAACAACTGGCTGCCCTCTCCCTTCGCCTTCGCGGGCGCGGTGTTCGGGGCCACCCGCCGGATCGCCGTCACCGTTTCGGCGATCATCGGGCCGCTGTACGACCCGCTCAAGGTGGCCGAGGACATCGCCGTGCTGGACCTGCTGAGCGGCGGCCGCCTGGTCACGGTCGCGGGGATCGGCTACCGGCCGGAGGAGTACGAGCAGCACGGCGTGGAGTGGGGCCGGCGCGGGAAGCTCCAGGACGAGCTGCTGGAGACCCTGCTGAAGGCGTGGACGGGCGAGCCCTTCGAGTTCCGCGGCCGCACGGTCCGGGTCACCCCCAGGCCCTTCACCCAACCGCACCCGATGCTGCTGGTCGGCGGGAGTTCCGAGGCGGCCGCGCGGCGCGCCGCCCGGCTGGGGCTGCCGTTCTTCCCGAGCGCGCACCTGCCGGAGCTGGAGGCGTACTACAACGCGAAGCTCGCCGAGTACGGCACGGAGGGCTTCTGCATGATGCCGGCGGCGCAGACCCCGCTGCTGCACATCGCGGAGGACCCCGACCGGGTCTGGGCGGAGCACGGCGAGCGCTTCCTGCACGAGGCGGGCATGTACGCGTCCTGGCAGTCCAAGGACATCCGCAGCGCCGTACGGTCGGGCGCGCGCTCGGTGGCGGAACTGCGGGCGGAGGGCGTGTACCGGATCCTCACCCCGGACGAGGCGGTCGCGTACGCCCGGGGAGCCGGCGAGGCCGGGAACCTGGTGCTGCACCCGCTGTGCGGCGGGATGCCGATCGACGAGGGCTGGCGCAGCCTGCACCTGCTGTGCGAACAGGTACTGCCCCGGCTCAAGGACTGAGCCGGGGCAGTATCGAGGAGACGGGGCGTTGGCGGGGGATGGTTACCCCATCTCCTCCAGCGCCTTGCCCTTGGTCTCCGGCACCCATTTGAGGACGAAGGGGATCGAGAGCAAGGCGAAGCCGGTGTAGATCATGTAGGCGCCGGACAGGTTCCAGTCCGACAGCGTCGGGAACGAGACGGTGATGACCCAGTTGGCGATCCACTGGGCGGCGGCCGCGACGCCGAGGGCCGCGGCCCGGATGTGGCCCGGGAACATCTCGCCGAGGAGCACCCAGACCACCACGCCCCAGGACAGGGCGAAGAAGAGGACGAAGCAGTTGGCGGCGACCAGGGCCACGATGCCCTGGGCGTGCGGCAGGGAGATGTCGTCGCCCGTACCGGACTTGTACGAGAACGCCCACGCGGCCATGCCCAGCGAGATCGCCATGCCGGCCGAGCCGATGAGGGCCAGCGGCTTGCGGCCGATGCGGTCCACGAGCGCCATCGCGATGACCGTACCGACGATGTTCACCACGGAGGTCTCGAAGGAGTACAGGAACGAGGCGCTCGGGTCGATGCCGACGGACTGCCACAGCAGGGAGCTGTAGTAGAAGATCACGTTGATGCCGACGAGCTGCTGGAAGACGGACAGGCCGATGCCGACCCAGACGATGGGCAGGAAGCCGAACCGGCCGCCGAGCAGGTCCTTGAAGGTGGACTTGTGCTCGGACCTCATGGTGTGCTCGATGTCGGCGATGCGCCCGTCGAGGTCGACGCGCTTGCCCTCCACCTCGGCGAGCACCTTCCTGGCCTCGGCGTTGCGGCCGACGGAGACGAGGTAGCGGGGGGATTCGGGGATCACGAAGGACAGCAGCCCGTAGACGACGGCCGGGACGACCATCACCCCGAGCATCCACTGCCAGGCCTCCAGGCCCGCGATTTCGCCGCGCTGCTCCCCGTCGGCGAGGTTGAGGATGCCCCAGTTGACGAGCTGGGAGACGGCGATGCCGATGACGATGGCGGCCTGCTGGAAGGAGGCGAGTCGGCCGCGGTAGGCGGGCGGGGACACCTCGGCGATGTAGGCGGGGCCGATGACGGAGGCCATGCCGATGCCGAAGCCGCCGATCACGCGCCACATGGCGAGGTCCCAGAGGGCGAACGGGAGGGCCGAGCCGAGGGCGCTCGCGGTGAAGAGCACGGCGGCGATCTGCATGCAGCGGATACGGCCGATCCGGTCGGCGATGCGGCCGGCCGTGGCGGCGCCGAGCGCGCAGCCGATCAGCGCGGCGGCGATCACCTGGGCGAGCGCCTCGGAGCCGATGTCGAAGCGTTCCCGGATGGCGACGACGGCGCCGTTGATGACGGAGCTGTCGTAGCCGAAGAGGAAGCCGCCCATCGCCGCGGCGGCGGCGATGAAGATGACGCGGCCGAGGTGCTCGGGCCGCGGCGCGGCCGATCCGCCCGACGCCGGTTCCTGCGCTGTGCTGGTCAAGGTGTGCTCCGTGGGGGTTTTGTCCGTTCTCCTAGTGGCGCACAGTTCAAGATCGGGCACCACCCGAAGGCGGGAGACAGCGGAGCGAGCTTATGTGTTCAATTCCTGAAGTCAATACCGGGGGTCGAGCGTATGCGGCAGCGATCCCAGGGGGGCGAGATTCACTTCTTGAATGAAGCGGCTGTCAGCGAAGTCTCTGGCTGATGACCTTGGAGACCCCGTCACCCTGCATCGAGACGCCGTAGAGCGCGTCGGCGACCTCCATCGTCCGCTTCTGATGCGTGATCACGATCAGCTGCGAGCTCTCCTGGAGCTCCTCCATGATCCGGATCAGCCGCTGCAGGTTGGTGTCGTCCAGGGCGGCCTCCACCTCGTCCATCACGTAGAACGGACTGGGCCGCGCCTTGAAGATGGAGACCAGCAGGGCGACGGCCGTCAGCGAGCGCTCGCCGCCCGAGAGCAGCGACAGCCGCTTGACCTTCTTGCCCGGCGGACGGGCCTCCACGTCGACGCCGGTGGCCAGCATGTTGTCGGGATCCGTGAGGATCAGCCGGCCCTCGCCGCCGGGGAACAGCCGCGAGAACACCCCCTCGAACTCGCGGGCCGTGTCGCGGTACGCCTCCGTGAACACCTGCTCGACCCGCGCGTCGACCTCCTTCACCACTTGAAGGAGGTCGGCCCGTGTCTTGCGCAGGTCCTCCAGCTGGGTGCTGAGGAACTGGTGTCGCTCCTCCAGCGCGGCGAACTCCTCCAGGGCCAGCGGGTTGACCTTGCCGAGCTGCTGATAGGCCCGCTCGGCGGACTTGAGCCGCTTCTCCTGCTGCGCCCGTACGAAGGGGCCGGGCAGGTTGCGGGGGTCCTCCGGATCCTCCGGCAGGGTCTCGCCGTCGGCGGGCGGGGACGGGGGCACCGGCTGGTCCGGCCCGTACTCGGCGACGAGTCCGGCGGTCTCCAGGCCGAACTCCTCCAGCGCCCTGCCTTCCAGGGCCTCGATGCGCAGCCGCTTCTCGGCGCCGAGCACCTCGCCGCGGTGTACGGAGTCGGTGAGTTTGTCGAGCTCGCCCTTGAGGTCGCGGCCGTGGTTGCGGGCGTCGGCGAGCTCCCGCTCCCGCAGGCCCTTTGCGTGTTCGGCCGCGGTGCGCTCCTCCTCGGCCCGGCGCAGCGACACCTCCACGTGGGCGAGCAGCTGCCGGGAACCGTCGGCCACGGCGCGGGCCGCCCGTGCCTCGTACGCCAGGCGGGCGCGGCGCCGCTCGGCGCGCGCCCGGGCCTCGTCCTCGGCCCTGGCGGCGCGGTCCAGCGAATCGGCCCGTCCGGCCAGCCCCTTGACCCGCTCCTCGTGGGTCCTGAGCTGGAGCCTGGCCTCCATTTCGGTCTGCCGGGCGTTGGCCCCGTCGGCGGCGAGCCGGTCCCTCCGGGAGGTGTCCGGCTCCTCCTCCACAGGGATCTCCTCGGCCGTCGCCAGCCGTTCGGCGCACTCCTCCACCTCGGCCAGGGCCTGCTCCAGCGCGTCCTGCGCCTTCGCGGCGGCGGCGGTGGCGCGTTCGGCTTCGCCCGCGGCGCCCTTCGCCTGTCCGGCGAGGCGCCCGAGCTGCTGCGCGACCCCGGCGCGGGCCTGTTCGGCGGCCCGCCGCCGCTGGGCGAGCTCCTCGACCAGGGCGGCCGCGTCCCGGCGGCGGGCCTGGGCGGCCTCCCTGGCCTCGGCGAGCTCCCGGCACCGCTCGTCCAGCCGGGCCAGCTCCTGCGCGGCCTCGTCGACGGCGGCCTGCACCTCGATGAGGCTGGGCGCACCCGCGGAGCCGCCGTGGGCGAGGTGCGCGCCGAGCACGTCGCCGTCCGCGGTCACGGCCACCGCGTCGGGGTTCCGTACGACGAACGCCTCGGCTTCGTCGAGCGTGCCGACGACGACGTGGTCCCGCAGCACCCACCCGACGGCCCGCCGCACTTCGGCGTCCCCGCCGATCAGCTCCGCGGCGGGCACGGCCCCGCCGCCCCCACCGCCGCCGGGCCCCGGCGCGGCAAGGGGCGCGGCTTCGCCGAGGGGCGGCGCGGCAAGGGGCGCGGCCTCACCGAGTGGCGGCGCAACCGGGGGCACGGCTTCGCCGCCGGGGCTCGGCCCCGTACCCCGCTCCTCAAACGCGGGAGGGGCTGGGTGGTGCACGGCGGCTGGAGCCGCGGGCGCGGGCAGAGCCCGGTCCCGCCCATCCAGCCCCTCCGGCGTTTGAGGAGCGGGTCCGGGCAGAGCCCGGTTGCGGGAAGGGGTGGGGTGGGGGAAAGAGCCCTCGTCTCCAGCCTCGGCCGACGGCTGGTCGGGGCCCGAGCCCTGGCCCGGGAGGGCAGCCGGGACGGCAGCCGAAGGGATCCCGGACCGGCCCGGGAAGGTGGCTGGGGCGGCAGCCGAAGGGACCCCGGACCGGCCCGGGAAGGCGGCTGGGGCGGCGGCCGAAAGGGGCCCGGACCGGCCCGCGAGCGCGGCCGGAGCGGCAGCCGAAGGGGCTCCGCCTTGGCCCGGGAGGGCAGCCGGAGCCGCGGCGGCCGCGCCCCCTCCCGGGAGGGTGGTCGGTGGGGTGATCAGGAGCGTCGCGCGGCCCGCGTCCGCCTCGCGCAGGTGCCGGATGGCCTCCGCCGCCGCCCCCGGCGAGGCCACCGCCAGCGCATCCGCCGCCGAGCCCAACGCGGCGGCCACCGCGGCTTCGTGCCCCGGGGCCACGGAGAGCCGCTCGGCGACCGGGCCCAGCAGCCCGGCCAGCCGCTCGCGCGCCGCGAGCAGCGCGCCCGTACCGTCCTTGCGGCGCAGCCCCAGCGCCAGCGCGTCGCGCCGCGCCGACACCGCCGCCCGCGAACGTTCCGCCTCGGACAGGGCGTCCCGCGCCGCGGACAGCCCCGCCTCCGCTGCCGTCAGCTCCGCCCGGGCCGCCTCGTGCTCGGCGTCCAGCGAGGGTTCGTCGAGCCCTCCGACCTCCTCCGCCAGGGCCTCGTACTCCGCCTGCGCGGCACCCGCCCGGCGCTCCGCCTCGTCGCGCGCCGCGACCAGCCGGTCGATCTCGGCCTGCGCCGCCCCCGCCCGGGAGCGTGCGGCTCCGAGCCGGCCCGTCAGCCGGGCCAGCCCCTCGCGCCGGTCCGCGATGGCCCTGGCCGCGTCCCGCAGTCGCCGTTCCTCCTCGGCCAGGGCCCGCTCCAGCTCGCCCCGGTGCTCGGCGGTGTCCTCCAGCGCACGCGAGGCCGCCTCCAGAGCCGCCGTCAGTTCCGCCTCCTGCTCGCGGATCCGCGCGGCCTCCCGCCGCATGTCCTCGGGGTCGCGGCCGCGCCGCTCCTCCTCGGCCGGAGCCGTCGCGCTCTTGACCCGCGCGTCGGCCAGGGAAGCGGTCCCGCGTACCCGCTCGGCCAGTTGGGACAGTTCGTACCAGGTCTGCTGGGCCCGCCGGAGCCTGGGGGCCAGCTCCCCCACCGCCGCCTCCAGTTCGGCCTCCCGGCGCAGCGCGCCCGCGAGCTGCGCCTCTGCGGCCTCCTTGCGTTCCTTCAGGGCCGCCTCGTCCGCGAGCTCCTCGTCGAGCGCCCGCCGCAGCGTGACCAGGTCGTCGGCGAGCAGCCGCAGCCGGGCGTCACGCAGGTCGGCCTGGATCACGGCGGCCCGCCGCGCCACGGCCGCCTGCCGTCCCAGCGGCTTGAGCTGCCGCCGCAGCTCGTCGCCGAGGTCCTGCACGCGCGCGAGATTGGCCTGCATCGCGTCCAGCTTCCGCAGCGCCTTCTCCTTGCGCTTGCGGTGCTTGAGGACTCCGGCCGCCTCCTCGATGAAGGCGCGGCGTCCCATGGGGTCGGCGTGCAGTACGGAGTCCAGCTGCCCCTGGCCGACGATGACGTGCATCTCGCGGCCGATGCCGGAGTCGGAGAGCAGCTCCTGGATGTCGAGCAGGCGGCAGGTGTCCCCGTTGATCTGGTACTCGCTGCTGCCGCCGCGGAACATGATCCGGGTGATGGTGACTTCGGCGTAGTCGATGGGCAGCGCGCCGTCGGAGTTGTCGATGGTCAGGGACACCTCGGCGCGCCCGAGGGGCGGCCGGCCCGTGGTCCCGGCGAAGATGACGTCTTCCATCTTCCCGCCGCGCAGGGACTTGGCCCCTTGTTCGCCCATGACCCAGGACAGCGCGTCCACCACATTGGACTTGCCCGAGCCGTTCGGACCCACGACACAGGTGATGCCGGGTTCGAAGCGCAGGGTCGTGGCGGATGCAAAGGATTTGAAGCCACGCAGGGTCAGGGACTTGAGGTGCACGCCGCCGGACTCTACCTTTCGCGTTCTGTTTCACCCATGAAGGTGCAGGGCACAACTGACGTTAAAGGAATTGCCCAGCCTGGCCCGACGCCTCGCGGCGCGGTGCCGAAAGAAGGCGGTGCCGAAAGGAAGAAGGGACGCCGGAGCGTCCCTTGCAGATCATGCCGGGCTCGGAGTCGAGCGACGAGTAGCGCGGATCAGGTGAGCGCAGGCTCCGCCTGGGGTACGTCGATGTCGATGCGGTCCAGCAGCGAATCTCCGTCGTGCTGGGCGGCGGCCGCGTTCAGCGCGTCATTTTCGGACTGAATCCGTACGAGCTCGGACTCGAGGTCCTGGACGCGCTGCTGAAGCCGTCGCATCTCGGCGAGGAGTCGCGGGTCGGAACCGCCGACGTAACCGAGAAGCGCCTTTGCCATGATGGATGGTCCTCCACACTGAGTGACCGACCGAAGCGGTGTGGGTCGTGAGGGAATCGCACCCGCGGATGTCCGACAGCGACTGACAGTCACTGCGCTTAATACTGCCAACACTGCCAAACAGCTCAGGTGCGCGGGGCTTCCAGCGTCTCACCAAAAAGTTTGACGGTCAACACGATCACGCCCCGTATCGGCGGGCAGCCCGGCCCGCGCAAGGGGCGTGGAGATCATCCTCGTCTCCGAGCCTTCCACGGATCACGGGCTTCGGCAACGTCTCGGCGAGGAACGCGCAGTTCCGACCGTATGCGGTCGCTCCTCGGGTGTGATCAGTACATGATCAGTCGATCGGTCAACGGATCGCGAATCCGTCGTAGCCACCGCGCGGTGTGCCCCAGATCTCTGTCACTCCGTCCACCTGCCCGGGCGTGTCGGCGGAGCGGAGCCAGTCGAGCAGCCGGTGGCAATTCTCACGTTGACCCTCGGCCACCACCTGCACTCGCCCGTCGTCGAGGTTGAGCGCGAAGCCTACGAGCCCGCCGATCCCCAGAGCGTTCTCCCTGGTGAACCAGCGGAAGCCCACTCCCTGTACACGGCCGCGCACCCAGGCGGTCAGGCGGACATCTTCATTCATGCGTGAACGCTAACCGGGCAAACGATTTTGGAGCACATCGCCCCCCTTGTCCCATGGCGTACAGTCGCGCACCAATGAGCTCACCCGTTCGGGCGAGCAAACAGCGATCGTGATCTTACAAGGAAGGCCCGACGCCGATGGGACGCCACGCTCTCCCCTCCGCACCGCGCCCCGGTGGCGCGCGCCGCACCGCCCTGCGCACCGGTCTTCTGGGTGTCGCGGTGGCAGTGACCCTCGGCACGACGGCGATCACGACCGGCATGGTGCCGGTCGGCGGTTCCTTCCCTTACGTGGGGGTCAGCGCCACCGCGGACGCCGGCGAGGGGCAGGCCCAGGCGAAGGCCTCGCCGAGCCCCGACCGGTCGGCCCAGCCGCTGGGCGGCCTCGCCCACCTGCCCGGCCGCGCCCCGCAGCCCCAGAGCCCCTCCCCCACCGGGAGCGCCTCGGTCTCGCCCTCCGCCCCGGCCTCCCCCTCGGCCTCGACCTCGGCCTCGACCTCACCGTCGCCGTCGGTGTCGAGGAGCCCGAGCCCGTCCGGCTCCCCCTCGCCGAGCGGCACACCGAGCGCCGCGCCTTCCACCAAGCCCGTCGCCAAGCCCGCCGCCAAGCCCGCCGCGAAGCCCACGACCGAGCCCGCCGCCGAGCCGGCGCCCGCCACCAAGTCCCCGGAGAAGACCGCCGCCCCGGCACCGGCCACCCCGACGGACGGGCACTCCGCCGAGGAGGCCGCCGTACTGGCCCTGGTGAACCAGGAGCGAGCCATGGCGGGATGCGGCCCGGTGCGGGCCAACCCGCCGCTGGCGACGCTCGCGGAGGCGTTCAGCAAGGACATGGCCACGCGCGCCTTCTTCGACCACACGGACCCCGATGGGCTCAGCCCCTGGGACCGGGCCGCCAAGGCGGGCGTCGGGGGCCTCGGCGGCGAGAACATAGCCCGCGGCCAGGGCGACGCCGAGTCCGTGATGAAGGCCTGGATGAACAGCCCCGGCCACAAGGCGAACATCCTGAACTGCGAGTTCCGCACCCTGGGCGTCGGCGCGTACTTCGCCGCCGGCGGCCCCTGGTGGACCCAGGACTTCGGCTTCTAGTCCGGCCGTTCAGCCGGACCCTTCAGCCGGACCTTTCAGCGGTCAGAGCGCGGCGAGTGCCGCGCGGCCCGCCACCACGACGCGGGCGTGCTCGGCCACGCGACGGCCCAGGTGCTCGGCGGTGGCGATGTCGGCCTTGTGGACGGCGTCCGCACCCTCGTCGGAGTTGGACTGGGCCGCCGCGCCGGAGAAGAAGCCGAGGCGGTTGAGGTCGTTCTCGGAGGCGGTGCTGGTGTTCCAGCCCGGCTTCAGGCCCAGGTTGACCCAGCTCATGCCGTGCTGTGCGGCGAGGATCTGGAAGAACTGCAGGGTGTGCAGCTTGTCGCCGCTCTTGGAGCCGGAGTTGGTGAACCCGGCGGCCACCTTGTCCTGCCAGGCGTCGCCGAACCAGCGCTTCGAGGTGGCCTCGGCGAAGACGTGGAAGGCGCCGGAGGCGGTGCCCATGTAGGTCGGCGAGCCGAAGACGATCGCGTCGGACGCGTCGAGCAGCGCCCACTGGGCGTCGTCGATCTCGTCCACCTTGATCAGGTGGACGGTGGCCCCGGCCTCGGCGGCGCCGCTGCGCACGGCCTCGGCCACGACCGCGGTGTGGCCGTAACCCGAGTGGTAGGCGATCGAGACGACGGGGGCGTGCGTGATACCGGACAAGGTGATCTCTCCCTCGGGAAGCGTTCTCGTCGGACCACGAGGTGTGGTGCGACGAGAAGAAGCAAAGCACTAACTTTCAGAAAGCGCAACCTAATGGTTAGCGCTGTGGAGGAGTACGCTATTCCTCATGGACACACCTGCCGTCTGTACCGAAGCCGCCGGGACCGAGCCACCGTTCGACGTCTTCGCGCGCGCCTGCCCCTCCCGCGAGACCCTGGAACACGTCACCGGCCGCTGGGGCAGCCTGACCCTGGGCGCGCTGCGCGAGGGCCCGTGCCGCTTCAACGAGCTGCGCCGACGGGTGGAGGGGGTCAGCGAGAAGATGCTCTCCCAGACGCTGCACGCGCTGGAGCGCGACGGCGTCGTCCACCGCGAGGCGCAGCCGACCAACCCGCCCCGCGTCGACTACCGGCTGACCCCGCTCGGCACCGAGGTCGCCGACCGGCTGCTCTCCCTCATCCACTTCCTGGAGGGGAACATGACCCAGGTGCTGTCCGCCCGGCAGTCCTACGACGAAACGCGCGGCGGCCGCTGACAGCGCGGGCAGAAGTAGCTCGACCGGTTCATCCACGGCCGGCGCCGCATCGGCGTACCGCAGCGGCGGCAGGGCTCGTCCTCGCGCCCGTAGGCGTCGAGCGAGCGGTCGAAGTACCCCGACTCGCCGTTCACGTTGACGTAGAGGCTGTCGAAGCTGGTGCCGCCGACCGCGAGGGCGGCGTTCATGACATCGCGTACGTGACCGAGGAGTTCCGCGCTCCGGGGGCGCGTGAGGTTCGCGGTGGGGCGCTCGTAGTGCAGCTTGGCGCGCCACAGCGCCTCGTCGGCGTAGATGTTGCCGACCCCGCTGATCAGCGACTGGTCCAGCAGCGCCCGCTTGACGGTGGTCCGCTTGGCCCGCAGCGCGAGATGGTAGGCACCCTCGTCGAACAGCGGGTCCAAGGGGTCCCGGGCGATGTGCGCGATGACGTCGGGCAGCCCGTCGGGCGTGTTCTCGTGCAGTGAGAGCCCGCCGAAGGTCCGCTGGTCGACGAAGCGCAGCTCCGTCCCGCGGTCGTCCTCGAACCGGACCCTGATCCGCAGGTGCTTCTCGTCGGGGGCGTCCAACGGCTGCACGAGCAGCTGCCCGCTCATGCCGAGGTGCCCGAGAACCGACTGGTGGCCGCCCTCCAGGGGCAGCCACAGGTACTTCCCGCGCCGCTGCGGCACGCCGATCGTCTCCCCGCGCAGCCTCGCCGCGAAGTCGGCCCCGCCACCCGCGTGGCGCCGTACGGCCCTCGGGTGCAGGACCTCGACGGCCTCCACGGTCCGCCCGGCCACCCAGCGCTCCAGGCCCCGCCGCACGACTTCGACCTCGGGCAGCTCGGGCACGGTGTTCCTCCGGGGTTATCGGATCGGGCTCTCTCCCGTGAGCGTACCGACCAGTGCGGAAGGCCCCGGAAACGGGTCCGCCCCGCCGCCTGCTGCGCAGGTGACGGGGCGGGGGAAGCCCGAAGGCCAAGGAAGGGTCAGGCACCCGGCGCCGGTTCGGCGGGCTTCGGCGCCCCGCCGTCCGCGGCCTCGGCCGGAGCCGTGGCTTCGGCCGGAGCGGCTGCGGCAGCGGCCTCGGCCGCGATCCGCTCGTCCGCGGCGGCACGGATCCCGCGCCACGCGGACTCCGCCGCCTGCTGTTCCGCTTCCTTCTTGCTGCGGCCGGTGCCGGTGCCGTACGAGACACCACCGACGCGGGCGGCAGCGGTGAAGGTCTTCTCGTGGTCCGGACCGGTCTCCGTGACCAGGTATTCCGGTACGCCAAGACCTTCGGCGGCCGTGAGCTCCTGGAGGCTGGTCTTCCAGTCCAGGCCGGCGCCGAGGTTCGAGGACTTCTCGATGAGCGGGTCGAAGAGCCGGTGCACCAGCTCCGAGGCCGCGTCGAGGCCCTGGTCGAGATAGACCGCGCCGATCACCGCTTCAAGGGTGTCGGCGAGGATGGAGGCCTTGTCCCGGCCTCCCGTGCCCTCTTCGCCCCGGCCGAGCCGGATGAAGGAGCCGAGATCGAGGCCGCGTCCGACCTCCGCAAGTGCGCGCGAGTTGACCACCGCGGCCCGGAGCTTGGCCAGCTGGCCCTCGGGGAGATCGGGGTGGGTCGTGTACAGCGTGTCCGTGACCACCAGGCCCAGCACGGAGTCCCCGAGGAACTCCAGGCGTTCGTTGGTGGGCAGACCGCCGTTCTCGTACGCGTACGAACGGTGGGTCAGTGCACGCACCAGAAGGGCGGACTCGAGTCGATACCCGAGCCGCCCTTCCAGAAGCGTGTGGGACGAGGCCGCGTTGTTACTGTCTGCCTGCTTCTCAGCGTTGGACAGCTCAGACATTGCGCCTCTCACCAGCCGCTCAGACCTCGAGGACCTGGCGCTTGTTGTAGGTGCCGCAGCTCGGGCACGCAATGTGCTGGAGCTTCGGCTCCTGGCAACGCTCACACGAAACCAGGGTGGGGACCGCAGCCTTCCACTGCGACCGGCGGTGGCGCGTGTTGCTGCGCGACATCTTCCGCTTCGGAACAGCCACGGCTACTTCTCCTGCTTCTCGGCGGCGCCCTGAACTCCGTCAGAGGCAGTGCCGCTCATGTTGTCCTTCTCGTCGTCCTGATCGGTCACGACGAGTCCTTGCAAAGCCGCCCAACGGATGTCGACGGCGTCATGGTGGTGGTCCGGGTCCTCGTTCAGGCTGAGCCCGCAATCGGGGCACAGTCCGAGACAGTCCTCCCGGCACACCGGCTGCATGGGCAGTGCGAGCACCACCACATCCCGCAGCACGGGTTCGAGGTCGAACAAGCCGTCCTCAAGGTAGAGCGTGTCCTCGTCGTCCTCGGCGTCGTCGGCCGGCTCCGCCTTGGGGCGGCCCCGGTCGTCGGCGTCAGGGTACGAGAACATCTCCTGGAAGTCCGCCTTGAGCTCGCGCTCCACGGACTCCAGACACCTTACGCACTCACCTACGGCCGATGCACGAGCGGTGCCTGTGACAAGCACCCCTTCCATGACCGACTCGAGACGGAGGTTGATCTTGACCGGGGCACCTTCCGGCACTCCGATGACGCCGGTGAGACCGAAGTCCGCCGGTGCCTCGATCTCACGGGACAGCCGCTGCATGGCACCAGGACGCCGACCCAACTCGTGCGTGTCGAACACGAGGGGGTTGCGGTGGTCGAGGCGGGTGTTCAGGGCCGTTCCTGCTTTCACAGATCGCTGAAGATCAAGATTTCCGCCGCTTGAGGGCAGCATGGATCGCGGTGCATACGCGCGACCGAACAGCCAGGATACCCGCCGCTTCGCCCTGAGCCCAATCCGGGTCTAGCGCCCCTGTTCGTACTGGCGCAGCTGGTCCAGGTTGATCATGCTCGTGTCGAAGAAGCTGGTCTCGTCGAGCGCGGGCTGCCCGGGGGCCTGCGGCTGCTCTTCGTAGTGCGCGGCGTACGGGTCGGGCTGCTGGACCTGGTGGTAGCCGGCGTACGGGTCCTGCTGCTGACCGGCGTAGGGCGCCCCGTAGGCCACGCCCGCGCCGTCGGTGCCGGTGTAGGGGTCCGGGTACGCGTACGCGTCCTGCTGCCCCGCGTACGAGCCCGTGTAGGCCGCCCCGGCGGAGTCGGCCCCCCGGCCGGAGTACATGTCGTACACGGGTTCCGCCTGCGCCGGGATCTGCGGGGCCACGGGCGCCGCCGGTTCGGCCAGGCCCGCCAGGAAGTCCGCGTCGCTCGCCGAGCGGGAGGCCTGGCCGCCCGCGGCCTCCTGGGCGGCCATGTGCGCGCCCAGGTCGTCCGTGGGCACCCGCCCCAGCAGCTTCTGCCGGCCGCGGCCCACGGCCTCCAGGGTCTTGGACAGCACCGCCTCGAAGGTCGCCAGCTTGGTGTCCACGTACGCGTCCGCCTGCCGGCGCTGCGTTTCGGGGTCGTGGCTGCGCTCGGGCGCCTCGGCGTCGTCGTAGCCGTGCTCGTCGAGACCGGGGCCGCGGCCCAGCAGCTTCTCCCGGCCGCGGTCCACCGAGCCGATGGTCTTGGTCAGCACGACCTCGAAGTTCGCGAGCTTGCTGTCGACGTAGTCGTCGGCCTCGGCTCGGATCTCCTCGGCCTCGCGGCGGGCCTCCTCCAGGATCCGGTCCGCCTCGGCCTGGGAGCGCCGCGCGATCTCGGTGTCGGAGATCAGCGAACCGCGCTGGTTGTGGGCGGACTCGATGATCCGCTCCGCCTCCCGGCGGGCCTCCTCGACCATCTGCTCCCGGCCGCCGATGAGTTCCCGGGCCTGCGCGAGCGATCCGGGAAGCGCCTGGCGGACCTCTTCGAGCTGGGCGAGCAGCTCGGCGCGGTTGATCACGCACGAGGCCGACATGGGCATGGACCGGGCGCCGCCGACGGCCGCGACGATCTCGTCGAGCTTCTTCTGCACGTCCATGGGGGCTCGCACTCTCTCGGCCTCGGGCGGTTCCTGAGACGGACGGCACGACTGTAAGGCCAGCGGGTGGACGTCCGACACCGCCTGACGTCAGGTCAGGCGGCGGGCCCCGGGATCAGCGCTCGCGCAGCCGTTCCATCAGCGCCGCGTGCACGTGCGCGGGCAGCAGGTGGGCGACGTCGCCGCCCCAGGCCGCGACCTCCTTGACCAGCGAGGAGGACAGGAAGCTGTAGGTGGGGTTGGTCGGCACGAACAGCGTCTCGACACCCGAGAGACCCATGTTCATCTGGGCCATCTGGAGCTCGTAGTCGAAGTCGCTGACGGCGCGCAGACCCTTGACGATGGCCGGGATGTCCCGCTGCTTGCAGAAGTCGACGAGCAGCCCGTGGAAGGACTCGACCTCGACGTTGCCGTAGTCCGCCACCGCCTCGCGGATCAGCTCGATCCGCTCCTCGACGGTGAACAGGCCCTTCTTCGACTGGTTGATCATCACGGCGACGTGCACGACGTCGTAGAGCCTGGAGGCGCGTCCGATGATGTCGAGGTGTCCGTTGGTGATGGGGTCGAAGGACCCGGGACAGACGGCGCGGCGCAACTGAACTCCCTCGTTCATGAGTCTTCGCTGGTGAAGGCGGCGCGACCGTACCAAAGGGTGCCCTCGCCGTACTTCCGTGACCGCAGCGGCTCGAAGCCCTCGGGCCACGGGAAGGCGCCGCTCCTCGTGCTGCGCTCCACGGTGACGAGCGCATCGTCCGTGATCCAGCCATTGGACCGGAGTGTGAGGAGGATCTCCCGCAGTTCCGCGTGGTCCACGGCGTACGGCGGGTCCAGGAAGACGATGTCGTACGGGTCCCCGGGCGCGGCTCCCGCGATGACCTGCTCGGCCTTGCCCGCCCGGAACTCGGCGCCGGGCAGGCCCAGCGCCCTGATGTTGTCCCGGATCGCCTTGGCGGCCTTGGCGTCGGCCTCGACCAGCAGGGCGTGGGCGGCGCCGCGCGAGAGGGCCTCCAGGCCCACGGCCCCGGAGCCGCCGTACAGGTCGAGCACCCGGGCCCCTTCGACTCCGTGCAGCGACTCCCAGGTGGAGAAGAGCCCTTCGCGCATCCGGTCCGAGGTCGGCCGGGTGCCGGTGCCGGGGGGCACGGTCAGCCGTCGCCCGCCGGCGCTGCCGGCGATCACGCGGGTCATCTGGGGGTCCTTCGATCTTCGGGGACAACGGGCACCCCCATTGTCAGCCCTTCTCCAGGTACTGCTCCCGCTCGGTGTCCAGGAGTGCGTCCAGGGCGGTGCGCAGGCCCGGCAGCCGCTCCAGCTCCGGATCGGCGGCGACCACGCGGCCAGCCTCTTCGCGGGCCTGGGCGATGACCTCCTCGTCCTCGATGACGGACAGCACCCGCAGCGAGGAGCGCACCCCGGACTGGGCCTGGCCGAGGACGTCGCCCTCGCGGCGCGCCTCCAGGTCGATCCGGGAGAGTTCGAAGCCGTCCAGGGTCGCGGCGACGGCGGCCAGCCGGGCGCGGGCGGGGCTCGCCTCGTGCATCTCGCTGACCAGCAGGCACAGCCCCGGTGCGGAGCCGCGGCCGACGCGGCCGCGCAGCTGGTGGAGCTGGGAGACGCCGAAGCGGTCCGCGTCCATGATCACCATGACGGTGGAGTTCGGGACGTTCACCCCGACCTCGATCACGGTCGTGGCGACCAGCACCTTGACCTCGCCGGCGGCGAACCGGCGCATCACGTCGTCCTTGTCGGCCGGATCCATGCGGCCGTGCAGCACCTCCACCGACAGCCCCGCGAGCGGGCCCCGCGTGAGCTGCTCGGCGATGTCCAGGACGGCGAGCGGCGGCCGCTTCTCGGCCTCGTCCTGCGCGGAGCCCTTCTTCTTCGGTTCCTCCTCGTCTCCGATGCGGGGGCAGACCACATACGCCTGGTGGCCGTTCTCCACCTCCTCGCGGACCCGTTCCCAGGCGCGTGCGAGGAAGTGCGGCTTGTCCTTCGCGGGGACCACGTGCGTGGCGATCGGGGAGCGGCCGGCGGGCAGCTGGTCGAGGACGGAGGTCTCCAGATCGCCGAAGACGGTCATCGCGACGGTGCGCGGGATCGGGGTCGCGGTCATGACGAGCAGGTGCGGCGGCTGCTTCCCCTTGGACCGCAGGGCGTCGCGCTGTTCGACGCCGAACCGGTGCTGTTCGTCGACGACGACCAGTCCCAGGTCGTGGAACTGCACCTTGTCCTCGATCAGCGCGTGCGTGCCGATCACGATCCCGGCATCGCCGGTGACCAGGTCGAGCAGTGCCTGGCGCCGTGCGGGCATCCCCATCGACCCGGTGAGCAGCACCACCTTGGTCCCCTGGTCCGAGCCGCCGAGCATCCCTCCCTCGGCCAGCTCGCCCATCATCTCGGTGACGGAGCGGTGGTGCTGCTGGGCGAGCACCTCGGTGGGCGCGAGCATGGCGGCCTGCCCCCCGGAGTCCACGACGGCGAGCATGGCCCGCAGGGCCACCATCGTCTTGCCCGAACCGACCTCGCCCTGGAGGAGGCGGTGCATGGGGTGTTCGGTGGCCAGGTCGTCGAAGATCTCCTTGGAGACGGTCTGCTGGCCCTCGGTGAGGGTGAACGGGAGCTTGGCGTCGAAGGAGTCGAGCAGGCCGCCCGGGCTGGGGCGGCGGGGGACGGCCGGGAGCTGGGCGTCGGCGTGCCGGCGGCGGGCCAGGGCGACCTGGAGGACGAAGGCCTCGTCCCACTTCAGCCGCTGACGGGCGTCCTCCACGTCGGCCTTGGAGGCCGGTCGGTGGATCTTCAGCAGGGCCTCGGTGAGCGGGACCAGCCCCCGGCCGTCGCGCAGGGCGGCCGGCAGCGGGTCCACGACCTCCTGGGCCCTGGGCAGCACGGCGTCCACGCACTTGGCGATCTTCCAGGACTCCAGCTTGGCGCAGGCCGGGTAGATCGGGATGAGCTGATTGGCGAAGGCCGCCGCCGCGTCCCGGTCGGAGGCGTCCGCGCCGAGCGGCTCGTACGCGGGGTGGGCGAGCTGGAGCTTGCGGTTGAACATCGACACCTTGCCCGCGAACATCGCGCGGCTGCCGGGCAGCAGTTCCTTGTGCGGCTTGTGGACCCCGGCTCCGAAGAAGACCAGCTGGAGCCGGCCGTTGCCGTCGGTGATGGTGACTTCGAGGCGCTTCCCGCCGCCGCGGCTGCCCTGGTAGGTCAGCAGCCGGGCGTCGGCGACCTGGGCGACGACGGTGACGTGCTCGTCGATCTGGTCGGCGAGGTCGGCCAGCGAGGTCAGCTCACCGCGCTCGGCGTACCGCCGCGGGTAGTGGTGGAGCAGGTCCAGGGCCGTGTGCAGGCCGAGCTGCTCGGCCAGCACCTTGGCGGTGGCGGGGCCGAGCGTCTTCTTGAGGTCTTCGTCGAGCGCGGGCACGTGTTCATTGCACACCATCGCGCTGACAAGCCCGCTATTCCACCCCGATGAGCAGCGGCGCCGAGTAGCGGCCGCCCCGGTAGGTGACGGTGTCCACGGCCAGGTGCCCCTGCTGTACGTACGCCTCCAGGCGCTCGGCGAGGGCGTCCGGCACCTCGGGGCCCAGGACCAGGGTGACGAGTTCGCCGCCGGAGCCGAGCATCCGGTCCAGGACGGCTTCGGCGGTCTCGGGCAGGCCTCCGCCGATCACCGCGACGTCGCCGTCGATGAGGCCGAGCACGTCTCCGGCCTGGCAGATGCCGGCCGAGGTGAAGGACTGGCGTTCGGCGACGGCCAGTTCCCCGTAGCGGGTGGCGCCGGCGGCCGCCGTCATGGCGACCACGTCCTCGTCGAAGGTGCCGTCCCCGTCGTGCACGGCGAGGGCGGCCAGGCTCTGGACGGCGGAGCGGGTGGGGATCACCGCGACCCGAACGCCCTCGGCCCGGGCCTGGTCGGCCGCCGCGGCCGCCGCCGCCCGCAGCTCGGCGCTGCCCGGCAGCAGGACCACCTCGCGGGCGTGCGCGCGCCGCACGGCGTCGAGGAGTCCGGCGATGTCCGGGACCTCCCCGGCGCGGGCGAGCAGGGTGGTCGCGCCGGCCTCCTCGCACAGCACGGCCAGGCCTTCGCCCGGGACCACGGCGACCACGGCCCGCTGGACGCGTTCGCCGCGCGCCCTGCGCCGTTCGTCGCCGAAGTGCGTGATCCGTATCCGGTACGGGCGGCCGGCGACGACGCCGGCCTCGACGGCCGCGCCGGGGTCGTCGACGTGGACGTGGACGTTCCACAGCCCCTCGCCGCCGACCACCACCAGCGAGTCGCCCAGCCCGTCGAGCCGTGCGCGCAGCTCCTCCACCGCCGCTTCGGGCGCCTCCAGCAGGTAGACCACCTCGTAGGCGGGCCCGGCCTCCTGCTCGCAGGGCTCGGACGGCTCCGGTACGGCCACGGTCCGGCCGCGGACCTCCTCGGGGGCCGGCTCCTGCCCGGACAGCGCCTGCCACAGGGCCCCGAGTACGGCGACCAGCCCGCAGCCCCCCGCGTCGACCACCCCGGCCCGGCCCAGCGCGGCCAGCTGCCCGGGGGTCTCCGCGAGTGCGGCGCGGGCCGCTCCGTACGCCGCCCCGGCCACGTCCGCCGCGGTCCCGGCGGCGGCCCCGGCGGCCTCGCCGGCCCGTGCCGCCGCCGCGGCGACGGTGAGCATGGTGCCCTCCACGGGGTGGGCGACGGCCTGGTACGCCTCCTCCGCGGCCCGGGTCAGCGCCCGGGCCAGCAGCCGGCCGGGGGCCCGGTCCCCGGGCTCGCCGCCCAGGACGTCGGCCACGCCCCTCAGCAGCTGCGCCAGGATGGTCCCGGAGTTGCCGCGGGCGCCTATGAGCGCGCCGTGCGCGTAGGCCCGTACGGCCTGGGCCAGGGAGGCGGGCTCCGTGTCCTGCGTCACTTCGGTGACGGCGCGGGCGCCGGATTCGGCGGTGAGGTAGAGGTTGGTGCCGGTGTCCGCGTCGGCCACCGGGTAGACGTTGATCGCGTCGATGTCCTCGCGGGCCCGGCCCAGTGCGGTCAGGGCCAGCGAGCTCCAGGTGCGCACCGCTTCGGCGTCGAGCTCGTCGGCGTGCTGCGGCTGCGGCTCGTGCGGCACCGGGCGTTCCTCCTTGTGCGGGCCAGGGTTCACCGCAGGGTAACGCCGGACTGCCGGGGCGGCGGGACCCCGGGGCGGGAGCGGCGGCAGCCGTGGTAGTTTTCTTGGACGGGAGCAGTCGTTGTATGCTGCTCCGGTTGCCCGATGAGAGTCGGGCCATTCTTCCGGCAAACCACTTCAGACCTCTGATCCGGTGCGCCGGATTTCACTGTAATTGCATCTGAAGTTTTGGAGTGACCTGTGGCTGCCAACTGCGACGTTTGCGCCAAGGGGCCGAGCTTCGGCAACAACATCTCCCACTCGCACCGCCGCACCTCGCGTCGCTGGAACCCGAACATCCAGCGCGTCCGTGCCGTGGTCAATGGGACGCCGAAGCGCCTCAACGCCTGCACCTCGTGCATCAAGGCCGGCAAGGTCTCGCGCTGACGCCTCCCGTCGTAGCGCAGCCCTACCGGTTGCCACAAAAGGCCGGTTCACCTCTGGTGAACCGGCCTTTTGTCTTGCCCTGACCCCGTCGTGGGGGGGGGGCGGGCGGCGGGGCCGCCACCCCCCCCGGCG